>NZ_JBEWSZ010000001.1:3903623-4203901 GCF_040537815.1 Mesorhizobium shangrilense
TGAATGACTTCATCCAGAAGATTACCAGCATCACCGGCAAGGGTGGCAGCTGAATATTTCTTGCCGGGTTGTTTGGGAGGACACCATGAAGAAATTTATGAATTCGGTGGACACGGTGCTGACCGAGAGCCTCGACGGTTTCGTTGCCGCCCATGCCGACATCCTTGTGCTTGGTGACGAGCACAAATTCATCCGCCGCAAGAGCTTGCGGTCGGGCAAGGTGGCGCTGATCTCCGGCGGCGGCTCCGGCCACGAGCCGCTGCATGGCGGTTTCGTCGGCCACGGCATGCTGGATGCCGCCTGCCCCGGCCAGGTGTTCACCTCGCCGACGCCCGACCAGATGCTGGCGGCGGCGGCGGCCGTCAATACCGGCGCCGGCTGCCTGTTCATCGTCAAGAACTATGAGGGCGACGTCATGAATTTCGACATGGCCGCCGAAATGTCGGAAGGCGTGTTGCAGGTGGTGATCAATGACGATGTCGCCGTCGAGAATTCATCCTTTACGACCGGCCGGCGCGGCGTCGCCGGCACGCTGGTGGTGGAAAAAATCGTCGGCGCCGCGGCCGAGCATGGCCTGGCGCTGGCACCGCTGAAAGCGCTGGGCGACCGCGTCAATGCGGCCACCCGTTCGATGGGTGTGGCGCTGACCAGCGGCACCGTGCCGGCGGCGGGCAAGCCGACTTTCGACATCGGCGAAGGCGAGATGGAGTTCGGCGTCGGCATCCATGGCGAACCCGGTCGCCGACGCGACACGTTGAAAAGCGCCGATGCGATTGCCGAGGAAATCTGCGCCGCGATCATCGGCGATCTGGGCGACAAGGCGAAAGGCCCGGCGCTGCTGTTCGTCAACGGTTTTGGCGGCACGCCGCTGATGGAGCTCTATCTGATGTACAACAGCGCCCGCCGAATTTTCGAGAAGCACGGCGTGACCATAACCCGCTCGCTAGTCGGCTCCTATGTGACCTCGCTCGACATGGCCGGATGCTCGATCACGTTGACCATCCTTGACGCAGAAACGACCAGCCTGTGGGACGCGCCAGTCCATGCCCCCGCGTTGCGCTGGGGCATGTAGCATCGAATATCATTGTCAAACGACGTGAGTTGGGAAGGCCTCGAAATGTCGGGCGCCAGGCTCAACGGTACTGCGGTCAGCCTGCCGGAAGGGACGTATTGGAGACAGCTGTGACGCCGGACAATTTCCCTGCCTTGCGTAGCACCGGCGCTTGATAGGCTTTCTTGCTCATGCCATTCCCTTTGCCCAATAACAATCAGTGCAAATCAACATATACGTCGCCCACTCGCAAGAGCGGCTCTGGCTTCGGCTCCGCTTTTCTGCAACCCTCTTTCTGGAACACCCCACTCATTGACGAAACTGCCTGGACAATGCTGCCTCCTCTTTCGCCGACCAACAAAAAGCTGCTGCTGCGCTACGCCGATCCGGAAGCGTTGATCGTTGGCGACAGTACTGATTCGGCCGACACCCTGTCGGCCTTGCTGGCCAATGCGGAGTTCCATGGCACCCTGCCCGTCATGCTGCGCAAACTCCGGGAGCGCGGTGACGAGAACTTGCCGAGGGACGCGGCGTTGCAGGCGACGTTGCACGGCCTGCGCCAGAAGGCGACGATCATCACCGGCCAATCGATGCTGTTGCAGTACCACGGCGACCGGATCATGAAGGCGCTCGCCGCCAACGGCATTCCGGCGCGGATCGTCAAGGGACCGGTCTTTGCGCGAAAGCTCTATCGCAATGTCGCCGACAGGCCGTTTACCGACATCGACATCCTCGTCGAACCGGCCCGTTTGGCCGACGCCAACCGGACCATCGCGGCATGCGGCTTCGAGCTTGGCGGTGACGAGGCCCAATCCTATGAGCTGCAGGAATTCAAATGGCTCGAAAAGGAGAATTCGAGCCTGCTGGTCGAATTGCATGGCGACCTCGTGCATGACACCGGCATGCGGCGGCGGCTGTCGCTGGGGTACCGTGAATTGCGTGCGATCGACGGCGAGGCAAGCGACACGCCAGCAGCGCTGCTGACGATCGCCATCGTCCACGCCGCCGGCGGGCACAAATTCCATCGGCTGCAGCTTTGCGTCGACGTGCTGCAAGGCGTGCGCGCGCTGCGGTCCCCGGACGCCGAAGCGCGTCTGCTCGATGCTGCCCGCATGACCGGCATCGAACTCGAACTGGCGACCGTGCTCAACGTGACCGGCAGGCTGTTCGACGAAAGACGAGCGCTTGAACTCGCCAGCCGGATCAAGCCCGATCTCGGCATCCGCTTAGCCCAGCGGCTGATCACTGGGAATACGCTGCTGAACGTCAACTCCAGGGACAAGATGCGCTCGCGCCTGCGCCGCGACGCCTTCCGCTGGATCCAGAGGCTTGCCAAACCCAGGCCGCGCTTCGCCTGAACGGTCTAACCTTGCCCCGCCAACGCAGCCGAGATCAGCGCCGCTGCATCGGCAGGACTGGCGCCTACTTCCAACGTGTAGGTCGGAACGGCGGTTACCAGTTTGGCGATCGTCGACAGCCGGCGCTTTTGCAAAGGCAGCAGGCCGGTCATGCCGGTCCTGACATTGTCCGCCGCCAGCGCCACCATCGCATCGGTTCTGGCCATGGCGACAAGCCGGCTCTGGCTATCCGGCGAACGCGCAAGATGGAGGACGGCAATGACCGGCCTGATGCTTGAATCCTCGACCCGCACGATCTCGCGCAGGTGTTCCAGCGAAACCGCCTGCTCGCCATTGCTATCCCACAAGGTGCCAAGGCATGGCGAAACAAACGGAAGCATCTCGGCGGTTTTCTGGTGGATCTTCACATGGCGCGGCAAGCCCCAGGCGCCCGCTTTCGCCGATGCTCCGGTCACGATCATCGCATCGTCCGAACAGATGCCGAATCCTTGCGAGGCAAGCGCTAGCGATGTCGTGGTCTTGCCGGTGCCGCTCGGCGCGTGGATCAGCACAATCGCGTCCCGGTCCGGCATCGTCAACCCAGCGGTGTGAAGCATGTGCTGCCCGCCGGCATCCAGTGCCGCGTCAAGCAGCAGCATCCACGCGGTCCAGGTGATCCTGGTGTCCGGACGGACGCGGATTTCAGCCCAGCCTTCGCTGCCATGGATCGAAAGCGTCTGGCTGGGAAAGACCAGATGAATGATCTCGCCGTCCTGGAACATGCGGCACGGGCCGTCCTCCGGCACTTCGCCGTCGAAGACGAAAGATCCACCCGGCGTTTCCTGCAGGAGCGCCGTCTCGACAATGCGGACGTGAAAGCCCGGTTCGGCACAGGCGGCCATGCGCAGACTGCCGAGCATCCTGTCGAAGTCCAGCCAAAGGTCCGGACGCTCGGCCGATATGCCGATGACCTGCCCATTGAGAGCGTAACAGGCCTGGACTGACGGCCCGGTCATGCCGCGCGCGCCTTTCCCGAATGGGCATGGTGGCGGTAGATTTCCACCATTCCGGGAAGGCTGTCGCTGACCACCGGCCTGCCGTCGAGGCAAACCCAGCAATGCGCGGCCATGCGCGGCGCTTGCATCGATTTCGGATCAACGCCGAAGCGCAATTCCGGATCAAAGCCGGCAAAACGAAGAAACCGGTGCGCAAGCAGACCCTCCCGCAGGCATCTACGGTCACGCATCAGCCACGGACGCCTGACCGCGCGGTTCACCGTTGAAACGATGTAAGACGATGGCAGGCCCCGGTAGAGGGTCGGCGAACTGAGCGGCGCCCATTTGAGCACGGCCTCGAAACTGCGATTGGCGACCAGCAGCGGCATCAATCGCGCGCTTGCCCACACATGGCAGCGAAACAGGGCACGCAGGATCGGTCCGTCGGCCATCACGCGCCCGGAGCGGCGAGAATACCTTCCGACAGCAGATCGCTGGCCAATGCCGCCATGTCCTGGTCGAGCGTGTCCTTGTCGACCTCGAACTCGGCGCTGAGCAAGCCGACGATCTGGTCGAGGCTGCGCGCGCCATCCACCTTGTCGAGAAACGCCTCGGTCGTGCCGTTGCAAGTATAGAGCTGGCCGCTGCGCGCCAGCAGCACCACGGCTCCGTCGCCGACGTGCTGGACGGAGGCGTCGTCCGCCAGCCGCAGAATCGTTTCAGAGGCAACTTCCATCACCAACCCCACCCCATGCAGTATCCCTCGAAATGCAGATAGCGCGGCGGTGCCGCGCTGTCTATCGGCCCGCCGGTGAAGACTGGCCCGCGGGCTCATGCAGTTCTGCATTCCGACTATTTCTTGCCCGGTCGCAAGATTGCCGCCCCCCCAATTGGCGAACGAATTCGTCCCAGAAATAATCGTCAATCCTGCGTGACCAGCAAGCGGATCGGCCGGCAAGGCCGTTGCCTTCCTTCCCTTAAGTAAGGTAAGGAAGGCACCTGTCTTGGGGAGATAGCGTATGCGTTACAATTGGGAGCGAGCTCCGACGGCCTTCGAACGCCATCGGAAAGTGCTAGCGACAGCAATTTTGATCTTCGGCGGCTTGGGCCTCATGCTTGTGGCCATGCCGATCTAGAGCAATCGCCTTTCATCCTACTGGCGGAGCGCGATTGGGAGCGGCGGCGCCAGTTTCGGTGTACTTCAAAAGTCATCCGACGCGGCCGGTGCGGATGTCGGTCCTCGACGCGCCGGTATCAAGAAAGCGCTGCCATCAAGCGAAAAGCCGACGATGCGCCGTGAAGCGGAAGCGCCGACCTTGGCGATTCCGGCCGAAAGCGCGAGCAGCGCACCGGGTATTACCGCAGCAATCAATCCCTACGATCGGGTCATGGGGTGACGCGTTCGCCCGATGGCGCGCGTGTGCAATCCGGACGGATATCCCGACCTTGGCCCGTCCCAGACGAAAATGCAGGAAGACATCGCCGGAAAAACCAGCATAGGCTATTGGCAAGACGGCAATGGTCCTGGGGAGGATGCGGATGGCTTCACGCTATCACGAGGTCTATGACGGTTGGAAACGCGACCCGGAAAGGTTCTGGGCGGACGCGGCCGGTGCCATCGACTGGTATTCGCCCCACGACAAGGTGTTCGACGCGAGCGCCGGCGTCTATGGACGCTGGTTTACCGGCGCCACCTGCAACACCTGCTTCAACGCCATCGACCGCCATGTAGCGGGCGGACGCGCCGATCAGATCGCGCTGATCCATGACAGCGCCATCACCGGAACGGTCAGGAAATTCACCTATGCCGAGCTGAAACGCGAGGTCGTCGCGCTGACCTCGGTGCTGAAGAACCGTGGCATCGGCAAGGGCGACCGTGTCATCATCTACATGCCGATGGTGGCGGAGGCGGCCATCGCGATGCTGGCCTGCGCTCGCATCGGCGCGGTGCATTCGGTCGTGTTCGGCGGCTTTGCCTCGCATGAGCTTGCCACCCGCATCGACGACGCCAGACCGAAGCTGATCATCTCCGCATCCTGCGGCCTGGAGCCAGGCCGGATCGTCGCCTACAAGCCGCTTCTCGACAAGGCCATCGAAATTTCCCGCCACAAGCCGGACGCCTGCCTGATCCTGCAGCGCGACCAGCTGCGCTGCGACCTGAAGGAAAATTTCGACATCGACTATGCCGACGCCGTCGCCCGAGAGCGTGCCGCCGGCGCCAATGTCGACTGTGTGCCGGTGCTTGCCACCGACCCGCTCTACATCATCTACACATCCGGCACGACGGGCCAGCCCAAGGGCATCGTGCGCGACAATGGCGGCCATATGGTCGCGCTGAAATGGACGATGGAGAACGAGTTCGGCGTCAAGCCGGGCGAAGTGTTCTGGGCGGCATCCGACGTCGGCTGGGTGGTCGGCCATTCCTATATCGTCTACGGACCGCTGCTGCATGGCTGCACCAGCGTGCTGTTCGAGGGCAAGCCGGTCGGCACGCCGGACGCCGGCACCTACTGGCGCGTCATCGCCGAGCATGGTGTCGTCGCCCTGTTCACCGCACCGACGGCTTTCCGCGCGATCAAGGGACAGGACCCCAAGGGCGAGTTCGTCCCCCAATACGACCTGTCGAAATTCCGTACGCTGTTCCTCGCCGGCGAGCGCGCCGATCCGGACACCATCAAATGGGCCGAGCAGAAACTGAACGTACCGGTGATCGACCATTGGTGGCAGACCGAGACCGGGTCGCCGATGACCATCAATCCGGCTGGCCTTGGTCTGCTGCCGGTGAAATACGGCTCGCCCGGCGTGCCGATGCCGGGCTACGACATCCGCGTGCTCGACGATGCCGGCCATGAAGTGCCGCGCGGCACGCTGGGCAATGTGGTGGTCAAGCTGCCGCTGCCGGCCGGCTGCCTGCCGACGCTATGGAATGCCGACGATCGGTTTCGCCAAGCCTATCTCGAAGAATTCCCCGGCTTCTACAAGACGGCGGATGCCGGCATGGTCGATGAGGACGGCTATCTGTTCGTCATGGCTCGCACCGACGACATCATCAATGTCGCCGGCCATCGCCTGTCGACGGGCGCCATGGAAGAGGTGCTGGCCGCGCATCCAGACGTGGCCGAATGCGCCGTCATCGGCATCGCCGACGCGATGAAGGGCCAGGTGCCGCTTGGTTTTGTCGTGCTGTATGCGGGCGTCGCCCGCGACAGCAGTGCTATCGAAAGCGAAGTGGTCGGCCTGGTGCGCGAGCGGATCGGCCCGGTCGCCGCCTTCAAGACGGTTGTGACCATCAAGCGCCTGCCCAAGACGCGCTCGGGAAAAATCCTGCGCGGCACGATGCAGAAGATCGCCGACAAGGAAGCGTGGACGATGCCGGCGACCATCGACGACCCGGTGATCCTCGACGAAATCACCGAGGCGCTGAAGGGGCGTGGTATCGGATTGTAGGACGGGCTGGTTGCCGCCGTGCCGAAGACCTCGGGAATCGATCCCCGAGGTCATGCGATTCAAACATTTTCCTTCGCCCGCACGTCCGACTTTTCCAGATAGTAGGACGAATATTTGTCGAAGAATTTTTCGGAACCGCCCATCGCGCCGTATTTGGCCAGCTTCTTCAAATCGACCTTGTTCAGGACGGCGCCCACGATCTTGTTGGCGATATAGGGTTCCGACCTCAGAATCGACTGCACCATGTTGCGCGGCGTGCGCCCCCACTCGGTGACGAGCACAAAGCCGTCGACAAGGGGAGCAAAGGCCTTGGCATCGACAACCGGACCCAACGGCGGCAGATCGACGACAATGTATTCGAACGTTTCCTTGGCGTTGTCGATGAAACGCCGCATTCCCGCCGAAGAGAGAAGCTCGCTCGTATGCGAGAAATGACCGCGCGCAACAGCCGGGATGATCGCCAGCTTGGTCTGCCGGTCGATCTTGCCGACGGACTGCCAGGTCTGTCCATTCACGACCGCTTCCATCAGGCCCTGCTCGGCCTCCATGCCAAGGCCGCGGCTGAGGCCGGGGTTGCGCAGATCGCCGTCGATGAGCAGGGTCTTCGACCCGTTGGCGGCAAGCAGACCCGCCAGGTTCGCCGCGACCGTCGACTTTCCCTCACCAGGAAGCACCGAGATCACGCCGATGACCCGGCTGCCATGCCCTTCCATCACCACATCGAAGGCGATCTTGGCGCTGCGCAGCGTCTCGGAGAACATCGATGCCGGGGCATCCACGCTCACCCGCATTCGCGCCCGCCTTTCGGCGGCGGACGATGATTTGGCGGTCTTGGTGTCCGGCTCGCCTTCAGCCGGTTTTTCGTCCTTGCGGAGCTTGCTGCCGATCATCGGCAGATAGCCGAGGAATTTCAGGCCGACGCGATCGCGAATGTCCTCGCCGGTCCTGAAAAAGCGCTCGTTGAACTCGTTCAGGCCGCCGAACCCCGCGCCCATCAGCAGGCCGAGCACAAGGGAAAGGCCAAGCACCACGGTCGTGCGGGGGCTTGACGCGCCCGAGGGCATTGAAGCGTCCGAGATGATGCGGATCTTGCCGACCGGGAAGGACCGCTGCTGGGCGGCCTCCTCGTAGCGGCTGAGGAACGTCTGATAGAGCGTGCTGAGTGCCGTCGCCTGCTGGTCCAGCTCACGCAGCTTGACCTGCGTCTGGTTGTCGAGGGAGCTCTGGCCGGCAGCTGAAGCGACATTGGCCCTGAGCGCCGTCTCACGCGCCAGGGCGACTTCGTACTCGTTGCGATAGCTTTCGGTCAGCTGCTTCAGCTCGCCGAATATCTGCGTGGATATGTCGGCCTTCTCCTTGGCGAGTGCTATGGCCTGTGGGTGCTGGGAACCAAAATTGGCTTCCACATCCTGCAGCCGCTTGGTGACCGCGAGATAGCGCGTCTTGAGCCCCGCGATGACCGAGCTGCTCGGCTGGTCCGACGATATGGCGGCATCCTTGAAGGCGTTGTCGGAACCGCTGTCCACGATCGACTTGTATTGCTGGTAGCGGGCGCTGGCGCGGGCGGTGTCGGCCTGTGCGGCGATGAGCTGGGCGTTGATATCCGACAATTGCTTGTCGCTCATCAGCTGGCCGTCGCTGTTGGCGGCCAATCCGTGCTCGGCCCTGAACTTCTCAACCGCAAGGGATGCGGCTTGAGAGCTTTCGCGGAGTTCCGTCAGCCTGCCCTGCAGCCAGACCGCCGCGCGCTCGGTGGCGTCGAAAGTGGCATCGAGCTGGTCGGCAAGGTAGGCGTCGGCGTAGGCCTTGGTAATCGCGGTTGCCAGCGCCGGATCCGTCGACTGATAGCCGATGGCGATCACGTAGCTTCGCCCGGTGCGCTCGGCCCGTATCTCGCTCTGCAGCTTGAGGATGGCATAGTCGCGGCGCGACGAAGCAATCAGCGCATCGCGCGTGGCCGCGTCGAGCTTGGTGATGTCTGTCCCCCCAATCGTGGGAGAACTGGGATGCACGTACTGGATCAGGCCGCGAACAAAGCCCATGCCCTTCGCCAGGGCCGACATCGGCGGGTTCATGAAGGCGTCGTTCTGGTCGAGCTTCAGCTTGTCGACGACCACGGCCGCGAGCCGCGTTGACGTCAGAATTTCAATCTGACTCAGGATGGCGGAGTCGGTCTGCATGGTGACCGACGCCGCCGAGATGTCATCGACGATCTTGTTCAGTCCCTCGTCGATCAGCACGCTGCTGAACGACGCGTATTTGGGTGGTGTGGTCTGCAGATAGAGCACCCCCAGAAAAAGACCGATGATGGCACATACGGCAACCACCTTCGCCTGCCGCGCGGCCATGCTAAGCAGGCGCTCGATGTCGATGAAGTCTTCGCCGTCTCCTGCATCCGAATTCGGCAACGGCATCCTCTTGTCGAGAGGAAAGTTGGCATAGTTCATCTTCGGTCCAATTCTAGGTTGCAGGCGCTAGGCCTCGAAGATCGGGGGCAAAGTATGCAACGCAAACTTCATGCCAGCCCGGGCTATTTCTGAGCGACCAAACGCAAAGGCGTTTCCTGAGCCACCGGCCTCGGGAGAATGCATCCAGAAAATGGGCATTATGCGGCTTCCTCGCGGCGTTCATGCGACAGGACGAACTCCTGGAGCATCTCGAAAATGGGCCCCTTCATGTCGTCTCGCGCCAGTGCGAACGCGATATTGGCCTGAATGAACCCTTCCTTCGAGCCGCAGTCGAACATGCGGCCATTGAAGGGCCGGGCGAAGAAAGCCTGGCTCCTGGCGAGCCGAACCATGGCGTCGGTCAGCTGGATTTCGTTGCCGGCGCCGCGCTGCTGATTGCCCAGCAGGGCGAATATCTCGGGCTGCAGGATATAGCGGCCGTTGATGTAGTAGCTGGACGGCGCATCGGCCGGAGCCGGCTTCTCGACCATGGCCGTCACCTCGAAGCCCGCGCCGACATCCGCGCCGCAGCCGACGATGCCGTATTTGCTGGTTTCGCTCGGATCGCAACGCTCGACGGCGATGACGTTGCCGCCGGTCTCGGCATAGAGATCGGTGATTTCAGCTAGGCATCCCCGCCCGCCGAAGGACACCATGTCCGGCAGCAGCAATGCGAAGGGCTCGTTGCCGATGACCTCGCGCGCGCACCATACGGCGTGGCCGAGGCCCTGCGGCGACTGCTGGCGGATGAAACTCGTGGCGCCGGCCACGGGAAGCAGGCTTTCCAGCGACTCGAGCTGGGCCTTCTTGCCGGTCTGCTCCAGGGTTCCGATCAATTCAGGGTGCAGGTCGAAATAGTCCTCGATGACCGCCTTGTTGCGACCGGTCACGAAAACGATGTGCTCGATACCGGCTTCGAACGCCTCGTCCACCGCATACTGCACGACAGGCCTGTCGACGACGGGAAGCATTTCCTTCGGCATGGATTTCGTCGCCGGTAGGAACCGTGTTCCAAGCCCCGCCACCGGAATGACTGCCTTCCTGATTTTCTTCATCGCAAATTCCTTCTGAGGAGATCAATTTCAACGCATTGCGGGCCATGAAGAAGCATTCTCATGTACCCACCCCCTTACCTCCCCGCGCCGACGGCAAATTGCGCCGCCACCCTTCGCAACCGGACAGCGATCGGCATACCCATATGCCTGACCGCCGCCGGATCCATGAGCGCGGTCCGGATCGCCTTGAGCGGGGACCGCGCCTTGATGTGTTGAACCAGAGACAGGAACGACGACGCCTTGCGCAGGCTGCGGCTGCGCCGCGCGAATGCGGCCTTGGCCTCGTCGTCCATGAAATGGGTCGCGGCGAAGGCGGCATCAGCCTTGCGCATCGCCTCGACATGGTGGATTTCAAGCACGCGGGAAATCGAGCCCGTGCGGATGTGATAGATGTAGCCGGTCGCCGGCTCGACGACGCATTTGCCGCCCTTGGCGAGCGCCTCGGCCAGCAGGATGTAGTCTTCGCCGATGATCAAATTTTCATCATAACGAAGCCGGTTTTCGTTCAGAAACCGGCGCAGGAAGATCGGCTTGAGATAGCCGAGGTTGAACTTGGATTCGAAGACCACATTGCCGGCGATATAGCTGGCCAGTGAAATCTCTTTCAGGCCTTGCAGGTACCCGGCCGGAAACATCGTGGCATCCGGAGTACCATCCTCGCTGATGACCTGGATGTTGTCGACGGCGACCTGGGCGCCGGCCTTTTCGGCACGTGCGATCATCGCGCACATGCGCTCGGGATAAACAGCGTCGTCTGAATCGAGGACCGCGATCCATCTGCCACGGGCGGCGTCGAGGCCGGCATTCCTGGCGCCGCCAGGACCTCGGTTCTGGGCGAGCGCGATGACCCGCACGATGTCGCCCGGATAGGAATTCGCCACGTCGAGCGTCATGTCGCTGGATTGGTCGTCGACGATGATGATCTCGACGCTGACGCCCTTCTGGGCCATGGCGCTGGCGACTGCCCGGTCGAGCGTCCGCTCGGCATTGTACGCCGCGATGACAAAGCTGACGTCAGGCTGCACGATTGCCCCCTTCCCGTGGCGAGGGCTGGCCATAGAGGCGCAGTTCGCGAACGCCGACGAGACCGCTGACGACCCCGACATGCATGATGCCGCGCAGCACGCTGCGGTTCCTGCGGACAGGACTGATCGCAACCGGTATCGCCGAGGCGAAACAATAGGCCGCCTTTGCCGAGGCAAGGCCGACTTCCTTGACCAGCGCAAGGCCTCTCGCATTGCGTCCGAGGAGGTGCCCATGGGTCTGGCCGACGCGAAAGCGGCGGCGACCAAGCCAGTCGAATGCAGCTCTCGAACGCGGCACCACCTCGTCCACCCAGGCCTCCGGCGCAAAGGCGATCCAGCCGCCGGCCTTGACCATCTGATCGAAGAATTCGGTGTCTTCGCCGCCCGTCTGGCCGCGCGCAAGGCTGAAGCGGCGGCCGCGAAGGCTTTCATCGCCCATGCGAAGCAGGACGTTGCAGGTGTAGCCGGTGCGGATCTCGCCGCCGACCCAGACCGGCAAGGTCGAGTGGAAATCGCCTTTGCGCATCCAGCGGGGCGCATCGGGTCGGTAGAGGGCCCGCACCGGACCGAGCACGACGGTGGCGCCATCGGCCTCGGCCACTGCCACAAGTTCGACGAGCCATTGAGAAGATGCCGTCTCGTCGTCGTCGATGAAGGCGACGAAATCCGATGTGCTGGCATCGAGACAGGCGTTGCGCGCGATCGAGATGTTGCGCGCCGGGGCATGCCGGTAAATGACCGGCAGCTTCAATTCATTCGCCAGCGCCATCACCAGCGGCTCCGCCATAGCCGTTTCGTCATTGTCGGCGACGATGACGCGAACGTCGAATCCCCCGGGCATGTCCATCGCGGCGATCGAGCGAAGCGTGTCGGCCAGTTCCGACCGCCGGAATGTGCAGACGCATATGTCGATGCTGCTCGTGTTCCCGGCTGCGCTCATCACGCCACCCCGCGCCGCGAGCCAAGACCGAGAAGCTGCAGCCAGAAGCCGACCGACCAGCCAAAATGCATGACCATCGCCGAAACACCGGCCAGCGCGATGTTGGGATTGCGCTGGCGGATGGCGGTCAGGACGCCATAGCCGAGGCAGACCGACGCCCACAGCAGGACCGGCAAGGCCGCCACCCAATGCACGAAGGAGAAGGCCGCCAGCAGCACCACCGGAAACACCAGAAGCGGCACCATCTGCCGGACCTTCGGGATCACGCGGTGCTTGAGGACATTCCTGGCGCGGCCCCGGCCATAGCCGAGATACTGGAAATAGAGGCCCTTCAGGGAGGAGCGCGGATAGTAGACCATCTGCGTCTTGCCGCTCATCCAGATCCGGTAGCCGGCCTGGCGCAGGCGATAATCAAGCTCGGCATCCTCGTTGTGGCTGAACGTCTCGTCATAGCCGCCGACGGCCTTGAAGGCCGCTATGCGCATCAACGCGTGGTGACCATGATCGATCCACTCTCCACCAGAGAGGTGCCTATGTTTGGAGCCGCCGGTGCCGAGCTTCGAGTTCTGCGCCGCCGCCGCCGCCTTCTGGACAGCGCCACTGCCGCTGGTCAGCATGGAGACGACGACCGAGTCCGCGCCGGTGGCCAGCGCCTCCTCGACCAGCCGTTCGCAGTAATCCGCTGGGTAGCCGCCATGAGCATCGATGCGGATGAGATATTCCGCGCGCTCACCGAACGTCGCGACGGCGAGGTTGATGGCCGCGCTCTGGATGCGCTTTTCATTGTGCAGCAGGACAACCTTCGCGTCCTCGCCGGCGATCCCTTGCACGATCGCCAGCGTGCCGTCGGTGCTGCCGCCATCGGCGACCACGATGCTGGCGCCGAGCCTTGCGGCCGCAGGCTGAAGCTGCCGCAGCAGCGCACCGATATGGCCCGCTTCGTTGAGGCACGGGATAACGATCAGGCTGGATGGAAGCATTTCGGTTTGCGTCATCAGCCCATGTCCGTCCTTGACCACGCTTAAGCCAGCGCTTCGGCAATGAGAGGTTCCGGCCTGGCGGCCAGTCCTCGGAGTTTCTCGACGAGCGCCTGGCAATCGTTGCGATCGTGGCTCCACGTGCGGGGATTGCGGGCGAGAACACGCCCCCGCAGTTTCCCGAAACGGTGCTCGTCCATTTTTCCAACGGCCGCCTCGAGCGCTTCCGGCGTGGCCTGAGGCAACAAGACGCCGATGTCCTGCTGCTTGAGGAATCGGCCGGTTTCGGTATTGCCCATCGAGATCGGCACGGCGCCGAAGCGGCAGCCTTCATAGAGGCGATTGGGAAGCAGCCATTGGGAGTTCTGCCCATCCTCGAAGAAATCGATCGCCCAGGAGAAATGAACCTCCCGGTAGATCGCCGCCATGTCCTCGGGATTGCGATACGGTCCGCGAAACGAGAGCCACGGTTCGGATTCGACGAAGGCGTGGAAGTCCGGAAATTCCGACAGCGCCGGGCGGCCCCTCAGGATGATTTCGAAATGTCCGTCGAGCCGACGCGAGAATTCGGCCAGGAGTTCTAGCGAACGGCGACAGCGCAATGCGCCGAACCAGCCGATCCGCCACGGCGGAGCGACAGGGTTTTCCGCCGCCACAAGATCATCCGGCGAAACAGCCGAGGCTTCGAAATACTTGTTCTCAAGCAGCTCGACGGGAGCCGCGATCTGTCCGAATGGCTTGAAATAATTGGCGATGAAGGCCGGCGAACTGGTCACAAGGAGTTTTACGTCCCTGGCCAGATAACGTTCCGTGCCACGCAACGCCTTGCCCAGAAAATCGTCACGAAGCACGAGGCGATGAATGTCGAGACACTCGTAGACGATCGGCACCGTTGCCTGGAACGCGGACTTGGCGCGCCGGGCCAGCGCCAGCATTTCCAGGTTGCGCGCGATGATGAGGTCGGGCCTGGGCATGTTCCCAAGTTTCGAGCCGATCGAAACCGCCGCCTTGGCGACCGCGGCCATGCGTTGGCCGAATCGGCCGTCGCGCGTCGCGCCAAGGTCAATCGGCCGCAGTCCCTCGACATCCGAAACAGGATTGATAGTGCGACGGAAGCCCGCGAGCGTGACCCGGGCCCCACCTGCCCTGAGCATTATGATCCGCCGGCGCACTGCCGGGTCGGAAACATCGTGCACAAGGTACAAGACATGCAGCATTAAAACTCGACCGCTGTTGGCCCACCCACGGGGATGCTAGTACAGCTCTTGCTGCATCGCAACATTTTTGGTGCAGTGTAGCAAAAAACGTCGATCGCTATCTGGGGTGATGTCCAGCACGCCGGCAGGACAAGCCCTCCGAACGCCCTTTCTGGCGGTTTTCAGCGGCTCAAAGGCCTGTTTTGGGGGCCTCCATGCGCCCGACAATCCCACGTTGATCCACTGACATAAAATTTAGCAATTCCGCATATTGCACCGCAGCATGAAATCGTCCTACATCTTGGACGGGAATTGGGGCAAGGCATCGGGCTTGGGGAATCGTGATCGCGCTTTGTCGCGAGGCACGCGCTGTGGATTTATCCACGCCGACAAGGTCACACCTGATGGTCTGGAGCCCAACCCGAACAGGGGGTTGCCGGCGTGGCGAACAGGTCTTGCATCTGCTTGGACAAGGTGGAGGTCCGATCTTTTGAACGCCACCAAGGCCGGCGCTTTCTCCAGCATCTTTGTGCCCATCATGCCGCGACCAACTGTGCGCGCGTCACTCGCCATGGAAATCAGCAATGAACGATATCGCTTACGCGCATCTGTCGTCACGCCGTTCGATTGCCGCTGTGCGCGGGGTGTTGTGGTCAACCGTGAATGCGGCGGTCCCGACCATTTCCGGCAGTCTCGTCTTCATCATGAGTTCGCGATATCTGCTGCCCGCCGATTTTGGCTTGGTTGCGCTGGCGGGCGGGCTCGCCGCGCTGGCAAGCGCCTTCGCGCCGGGCGGCTTTGGCGATGCCGTCGTTCAACGCTCGGCTCTCCAAAAAACACACCTGGACACCACGTTCTGGCTTTGCATCGGCTCAGCGACGATCATCTATCTGTTGCTGTTCGTGCTGTCGGCACCAATAGCGGGTTTCGTCAACCAGCCTGATATCGTCAACCTGCTGCGGCTGTTGGGGTGTCGCGTGATTTTCGACCTTGCCGCTGCCGTGCCCAACGCCTTGATCACACGGTCGATGTTGTTCGGACTGACGGCAATGAGGACGACAATCGCCGCGACTATCTCCGGTGTCCTGTGCGTTGTCATGCTGATCATGGGATACGGGCTGTGGGCGCTGGCGGTCTCGCAATTGCTGATCTCCGTCGTCTCATGCGTCGCGGCCTTCTGGAGCGCCGGCTGGCGGCCGGGCCTGGACATTCGCGCACAGTCCGTGATCGATCTCGCGCATTATGGCATGTTCGCTTCCGGCAGCCGTTTCCTGCAGATGATGAGCATTGACCAGATCATCATCGGGGCGCTTGTCGGCCCCGCGTCGCTCGGTGTGTTCAATTTCGCCAAGCGCGTCTGCTCCATGCTCAACGACATCATAGCCGGCGCGCTTGGCGGCGTTTCCTACACGCTACTGTCGTCGCTTCAAAACGAGCGAGGCAAGCTGAAGGATGCCTTTCTGCTCGGGACGTTCGCCTCCGCGGCCATCTCCTTCCCCGCCTTTGTCGGCCTCGCGGCAATCGCCGCCGACGCGATCCCCGAGTTCTTCGGAGCGCATTGGGCGGAAGCGGTCGCACCGATACAGGTCTTTTGCGCCATAAGCCTTCTGGGCTGCATCGGAAGCCTGCAAAGCGCCCTGGTCACCAGCCAGGGCAAAAGCGACTGGTGGTTCTGGTACCAACTCGCATCACAGCTTTCCAACATCGCGGTCGTGCTGCTGTTCTACCCCTATGGAATCACGGCAATCACATCGGCAATCGCCGTGAAAACCTTGATCACCTGGCCTGTGCCGATCGCGATGGTCACGAAGCTGACCGGTATTTCGCCGGCAAACTATCTGCGCCAGTTTTTCCCGCCGGCGGCGGCTTCAACTTTGATGGTTGCTTCCATCGCGGGGATGAATTGGTACCTGAGCGGAGCATCCCTCCTCGCACGCGTTGGTGCCGAAGTGCCGGTATCCGGGCTTGTCTACATTATCGTGCTTTCAATGCTTTCGCGTGCCCGGCTGAGCTATGTGCTGTCGCTCGTTCGAAATCGCCATCGGGGCTGAAATTGCTACCCGTTACATCCGGCGAGCGGTGGATTTGCCCCCTGTTGGGCAGCGCCCGCCTTATGACCTGGTAGAACCCCGAGCCAAATTCGGCTTCTTGAACAGGTACTTAAGCCGCATCTTGATTATGTCGCGGTACGTGATGTTGCCTTTTCGCATGACATCCCCGGCGAATCCCGACCGGAGCAGATACTTCCAATAGAGCCAGGCAAACGGATGCCACTCGCCGGCCTTCCATGGCTTAACGCTCTCCGTAAAATGGATGATCTTCGGCACCGTATGGCGATCCTTCGACAGGGAGCGCCACGCAGCGAGATCATCGTACATGAATTCCCTTTGGAAATTCCAGGTCGCATCCACCTGCTTCCACTTGCCCCACAAAACGACATTCAGCGCGTCCTGATCGGCAAATTCAAACTTCGATTGATCCTCCAGCAACAGGTTCAATGCGCAGCTCAGAGTTCGATCCGCACGGGCACGCGGCATATCGAACACCATGACGCCAGCGTTGAAATACCGGCCGGGAAGGCCCAGACCGTGCTTCCCGGCAAACTCTCCGACATCCACACCAGGATCAGGAACCGCCGCACAAACACAGTCGCCCAAGTCAGACTGCCACAGCTCTTTCAAGCTGCCGGTCACAACCATATCGATATCCAGGTAGATGAGACGAGATATGGATCCATCCAGAACCTCGTCCATGATCAGGCGCAGATATGTAGCGCGGCTTATCTGCAAAAGCGGAGGCAATGTCAGTGCGTCGTGACCAACAATCGAGTACCAACGAACATCCATTCTCCCCAATTCAGATGCCACCTGTTTTTGCAAATCGTCGCTGATGGCATCGTGGATGACATGCACCTTGAAATTGTCGCCATCGGCGGAATTCGCCTCGACAGACTTCAGCAACGTCACCAGATGCGGCACATAGTTTGCGTCTGAAACACATACGATGTTGATATTTGTATCAACAATAGGATTCATCATCACTCCTTGATCTCAAAAATCGCGCCCGTGCGCCAGAAAATGTCAGCCATGCCTACCCGGGAGAGGTTCCGTGGGAAGGACACGCGTTGTTCGGTAGTGATCCAACCGGTTTCGGATCCCGCTATCATCGCCGTTCAACTTGCGAACGAAAAGGGCGGGGCGCGCTCTCCGCCCACCGCTTGCCAGATGAAAGCCCGGCGCGGTCACGACATCGACAAGGCTGTCATCGACGACGGTCGGTCCGCTGCTGCCAGGGAACCATTGTGCATAGGTTGATGTGCCAGCGACATGGGAGGCACGCGGGCCGGCCATGACGGCGGTGTGAAAGAACGTTTCGTCGGAACAGACGCTGTGCGACAACAACCGGACGATGGATTTGTGCTTCCGCGAGAAGGCGAAGATGGCTTCGACCGCTTCCCGTGTCAGAATCCAGTATGCACTGCCGCGAAAGAAGGCCACAGGACCAGCTATGGCACGGACATCGCGGTTGGGAAGGCGGGACAGGATGTGGGCATTGACCTCGCGAATGATCCGCCCGCGCAGGCCGGCACCGCGCCAGCCGCCTTCCATCTGGTATTTGAGCATACGCTGCCACGGCAGACTGTCGGGCCCTTCCAACACCGGCTCAGCGTCGATGAACTCCCGATCCTGCGCAGCCAGGTAGCTCGCAATGGCCTCGACCGTCGCGATCGGGTAATCGCTGCCGCTGAGCAACGCGAAATGGGTGAAAGGAATCTCATCCCGCAGGGCGTGCCGCATCAGCGCCAAGGCGGCGCGCACTTGCGAAAAGCCGCCCCAATGCACGCTTTTCCGCTCCTCGATCAGAACGGCCCCAGCCTGGGCACATTCCTGGAACTGGGTGATATCGGACTTGGCATCGACATGAATGAACGTGCGGGCGTGCGATGACCGAAGACTTTCCACCAGCGCCAGCGCCTGTCTGGGATTGTCGTGAACCAGGACAAGAAACGCAATCATGCAAGATCTCCATCGTCTCTCGCTTTTGAACCCCCTCATGCCTTTCGATTTGCTGCGACTGCACAGCGATGCTGTCAAAAATATCTCGACTTCGCGTTTGGTTGCTTGAAGTTCGCCTTGGTCATGGCCCAGGCAAAGCCAAAATGCACCCTGGCCTTGTCCGGCCGACGGCGCAGAGTGGCCAGAACACCGCGCAGGAAGCGGATGACGATCCTGTCCGGCAGCAGTAGCCGCCGGTTGACGAAATAGCCAATCGCCAACTCCTCCCGCAGGAGCTTGGTCTCGTTCCACGTGTCGGCGTTGTGATTGGGATTGTTGTAGCTGACATCCCTGGTGTCGATGCGCAGCATTGCGCGACGGCGGGATGCGAAATAGTACCGTGTCCACTCCTGATCCTCGGCGGAAAAGACCTCCTCGCGAAACGGACGCTCGCGCAACAATTGCGTGGGGATCATGGCCATGGTGTTGGACAGGCCATTCCTGCCGTCGAAGTTGCGGCTGGTCATGACATGGTGGCACTCGTGCGGTGCGTCCTGGTATGGCGGATGCCGCCAATAGACGATTTCCATGCCGCCATTCAGGGCCGCGTCCCGTCCTTTCGCTATCAGGTCAGGCGCATGAATGAGCATGTGGCTGCTGATGATGAGTGTGAGAGGCTGGTCGTTGGCCTCGACACCAAGATTGATCGCCTTGGAGAAATTGAACTCCTCAGCCGGGTATGTGACGACTTCGGCGCCGAGGTCTTCAAACGCGCAGGATACCGCCGGATCGCGCGACGAATCCACGATGATCAATCGCTCCGGCGGCACGCTTTGCCGTCGCAGCACCTCCATCACCTCGATCAGGAGCGGCGTGCATTGATATGCGCGGATCACCGCCGCGTAGCGCGGCGAAGAGATGGGATCCGGCATTTCAACGACTTCGCTCATTTCGGCGGCATCACGGCCTGGACGGCGTGGACCATGTCGGAGGGATCATCGGCCAGCCGGCAGATGGGCGCCGCATGTGTCCATGTGTCGTAGAAGGCGGCGGCCTTGGCGTCGAAGGATCTGAAAACGACGTTCGGGATGCCGAGAAGCGTACTCAGGATGTGGGCATGCAATCGATCGGTGACCACAATGCGCCCGCGGCTCAACAGATCGATACCCACCCTCAGCCGGGCTTCCGCGTAGCGTCGGCGCGCGGTAAACGCCAGCGGCGCCAGCAACGGATAGGCGGCAGGGAATTTGCGTGTGAGTTTGGAGTACAATCTGTCCCACAAGCGCTCGGCAGTCCTTGGATCATCCATCCAGTCTCCCGCCTCCGCGGAAAGCCCCATCTGGTTCAACTGTTTCTTGATGCCTTCGTGCGGCGCCACCGCTTCCTTGTCGGTGCGCAACAGGCAGAACGCATCCACAGTCGCGGGCTTGCGCACGATCCGGTCCATGGCGAATGCCATGTCCGGGCAGAGCGCCACATGGCAATCGAAATTCGCGCGGGCGAAGGCTTCACTTTTTGTGTCACGCGCCAGCAAAGTGAAATCGGAGTGTGCCGCGATGGCGTCGCGCGTCTCCTGTAGGGCCTCGGGCGAGTCGAAATGGATGCTTTGTGCTAGCTGGATTGTCGGCCGTTTGGGGAAGCGCCGCAGGATCTCCAGACGAAACTGATGGTGATGGGGCCATATGTCGCCGAAATTGCCGCCACCGTGCATCAACAGGACGGATGCGCGCTCGACGTGCCGGTCGGAAGACCGGCTGTAGGTGCTCCAGTCGTGGAATCCCACCTTGCTGCCCGGCAGCTCACGCTTGAAAAAATCCAATTCGCCCAACAGGATAGCGCAGTCGCCGACGTTGGGGTGATCGGGTGGATCGATAAGATGGATGCGCTCGCCGCGCCCGGAGATCAGCGGCAGCAAAACCTCCTTGATCCGGTCCCGCAAGGCAATTCGAAGGTCTTCGCTCGTCCGGCTCTCTCGCGGCGTGTCGTCTCGCCATTCCTGCAGCATCATCAGGAGTCGATCCTTTTTGTCCGTCGCCCCTCGCCATCTTGCCCCATTGACCGCAGTGCACAATAGCAGAATCTGTTTTTATGCTGCACTGCGGCATAAATGCTTGCACCCTGAGGCCGTGGAGAATAAAAACGGGCGCACCGGACATTGATCGAGCATCGATCGCGGGCGGGGATGTGTCGGTTCTGAGTGCACTGGAGGCGCCGACGCGTGAACGGAATCAAAGGAAGACTGGCCAAGGGGGCGGCGTGGATCACCGCGGCTCGGCTCATCACCAACCTTCTGGGCCTGGTGAGCACGCTTGTCCTGGCGCGCCTACTGACCCCCGGCGATTTCGGAATTGTGGCCCTTGGCTGGACCGTGCTCGCCATCTTGAACTCAGTCACCGAAATTTCGATCGGTGCTGTGCTCATCCATCATCCAAATCCCACAAGGGAACATCTTGATACGGCATGGACGCTCAGCGCGATGCGCGCCGCGGCCGTCGCTGCCATGCTCATGGTTGTCGCCATACCAGCGGAATCGGCCTTCGCGGAACCGCGCTTGCCGGCGGTGCTTGCGGCTCTGGCGATTTCGACGCTCCTGGGAGGGCTTGGCAGTCCACGTCGAATCCTGCTCACGCGTGGCCTGGTGTTCTGGCAGCAATTCCTGATCGAGGTCTCCCAGAAGCTGGTCGGGCTTATCGTGGCGGCTGTGTTCGCGTTCACCTTCAGGAGCTACTGGGCGCTTGTCGCGGGGACCTTGGCGTCGGATCTCACCGGCCTCGTCATTTCCTATGTCGTTGCACCCTTTCGGCCAAAGCCCGGGCTGCGGCACTGGCGCGAGATGTTCGGCTATTCCATCTGGCTGACCCTGGCACAGGCCATCAACACGCTGAACTGGCGCTTCGACCACCTGCTGATCGGCGCCTTCCTCGGCAAGACCCCGCTTGGCTATTATTCGGTGGGCGACAACCTCGCCGCGATGCCGACGCGCGAGGCGATCGCGCCTTTGACCTCCGTCCTGTTTCCCGCATTCGCCCATGTGAAGAACCGCGACGACGGGGGCCTGGAGAAGGTCTACCAGTCATCGCAAGCGCTCGTCACGATGATCGCCTTGCCGGTGGGCGTCGGGATGGCGCTGATCGCCGAGCCCTTGGTCCGGCTGACAATGACGGACAAATGGTTGCCGGCCGTAATCGTGATCCAGGCATTGTCCGCCGTGTTCGCCGTACAAACCCTGGGAAGCCTCGCGCAGCCGCTTGCGATGGCGACAGGCGACACGCGGCTGCTCTTCAAGCGTGACGTCCAGGCATTCATCCTGCGCGTCCCCTCCGTCGTCGTGGGGCTTTGGCTTGGTGGGCTTGCCGGGGTGGCAATCGCGCGGGCGATTGCGGGCGTCATCGGCATCTTCTTCAATCTCCAGGTCGTCCGGCAGCTCACCGGCATCGGCTACCTGGCACAGTTGCGCCCCAACCTGCGCAGCCTGACAAGCGCTGGAATCATGGTCGCGGCCGTGCTTGGTTCTCGTGCGGCGCTTCCATCCGGCGTCGAAACATCCCAACTGGTTTTGAGTCTATCGTCGCAGATCGCCATCGGAGCGGCCGCTTTCATCGGAGCCCAATTGCTGCTGTGGAATTTGATGCGACGGCCCGAAGGGCCCGAAACCGAACTGATCGCCCTGTTCAAGCGGCTCTTGATCGGCAGGGGTGCGCGCCTGCTTGGACGGTGGGCATGACGGAGAACCGGCATGACACCGCGGTCATTTTTGTGACCGACAACGGATATCTTGGTCCGTCACTGCAAGCGGCGCTGGAGCTGACAGCGCAAGGTATCGACGCCCTGGCCGACATCCTGATCTACACGGTCGGCGTCGACCCGGCGCTGATCGACGCGCTACGCAACCGCGCAGGTCGGGCGATATCCTTCATCGCGCTGCCCGACACGTCCTATCTGCCCCCGGACGGCGTGGCCTTTGCCAAGAACCATGTGCCCGTCACGGCCTTGGCCCGGCTCGTGATAGCCGACCACCTGCCGCCACAGTATCGCAATATCGTTTATCTCGATGGTGATATCCAAATTGTCGGAGATATTGCGCCGCTCGTCCGGCACCGCGTCCGGGACGGCTGGATCGCGGCCGGCAGGGGCAGCGCCTGGCTCGACCCCAGCGATAGATTGGGACTAAATCCGAAAGGCTATTTCGATGTGCTGGGGGGAGCCACCCGCCAGAGCTATTTCAACTCCGGAGTGCTGGCATGCAACCGGGACACTTGGGCCGTCTATGGTCCACGAGCGCTAAACGCATTCTTCAGCAATGGCGACACATTCATCCGCCACGACCAGAGCGCGCTTAATGCGGTGTTTGGGCAGAATGTCGAACCGCTCTCGCCCGCCTACAATTTCCACAACGTCTACGCCAAGCTGCTGTGCCACAGAATTCTTGCGCCGAAGATCATCCATTTCACCGGCCCCGCCAAGCCCTGGAAAGCCAGCGTCCCACCATGGGGATGGCGCTTCCACAGGCCATATGTCGATCTCATGGAGCGCTTTCCGGAACTTGCGTCGGTCTTCCAGGTCCAAGCGCAGACGCCGCAGCCAACACCCAGCTTGCGTGCGAGGGTTTCAACCCTTCGCGGCGTGCGCACGCGAATGTCCCAGCGACGCGCATTTCGAACCTTTGTCGATCGCCATGACTTCGCCGTCAGGTAGCACCCAAACGCCTGACTAAGCCGCCATCCTGCCGATGCTGTGATATTCGATGCCGTGGCGGGCAATGACCTTCGGGTCGTAGAGATTTCGGCCATCGAAGATGACCGGCGTGGTCAACGCATCCCTGACCGCATCGAAGGAGGGAGCGCGGAAGTTCTTCCACTCGGTGGCGATCAGCAGGGCATCGGCGCCGCGAAGTGCCGCCTCCTTGGTGCCGCACAAAAGCAGGTCATCGCGCAGCCCGTATATGGCCTGGCATTCCTGCATCGCCTCGGGATCGTAGGCCTGTACGTTGGCACCCGCCTTCCACAGCGCTTCCATCAGCGTGCGCGCCGGCGCCTCGCGCATGTCGTCGGTGTTGGGCTTGAACGCCAGGCCCCATAGGGCGAAGGTCTTGCCCTTGAGGTTGCCCTTGAAATAGCGGTTCACCTTGTCGAACAGCACCGACTTCTGCTCATTGTTTCGTTCCTCGACGGCCCTCAGCAGCTTGGCGTCGAACTGGACCCCTTCTGCGGTCTTGATGAGCGCGCGCACGTCCTTTGGAAAGCACGAGCCGCCATAGCCGAGACCGGGATAGATGAAGTGGTAGCCGATGCGCGGATCGCTGCCGATGCCCTTGCGGACCTCCTCGATATCGGCGCCGAGCTGCTCGGCCAGGTTGGCCATCTCGTTCATGAAGCTGATCTTGGTCGCCAGCATGCAATTGGCGGCGTATTTGGTGAACTCGGCGCTGCGCACATCCATCACGATCATCTTCTCGTGGTTGCGGTTGAACGGCGCGTAGAGTTCGCGCATCACCGCCTCGGTGTCCTCGCTGTCGGTGCCGACGATGATGCGGTCGGGCTTCATGCAGTCAGCCACGGCCGAGCCTTCCTTGAGGAATTCCGGATTTGAAGCGACATCGAAGGAGAGGTCCTCGCGGCCCCGTGCCTTCAGCGTCTCGGCGATCCTGGCCTTTATCTTCTCGCAGGTGCCGACCGGCACGGTCGACTTGCCGACGACGATCTTGGGCGCGTCCATCTCCCTGCCGATCGCCTCGGCGACCGCCAATACATATTTCAGATCCGCCGAACCGTCCTCGCCCGGCGGCGTGCCGACGGCGATCATCTGGATCTCGCCATGCTTGACGGCAGCGACCGCATCGGTGGTGAAGGTGATGCGCCCGGCCGCGTGGTTTTCCTTGACGAGGCTTTCGAGCCCGGGTTCGTAGATCGGCACGAGGCCCTGGTTGAGCCGCTCGACCTTGGCCGCGTCGATGTCGACACACATCACCTGATGGCCGACTTCCGCCAGCACCGCCGCCTGCACCAGGCCAACATAGCCTATTCCAAAGACCGTCAGATTCATTCGGTGCCGCCCCCACTCAAGCCAGCGGACCCTCTCGGGCCCGCCGGTTCAGATGTATTTTTCCAATCGCCTTTCACTTTATGGCGCAAGCGACCGATTCTGGAAACTGGCAAGGCTGGCCCAGGGCCGTGAATGCGACGCGCTTGACCTGCAGCGTGACCTTGCGGCCCGGATCCGAAAAGGCTCCCATCCAGCCGGTCAAGGTGTCGCTGCCCCACAGGCTGAAGAAGATCTTCTGAGCATGGGTGGGCAGCTTCGCCGGATCGGTAATGGTGTTGACGAGCTGGCCATTGAGGTACCAGCGCAGCCGGTCCTTTTCCCAGACGAAGGCGTAGTCGTTGAAGGCGTTTTCTGCGCCACCCGCCACATCGACCAGTTTTTCGTTTTTTCCTTTGCCGGCTATATAGACGTTGGTCTGCACCTTGGAGGTGTCCCTGGTCAGGATTTCGAAGTCGATCTCATCCCAGGGCTGCTTGTCGGAAGGCCCGATATAGGAGAAGAACGCCGCGTTGAGGCCCGAGCCCGTGTCGGTCTTCATCCGCGTCTCGTAGGTGCCGTAGCCGAAACGCTCCTTGGTCTGGATTTCGGCGCAGCCGAAATCGCGGTCCTTCAATTTCCGTTTTTCGAAGCCGAGCGTGAGCACGCCGTCGGAAAGCCGGATCAGGTCCTTGGACCAGGTACAATTCTGATGGCTGCCATTCGTCCAGCCGTCGGAAACGTACCAGCGCGATGGATTGAAAGTGGTGAAATCGTCAACGAATGACGCTCCGCTCGCCATATCCTGGGAACGCGACACCGTTGGCCCCACAATAAGACCCGCGAGGGCAACCAGCGTAAACATGCCACATGACCACAGCCGCTTTAGGCCACCTTGTCTTGCGTGATACGGCATAGGCCTGGCCGTTGCGATGGTAGAGGTGTTTTTCGAATTCCTGTTCATACCAAACTCACCTTTGTGCTGTGTACCCCAACCCAAAGTCGACATTCGAACTGTAACGAGACGAGTCGACCTCGTTCGTCTGTCACCCCCCAACCTTGTTGCATGTCGTGTCGGAGTCAGAACGTTGCCTGCGGCCCTGACGCCTCCGCTTCACCCTCTGCCGGCGCGAGCCGGCCTGGTGAATTCGACGGCAGCCTCGCGCGATCCATTCTCGTCGAACATCGCATCCAGCGAAGGACGCAGTTCCTTCATCAGAAGGTGCTGTTGCGAGAGCACTGCGATGCGCCGCTCGCAATTTAGGATCGACTTTGTCAGCTCGCTGATTTCGGATGAGCGACCGGAGGCGGATCCATTTTCCATCGCCTCGACCAGAA
This sequence comes from Mesorhizobium shangrilense, assembly GCF_040537815.1. Lineage (NCBI taxonomy): Bacteria > Pseudomonadati > Pseudomonadota > Alphaproteobacteria > Hyphomicrobiales > Phyllobacteriaceae > Mesorhizobium > Mesorhizobium shangrilense. The sequence goes on from NZ_JBEWSZ010000001.1 coordinate 3,929,445, forward strand.
AGGCTGCGTTCGTGGCCTTTGTCCTGTAGCGATTCTCGAGTCCGCTTTTCTCCGCTTCCACCTCAGCTGAAATCTGATCGAACAGTTTTGCCAGCCGATCCAGGCGTGAGATGTCGGTCTGCCGGTCGCGGGCGGGGTTTCTGGATCGGAAGCCGAATATCGAGGCCATCGTTTCAGACTCCTGTCATTGCCGGATTCACCCGGCGGGGATAGGCATATCGGCCAATTCACGCGGCCATCGAGATTGCTGCACTGCAGCATAGAGTGCCATCCCTGGAGCGACTAGGCAACCACCAAGCTCATAAACCGACGGCTCCGGCCGAAAGACGGCCACGGTGGGTTTGAGAAAACACCAATGGCTCAAGGTTCTCGGGCGGTTCTGGTTCCGGTCATAAGTACCCGGAACGGTGGCGTCTGCTGGGGCTTCGAAGCAAGGCCGGCATGGCGAAACAGCGCTTCGAGCTTATCGGCGGCAACACCCCGAACGATGGGAATGAGGTTGGATTGACTGGCCAGCGCATAGGCAGCCGCCGATGCCAGCCCGCGCTCGGCCTTCACATCGAGGAACTTCCGCAAGCGATATTTGTCGCGGACATGGCGTTCGTGCTTTCTCAGCGCCGCCTTCGATCCCTCCGGCAGGCTGTCGATCTCTAGCAACGACAGGTCCGCGTCGGCAAGGCGCTTCAGATCCTGCGTCTTGTGGCGGCCGCTCAGCGAATCCGGGCGCACGATGGCGCCGTAGCCACAGGACCGGATGACCTTGAACCGTGCGCCTTGGGCAACCGCGCGCGCATAGAGTTCGTAGTCCTCTCCAAGACGCAAACCCTCGTCATAGCGCAGCCCGTGCCGATCGAGGAAGGCGCGGCTGATCACCGGCTTGAGGAAGCCGAGCTCGCCCCTCTGCACGCGGCGCCTGGAAATATTGCCTTCGATGAAGCGCTCGAAATCGAGGAATTCCGGATCGGCCGAAAATCGCGGCGCGACGATTTTCGTCATGTCTCCAGCCACGTCATCCCTGATGAGCATGATGTTGTCAGCCGCGAAATCCCAATCGGCGCGGGCAAACAGCTTGCGAAACCGGCCCTCGAGAAAGAAATCGTCGGCGTCGAGGATGCTGATGAAGGGCGACCTGGAGCCGGCGATCGCGGCATTACGGGCAAAGGAGGGGCCACGATTGATGTCGAGGTGCATGACGGAGAGCCGCCCGCTGCCGTCGTCGGCGGCCCGGGCCACGCTTGCCGTGTCGTCGGTGGAAGCGTCGTCAACGACAACGACCTCCGCCACTTCCAGCTCACGCAACGCGGAAGCGATGGCGACCGGAATCGTCCGTGCCGCGTTTCGCGCCGCGATGATCACGCAGACTTCGGTTCCTGTCATGGGTTCACCTCTTCATTGCACCGGTCTTCATTGCACCGGTGATTTCTCGTTTGCTTGCCCCTCCCGTTCGGCGTCAGACATGTTTCACACCCTCAGCGACCACCCGGCCGTTCAAAAATGCGACGGCTGAGATCGGCTGACGCGGCCCAACCGGCCTCGGCCATGTAACGGACAGGCGCGCGGCCGCACAGTTCCCACAACACGGTTCGCCGCTGCGGCCACCGCAATGACGACAACCAGGGAGCGATGACCATGTTGAGCAGGTCTTCATTACCGATGCGCGACAGGATCCGGGTGGCCCGCTCCGACAGCAGGGTCCCAGCCCCGCCAAGAAGCAGGTCGGCGGCGCGCAAACCAAGCAGCAGCGTGTCGACCAGCCCCTGCTCCGTCGCGTAATCGAGCACATTCTGCTGTTCCGCCGTGCTCAACCGGCTGGCGCTGGCGCGGACATCGCAGACATAGCCGGCGCAGGGCTCGCGATTGAAAAGCGCCTTGGCAACGCTGATGCAGGAAAGAAGCAAGGTATCGGTCGCCGAAATGAACGGCACGCTTGTGCCGGCGATCTCGACAGGCCGCTTGCGCCGCAAGAACCCGTCCGTATCGCGCGGACTGGGCGAACCCGGCTGCTGGAGGCGGTAGTGAAGATCGACGGTGGAGGATGTCGGCCCAGCAGTACGGATCATGTGCTGCTCGCCAAGAAAACGAACCCACCATACGGACCGCGATTTGCCGGCGATCTCGTAGCCTATCGCCCGCAGCGCATCACGCGCTTTGAAAAAGCCGGATGACGAGACCAGGATGTCGACATCCCCGGAAGGCTTCATGAAATGATCGCCATAGAGAAGCCGCTGCTGGAATGGGCCCTTCAGGAAGACAAAGTCGATGTCTCGGTCGCGTAACGCGCCGTGGATGGCCATGGAATCCATGATGCAAGACGAGTTCATCGCCACCGTCCTGCGGCGATAGGTATCCAGCCACTGGAACAGTTCGGGAGGTTTTTCACCAGATGAACGAGACAGGGCCTTGAGGACGAATGTGGCGACCTTGTTCAACCTGGCGATGTCAGCGACGTTGGCGACCGACAGGGTCGGCACGGAGGCTTCGCCGGTGGTCGCCCCAGGGCTTGCGGCAAAAAACAGCCTCAGGCACGCCTGTACATAGGCAATCTCGTCGGCGCAGTCGGCGGTGCGCAACCGTTCATACGAACTTTCCTGCAAGGGCCATCCTTCGCAAAGTCTCCGGAAAACAATTTATCCGAGGCATATGCTGCAAGTGCGAACGTGCAGCATCGCCAAAATCGTTGGCCACGTCCAGTTTTTCCTTTTGGCGTTCACTCGCCTGCAACCATGACGTTTGTTCTGATTCCCTTGAAACCTAGCCGCAACCGCAGTTGCAATGTTATCCGACGTCCTATTTCGGCTAGCCTCAGCAAGATTTTACCAAATCGGCCGCCCACATTAGCAACGACTAAATACAAGGCATTTCGGCAAGCATCTTTATACCAATAAAATCAAATGCTTAAATCATTACCATAAGCGCACGCTCATGCACCCCGATTCGGCATGGAGGACGCCCGGCTCCAACCGTCCCTTCACAGAATCCACCGCCACCGCAACCCATAATTGATTAACGCTTGGTAAATCAGGCTTGACTCATGAATGTTGCTATGCAGCTATTGCGGTGCAGCAAAATATGCTGACGGCACTCGACAGGCCGTTTCCAGTCCTTATCGGAGACTTAAATGGAACAGAATGTTGACAAGCATGAGTACGAAACGCCGAGCCTGACGGTTCATGGTTCGATCGAAACCATCACCCAGGGCACCGGCGGCGACACCGCGCTCGATGGGGTGTTCCCGATTCATACACCAAAGGGCCAGCTCACGTTCTCTTGAGATGATCCGGTTTTCTAGAGTGACAGTTGGAACTTTAGAGCCAAACGCTAAGAGAGTCGGGGGTTGAAAAATCTCCGACTCGCAGTTGAAATCTGGAACTTCCGTGGCGTATTTGTAAACAAGGCTTTAGGATGAGCTGGAACCCATCTGACCACGACAAGGTCTCTGCGATCAAGGAGGCCGTGGCTTGTGAATTCGGCGACGGAGTCGCACTGTTGGACTTGAAGTCCAACATCTACTTCAGCCTGAACAGCGTCGGGGCATTCATCTGGGACCTGATCCAGGAACCGAAGCCGATCCTGGAAATCCGTAATGCCGTGCTTGCGCGTTACAATGTCGATGCAGAACGCTGCAAGGCCGACGTCGATGGATTGTTAAGGGGCTTGGCTATCCATGGCCTTGTGAGGCTGCATCATGAGGAACTTGTCTAGAGTTCTCTCCCTGAGCGGCTCGGAAATGATCTTTCTTGGCCGCTGCCTGCTGGTGGTCACGGCCGTCCGGCTGGGACTGACGGTGATCTCCTACAATCGCATACGCGCGGTGGTGATGCGGCTGGACGCGCGTCAATCCGCTGATGTTGCTGACCTGCGGCGTGTCGCGTGGGGCATTGCCGCCGCTGCGCGGCTCGTGCCGCGCGCCACTTGTCTTACCCAGGCGCTTTCAGGCCAGTACATTCTCGCCCGTCAGGGCCATGCCTCCAAGATACGTATCGGCATAGAACGCGGCACCGGGAAGCAGTTGAAGGCGCATGCCTGGCTGGTGAGTGAGCACCATATTGTTCTTGGCGGATCAATTGACGGTTTCGCTCATCTCGTCGACTATGGCAGCCGATGAGCGGCTTGGCCGGAATTCTGCTCCGACAAGGGCCCCCGCCGACAGTCGCGGCGACTGATATTCAAAAAATGCTGGCGCGTATGCGCCATCGTGGCCCTGACGGAAGCTCGTGGTGGCTGGACACCGACATCGCCCTTGGCCACGCATGGCTCAACACCACGGATGAAGCTGGCCCCGGTCCGCTGACTATGGGTGGAGGCAAACTCGCTATAACCGCCGATTGCCGACTGGATAACCGAGACGAACTGTTGGCGAGGCTGGGCATCAGGGACAAATCGGTCGCCGATGCGAAGCTGATAATGAGTGCTTATCTGCGTTGGGGAGAGGCCTGCCCGTTTCATCTGCAAGGCGATTTCGCCTTCGCCGTCTGGGACAGCGAACGACAATTGCTGTTTTGCGCGCGCGATCAATTCGGGGTCAAGCCCTTCTACTATCATTCGGCGGCTCAGCGCTTCGTTTTTGCGTCGGAAATCGGGCCAATCCTCGCCGTTGGCGAGTCAAGTGCGACCATTAGCGAACATCAGATTGCCGGGTTTCTTGCTGGGCTCCCCGATGACCCGCAGTCAACACCCTACACCGATATTTTTCGATTGCCCGCCAGCCACAGCCTGACCGCGACGGCGCATCAGGTTGCATTGCGGCGTTACTGGAAAATTGAACCGTCATCGACCCCCATGCGATCTGACGCCGCCGAGGAATTTCGCCATCTGTTCGAGCAGTCCGTCAAGAACCGGACGAGAGGCACTTCCTCAGTGGGCGCGATGTTGAGCGGCGGCCTCGATTCCTCCTCAATCGCCTGTGTGGCCGGCCGCCAGAACGCAGCCGGGAGCAAACAGAAACTACCGACTTTCTCGTTGATTTTCGAGAAGGGGTCGCCATCGGACGAACGGCCGTTCATCGACGAAGTCTTGAGACAGAACGAGGTTGACGGCACCATGATTGCTGTCGACAACTACGCTCCATTCGCGGAGTTCGAACGCATCCTAGAAGAACAGGGTGGGCCGTTTCTGGCGCCAGGCCTGTCGCTGACCCGCAGCATATACAGAGCCGCAGGCGCCAAGGGCATAAAAGTACTTCTCGACGGCCATGGCGGGGATGAGGTCGTTTCGCAAGGTTATGGGTATCTACACGAGCTTGCAATCGCCCGCAGATGGATGGATTTGTGGCGCGAGATGCGCGGGGATGCGGTCCTTTTTGGGGATGAGACCCTCGAAATCTACTTCAAATTCTTGACCGTCTACGGGCCGGCTTGGCGTATCGCCAAACTCAGGGAAACGGCAAAGCGCGCCATGAACAAGCTTTGGCCACGATCGCCGAGGATCGCGCAGCGTCCGAGCTGGCTTGGCCTGATCAACCCAGACCTTGCCAGGCGAACGGATATTGTTGGCAGATTTCATCGAAGCGGAGCTATGCCGCCTTCGATGAGATCCACTGAGGCCTTGACCCATCGCTGGATTCTATCGAATGGGCTTGTACCACACGCATTCGAGGTTCTCGACAAGGCTGCGGCCAATTTCGGTGTCGAACCGCGTTATCCTTTCTGGGACAAACCACTTGTCGAGTTCTGTCTGTCCCTCCCAGGCGAGCAGAAATTACACCAGGGCTTCGGACGCCACGTGCTGCGCCGTGCCATGGAGGGCGTGTTGCCTCCGGCGGTTCAGTGGCGGCGCGACAAGATCGATTTCAAGTCGAACTTGGTCAGCGGCATGTTGCGCAATCACCGAAGCCTTCTGAACAGTTTGCTCGTGTCGGACGCCAGTCTGATTGAGCCCTACGTCAACCTGCCTGAGGTGACGGCGGCATATGACCGGATTTCAAGGCTTCCTGACCAAGCGACGCTGCCCGACGTTCAATATGTCTGGCGTTCGGCATCGTTGTCTCTCTGGCTACGGCAGGTCCAACGCCGTGGGAGTCCGTAGCAATGCAAGTCAACGCGCCATTTTCCGCCAAGGCCAACCACAATCAAACCGGATCGGGGCCTCTACGGCCAAGACCTCGGCATTTCTACAAGGCCTACGGCCTAACGATATCCTCGGAAGTGACCCTGCCGGAACTTGAGCCGCTGGCTTCGGTGCCGGCGGCAGCCGACATAGTGATCAGTGTTGGCTCGTTTGAGGTGCCGCAGCCGTCGGTCAACGCCGCGACCGCCTTCCGCTTCGAGCCGGACAGGCAGTATCTGGCCTGGGAGACGGTCGGGGCGTTTCTGATCAGCGATGCAAGGCGGATCGACGTCGATCCAGCACCGGGCGTCGACGACCAGTTGATCGCCTTTCCCCTGCTGGGCCCGGTCATGGCGTTACTGCTGCATCAGCGCGGTTTGCTCATTCTTCATGCCAGCGCCATTGTCGTTGATGGCAAAAGCGCAATCTTCATGGGAGATAAGGGGGCCGGCAAATCGACCACCGCAGGAGCTATGATCCGCGCCGGGCATGAATTGCTAACCGATGACGTGGTCGCCCTCGATTTGTCCAACCCACTTGAGCCGATGATCGTGCCGGGCTTTCCACAGCTCAAGCTGGCCGCCGACGCCGCGGCAGCGATCTCGCTCAAGGGAGCGGAGGTGCGACCGCAAGTACACCCGGCCATCGACAAGACGCAGCATCGTCTGCACGGAGGCTTCTCTCGTGAGAAGGTAGCCGTGACCCGGATTTATATTCTCGAACGTGGCGAGCGAGCTGCAATCCTGCCCTTTCCAACCATTGCCGCACTGCCCGCGATCATCAAATTTTCTTACGTAACTCGCTTTGGCCGGTCGGCTCTTGTTGGTGATTTCGCAGCAAAACACCTTCGCCATTGCGCACAACTGGCCGGCCATGTCGGAGTATGCCGGCTCGAAGTGCCGACTGGTCTCGATAGAATCGGCGAAGCCGTGGATCTTATCAAGATGGACCTGGAGTTTGACAACGTAGTTAGACCGAAAAGGGAGGCGATTTTCGGAAAGCACGATGTCTAGCCGCAGATTTTTAGAACGGAATTCCAGCACATGAGGACGGGCGGCGCTCCGACGTTCCCGCTGAGCAAGGTTATGACAAGAGCACCCGCGTTTCATTTGTCACTGTTTCGACAGATCACCGGATTTGGCGTGGCCATGGCTCGGATTGGTGGGCATAGAACATGGGCGGCGCTGATTTTCCTCATTTTGGGCAGTCTGACCGAAGGTGTCTCTATCTTGCTTCTGGTCCCCTTGCTGCAACTCGTCGGACGATCGGATCAGAATTACGCGATCAAGCTGCCCGATAGCGAGTTGATGCGCTGGATACTGCCAGTTGAAACCGTGCAACTTGCGACGGTGCTTTTCGGATTGGTTGGGCTCGTCACGCTGCAAGCGGCCTTCAGCCGCTTCAAGTCGCTCTACATGGCCAAGCTTCTGTACGATTTCATCAACCGTCTGCGTATCGATCTCTTTGAAAGCATCGGAAGAGCCCGATGGGGCATTTTCACGCGGATGCGAAGCTCGGACCTCGACCATGCCCTCACCGGCGACATAGACCGCGTGCAGGCTACGGCTTTCTCATTGCTAATGATGGTACAAACGTCGGTTCTGCTGGCAGGTTACCTCGCGGTCTCTCTGTTCATCTCGCCAGTGATGACGTCCATCGCGGTTTTGATCGGCATCATCATGTTCCTGGTGCTTCGGCCCTTTCGGACGCGTGCCGCCGCATTCGGCCAGCTCTTGACGACCAATCGGCAGGACCAGTACCGGACGGTTGCGGAGTTTCTGAGCGGCATCAAGGTTGCAAAGAGCCTCAATGTGGAGGCGTCGTATTTCGCCCAGCTTCGGTCGATCCTCGGAAAGATGAAGGCCGACAATATCGACTATGTGCGCAACACCACGATCGGCACCGCCCTGTTCCAGGTGGCAAGCGTCGTCGGGCTCAGCATCTTCATCTATGTGGCGTTGGTGCGTTTCAATCTGTCACTAGCCGAGATTGTTGTACTGTTGCTGGTTTTCATGCGGATCGCGCCGCGCTTCATGGAGTTGCAGGTACAATCTCAGCAGGTTCTGATAAATCTTCCGGCCTATGCCGCGATGCGCAGCCTGCAGACGAGTTTCGATGCGGAACGTGAACAGACTAATCCCGAGACCGAGGAGCATGGAAAACTCTCGCTCGATACAGGGTTCAACATACGCAATGTGTTCTTTGGATATGGTGACGGCTCCGGCACACCGGTTGTCAGCGACATCACGTTCGGCCTTCCGGCCGGCAAGGTCACTGCGCTTATCGGCCCTTCGGGATCGGGCAAGAGCACGATCGCCGACATGCTGCTCGGCCTGCTCGAACCGACGGCCGGCAAGATGCTCGTCGATGGCATTGAAATCACGGCCGCCAATCGCAGGCGTTGGCGCGATCAGGTGGCCTATGTGCCGCAGGATGTGTTTCTTCTGCATGATACGATTGGTGCAAACCTTCGCCTCGCCGCGCCCCAGGCCACTGACGACGACCTGTGGGTGGCGCTCCGATCCGCGCATGCCGGTGATTTCGTCGAGCGGCTGGAGCACCGGCTCGAGACCGTGGTTGGCGACCGCGGCGTGCGGCTCTCCGGCGGCGAGCGCCAGCGCATCGCGCTGGCGCGGGCGCTGCTGCGCAAACCATCCTTGCTCATCCTGGATGAAGCCACCAGCGCACTCGATTGGCAGAACCAGTCGTTGATCGCCAAGTCGATCGACGGGTTGCGCGGCTCAATGACGATCCTGACCATTGCGCATCGGCCATCGATGATCGCCTTTGCCGACTGGGTGGTGGCGATGGACAATGGCCGCGTCGTGGAGGTCGGGCAATATCAGAGATTGAAGGAAAAGCCGGAAAGCCGGTTGTCCAGGATGCTGTCGGGTGAACAGTCCGAGAGGGAACCCGCCGACGCAGCCTGAGGCCGGGCGGATATCAAACTGGATGGTAAGGTGGCGGATTTAGTGCAGGCTTCTGCGGGCCCCGAGCTTCTCGCCCTCGGTGGCCTCGGTAGAGCTCTGCTTTCTTTCGGCGTCGCGAATCATGTCGGCTGGGGTCGGAGCGCTTCTTGCAATCATCACATAGACGACCACAAAGTAGCCGACCTGAATGATGACGGCGCAGACGACGACACGAACGAGTGTCGTGACAATGGAGGCGCCGCCCAGATAGGACCACACAATCACGATCGCGATAGCGAAGATCATGCCGATGATGAATTTTGGCAGCGACATACCCATAGCCCATCTACCGGCTCGGGTTAAAATAAAGAGATTGCCCTACCCCGAGCGCCTACCCTTGTCATGCGGGCTTGTTAAAGTCGCCCGCTTTCGGCTGGTTGCTTCCAGCCTTTCCGACCTGTCCGTATGCTGACAGAAACTGTTTGCAACTCTATTAAGGCGGGCAATAGGCGGCAAGGGCAACTACACATATTTTTGAACCGGCTTCGGCGATCGACTCAGACATGTTGCAATGCACGCATTGGCATCATGGCCAATTTTCTGACATCGTCTCATTTCAGTACAATATGCAATATTGAGTAGCATTTTATACGAATACGCCGAAGAGCCACATTATTATAAAGCACACGTTTCGAGTTAAAGAGCGCCCTGCCTCATATTTGCTCCAGATAGGTCCTGAATTTTTCCCTTGTGCCCGCCAATTGTCATAAATTTTCTAAGTAATCCGAATTTTGGGCAGGATTAGCTTATTTTTTAGCCACCCCCTGACGAGACTATTTCAACGGTATGGGAAATTGTGTGTTGCGCTGCAGCATTTTTTTGGTACCGTGCCGTGAACCATTCGTTCAACGCATGGAGTTTTCGGCATGAGGGACGTTGCGAAGTCAGCCACAGCGGGCTTTCCGCAAGCTGACATTGATTTTCCGCCACCGATCGGCGGCCTGCTCAAGCGCAGCTTTGATATTGCCGGTTCGCTGGCTGGATTGATTGCACTCAGCCCGCTGTTTGTGATGATCGCGCTGCTTGTCAAATTTTCCGACGGCGGATCCATTTTCTATGGTCATCGGCGGATAGGCCGGGGCGGGCGGATTTTCCCTTGCCTCAAGTTCCGCACCATGGTGCCGGACGGTGAAAGGGTTCTGACGGCCTATCTTGCCGCCAATCCGGATGCCAATGCCGAATGGCTGTCGACCCGCAAGCTGAAGAACGACCCGCGCGTCACCCGTGTCGGGGCCGTGCTGCGCAAGCTCTCCCTCGATGAACTGCCACAGATCATAAACATCCTTCAGGGCGATATGAGCCTTGTGGGACCCCGTCCGGTCGTGCGCGACGAGCTGGAGATCTATGGCAGCGCCGCGGTCTACTACTTGAAATCGCGCCCCGGCCTGACCGGACTCTGGCAGGTCAGCGGGCGTAACGACGTCTCCTACGACAGCCGAGTGGCATTCGATCGCCACTATGTCGAGAACTGGTCGATGTTCGGGGACATTCGCATCATCATCAGGACCGTGCCGGCCGTCTGGATGTCGCGCGGCTCCTACTAGGCTGACAGCACAGGCAAACAAAAAGTCGGCTGCCTTCACATCAGCATTCGTCAAAGCTCATTGGGCGGGCCAAAGCGGATCGGAAACGTTCAGTTGAAAACAGACATATTTGACGTCTTTAGCGCCGGTCGTCAGCCGCGTATGCGGCTTGCCGCCGGCTGCCTGGCCTTGGCCCTCGCCTTTCCTGCCGCTGCCAGCGAGTACCATCTCGGCGCGCTGGACAAGCTCAACATACGCATTGCGGAATGGCAGACCGTTGACGGCACCTTCCGCGACTGGTCCTCCGTCAATGGCGAATACACTGTCGGTCCGGCCGGCACGTTGTCAGTGCCTTTCGTGGGCGAGTTTCCCGCATCCGGCAAGACCACGTCCGAGGTCGCCGCGGCGATCGGCGAGGCGTTGCAGCGCAAGCTTGCCTTGCCGGACAAGCCGGAAGCTTCCGTTGAAATGGCTGCATACCGGCCGTTCTACATATCGGGCGAGGTACAGACGCCCGGCCAGTTCCCCTATGTGCCCGATCTGACCGTCCTGAAGGCCATCAGTGTCGCCGGCGGGCTGCGCCGAAGCGCGGATTCCGGCCAGCGCTATGACCGCGACCTGATCACCGCCAAGGGCAATTTCGACGTTCTCGAGGACCAGAGGGTCCGGCTGATCGTCAGGCGTGCCCGCATCGAAGCGGAAATGGCGGATAAACCGACGTTCGACGTGCCGAAGGAAGTGGCTGACAATCCAAAGCTGCCGAGCATCGTCGCCGACGAGATGGCGATCCTGGGAGCGGATCAAAAGAAGCTGAAACTGCAACTCCAGGCCCTCGACGAACTCAAGAACCTGCTGCAGTCCGAGATCGAGTCACTGCAGCAGAAGATCGACAACCAGCAGCGGCAGGTCGACCTTGCAAAGCAGGAACTCGCCAGCGTCGGCGTGCTGGCGCAGAAGGGCCTGGTTGCCAATACAAGGGTTCTGACGTCGGAGCGATCGATCGCCGACCTGCAGGGCCAGGTCCTGGATTACGACACGGCCATCCTTACCGCCAAGCAGGCGATCAGCAAGGCCACGCAGGATGGCATCGACGCGGAAAACACCCAGAATGCGACGCTCGCCACCGACCGGCAGCAGACGGAATCGGACCTCAACGCGACAATTCTCAAGCTGAACATGAACAAGGGCCTGATGTCCGAAGCCATGTCCGGCAGCCCCGGTTCGCAGGCCTTAGGCGGCGGTGACCAGCAGCCCACGATCTCCTTTGCCCTGGTGCGTGTCGTCGATGGCAAGTCCAGCGAGATTGCCGCCAACGAAGACACGCCGGTACAGCCCGGAGACGTGATCAAGATCAAGCTGACGCCAGCAGCCAGTCAGTAGGCGTTCGAGAATTCGAACAATCAAGCCTGCACAAACAGCCATTAACAGGCGCACCCCTGATGGATATCTATCGTGTCCGACGATACATTAAGGGAAAGATCATTGCGTTTGCCTGGAAAGCGAAAGGCGTGGAGATACAGGATCGCATCTCCGTGCTTGGCGTATCCCCGCATATTGCTGGGAAAGGCACCATCAAACTGGGATCTCTCGTCTCGTTTCGAGGGTTTGGCTCGCGCTCATGGTTTCACGTCGGCGCCGACGCGACATTTTCCATCGGATCGAAGTCCTTCATAAACAGCGGCGTGATGGTTGATGCCTGCTCAGCCGTAAGCATCGGAAAGAACTGCCTTATCGGTGATTGCGTTGTCATCCAGGATTCGAACTATCATGAGATCGATGAAGGATCCGGCGTCAAAACGAAACCTGTCTCGATCGGCAACAATGTCTGGATCGGTCGGAACTCGATAATTCTGCCCGGAGTCGAAATCGGCGATCACAGCGTCATCGGCGCCGGGTCCGTGGTCACCCGGAGCGTTCCCCCGCGAAGCCTGGTGGCCGGAAATCCTGCCCGTATCATTCGAGAGGTTGTGGCGGCCGAAGACTATATCCGCCATTGATCGGAATGGATGGCGCCAGGGGATACAAGGTGCCTGCTATCGGTCAAAGCCTGCTCCCTTCCGATGGAACAGGCCTCATTTGTTGTTCAAGCGCGATTTTTCAGAACACCGCAATCCACCCTCGGGCCGCGAGCGTGTTTTCGGGATGATGCCCTAACCTCCCGCGGTTTTCGGTTCCATCATATTGGCCGCGCTCCACCGCGTGCGGGTGACAGGCACCTTCACCAGCTTGAAATAGCCGTAGTACATGAGGAAGGAGCCCATGACGTAGGGGTTGAGAATGTCGACTTCGACAAAAGACCGGATCAGAAGCAGCGCCATGACGCCGGCAAGAATGACAGGCTCGGGGCGCCATGTTCCGAACACCACCGCTGATATGTGCCCCCAAAGCGTGCGCAGGAGTATCAGCGAAATGAGCGTCGCCCCGACATAGCCAAGCTCGACGAGGGTTTCGATATAGGTGTTGTGGAAGTGGAAGCCGGCGCGGCCGGTGATGAAGAATTCGTTCCAGAGCCGCTCGGCCTCGGAGAAGCCCTGCACCCAATAGGCCGCATAGCCAACACCCAGAAGCGGTGACTGCTGCGCGGCATTCCATCCCTGCTCCCACAGATATGTCCGCCCGGTGAGTGTCGAATCCTTGCCGAACATGTTGAGGACGAAATCCATAAGTCCGACATTCAAGGCAGCGACTATCGCAACGACGATCACTCCGCCGCCAAGAACGAAGACAACCCTTCGATAGCGCCGCGAGAGCACCTTGCTTGCGGCAAGAAGCACCACCAGGGCCAAGACAGCCGCGATCGAAGCGATCGAGGTGGCGGAATGCGAAGCGAGCAGCATATAGGCTGACAGTAGGGCAATGGGTGCCGTCCACAGAAGACCGAAGCGGTCGCGCCGGAGAAAAGCCAGGAAGACGACATAGAAATAGATGCCCAGCGACGCGACAAATCCGAGCTGGTTCTTCGACGCGAAGGCGCCGACGAAATTGAAGGTGCCGTCGAGGACGTCGTCGGAATAAGCGCCGACCTTGAGGGAATAAAGCAGGACGAAGAAGATCCCGACCAGGCAGCCGATCGTCAAGGTCCTGACGCTGACGGTGCGCGCCGCGATATAGGCGCAGGCTATGTGAGAGGAGTACTGGATCGCCGTCCTGACGGTGATGCCGGGCGCCGCGGACCAGAATATCGAGAAACAGACATAGGCGGCAAACGCCAGCGGCAGCCAGGCGCTCGAGACGTGGCGCAGGTAACGCCGATAATCCACGAGGATGAGCGGGAGCCAGACGGCGTAATAGGCCAGGATGGCCATCTGGCCGAAAATGGTGGAGTAGGAGAACGCAAAGATGGAAACAGCGACAGCGAAGCTGCCATAGGCTGTGTTCTTCTCCGGGTTGACCAGCAAAGATTTCGGAATCTTCATCTCGGTATCGGATTTCCCATGCCGTTCAATGCCTGTCCCGCCGCCCCCGATGTCTCATTGTGCAGTGCAATATAGCCCATCCCCTGCCGCCTGTCACCCAAATGACGGGTATTGCCGAGGGCCTTGGCGTCCGACCGACGGACTCCGTGCGAAAGATCAGGACGGGACTTGCAGGATCAGGCCATTGCCCGGCTGGCTACCGCGCCTGAAGACGCGACCATCCGGCGTGAGCGCTACCAAAGCGCTCCACCGGTGATCTGGATGTTTTCCATGGTAATGCCCTTGGCGGCATCGGAGCAGAGGAAGATTGCGAGCGCGGCGATCTCCTGCGGCTGCAGCATGCGCTGCTGCGGGTTGCCCCTGGCGATCTCGGCCATCGCTTCCTCGGCCGTGCGCCCCTTGCCCTCGCGCTCGACGACCTGCGCCACATTGCGGCGCATCAATTCGGTCTCGACCCAAGTCGGGCTTATCATGACGCAGGTGACACCATGGGCGGCCCCTTCCAGCGCCACGCAACGGGTCAGGCCGAGAAGGCCGGCCTTGGAGGCGCAATAGGCGGGATTGTCTTTCCAGCCGACGGAAGCGGCGGTCGAGCCTATGTTGACAATGCGGCCCCAGCCGCGCCCGATCATGCCGGGCAGCACGGCACGGGTGACGCGGAAGGCGCCGGTCAGGTTGGTGTCGACGATCTTGTCCCAGAGCGCATCGGAATGACCGCAGACCGGCTGTTCGGCGGTGGTGCCGGCGGCATTGACCAGAATGTCGGCGGGGCCGATAGCCGCTTCCGCGTCTGCCGCGAAACGATTGGTGATGTCGCTGTCGCCCACGTCGAGATGGGCTGCATGGATCTTGGTTCCGTGGGCGGAAAGGGCCGCGCGCACGCGATCGATTTCATCCGCGCCGGGATAGTAGGCCGCATCGGACTTCTCGGCGCCAGCGGGCGCTATGTAAGAGCCGACGGCGACATTGGCGCCGGCCTCGGCCAATGCCGTGGCAATGGCGAAACCCATTCCGGAAAACCCGCCGGTGACGATGGCGCTGCGGCCGGAAAGGTTTGTCATCAGGCACGGTCTCCGGACAGTTCAGGGCGGGCAACCGGGCCCGAAAGGGTTTGAAAATCACGCGGCAAGCCAGCCTCCACCGACAAGCATTTCGGAGCCGGTGACGGCGACCTTTGTACCCTGGGCCGCAACCAGCAACGCGGCCGCCACCCTAGAACCATACAGGTCCCGGCAACGGGCGCTACCTTGCCTACGACGCGGTTCACAAATCAAAGTCCTTAAAGCGGCTTGCCCAGCCATTCGCGATAGAAGCCTTCAAGATCCGGCTCGAAATCATGCACCAAGGGATAGCCTGGTGCCGCCGCCTCAACCTCGTGCATCGTGCCGCACTGCGGGCAGATGAATTCGCGGATTTCCATCCACTGCGGATCGGGAATGTCGCTGTTGGGATAAATCTCGCGCAAAGCCTCCTCGGTGTTGCGCACGTTGATCGCGGCGTTGAGCTTCCAGTTCTTGCGATAGTCGCCGAAGGAATGGCCACACTCGCAGCGGGTTATCCGCTCATCGCCGCTCTGGCAGATGAAGAGGTGATCGCTGACCGGGAGCAGGATCGGATCCTTCCAGGCGACGCGGTCCTGGTAGACGGCGACCATCTTGAAGAAACGGTCATCGTCCTTGTAGGCGCTCATGATGCGCCTTGTCTGCGGCCAGGGCAGCTGGCCGGCGGCCAGATCGCGGAGGACTTCCTTGCTGTACGAGGTCATGGCTTTGCTCCGGGCATGAAGATCGATCTGGCGTCGACGTTCCAGAAATCACTGAAATCCTTGGTGAAGCGCGACGACAGCTTGATCGCGCTGGCGTACATTTTCTTCACCTCCGGCGCGAAGTCGGCCTTCTCGACACGGCCACGCTCGGCGGCGATCCAGTCCGAAACCGGGATCGCCTTGGCCAGACGCTGCTTGCGCATGGCGGCGCGGCGCTCGACGGTCGCATCGATATCGGCAACCGGATAGCCCTCGGCGTCGTCCTTCAGCACGATGCCGAAGATCTGGTCGGCCGCTTGGTGGGTGAGGAAACCGTTCTCGACATCCCAAGCCGTCTTGATCGGATCGCGCTCCAGCACGTCGCCATAGCCGCCGCCGCCATTGTAGGAATGGCTGAAGATGTCTCCGGCCTTGTGCGGCGCGGTGATGTATGGCCCCTCGACCACGACATGGTCGCCGCCGATTTTCTTCTCGTAGTCGGAGACATGCGGGTCGATGCCGGGCGCGTGCGCAAGCGGTTCGCCTTTGGTGGCCAGTTCGTGGATGTTGGAATTGCGCACCGCGCGATGCTTCTGGCAGGTCGGCGCCGGATAGCCGCCGCACATGCCGCCATTGTCGAACACCCTGGAGGAGTGCTCCGAGGTGTGCAGCCGCAGATGCGAGGTCTTGTTGATCAGCCAGGTCGAGACGAAGGAGCAACCGCCGCGATATTTGCCGGCGCCGCCTGAGTTCGGCACGATCGAGCGGCCGATATAGACCATCGGCATCGACTGTTCCCAGACCTCGATGTTGCCCATGTCGGATTCCGGGTTCCAACCGACATAGGCGGTGTCGAGTCCGTCCGCTATGGCCAGAGCGCCGGAGCCGGCGGCGGCGCATTCGAAATGCGCCATGCCGAAGGGCGTGCCGTACTGGCTTTCGCCACCCATCTCGATCATCGGGCTGTTGACCTGGCCGACAAAGGCTTCCTCGACGAAGCCGCGTGCCACGAAGCCGCGCGACAACAGCCGCTGGAAAACGCCATAGGCGGGCAGCAGCAACGCCCATGAGGTGGCGGTGGCCACCATCTCATTGTCGGGGTTGGTCCAGGTGCCGTGCGGCAGTTTCAGCTCGGTCGCCATCCAGGCGCCGTCATTGACCAGCCCTTCGAAATTCATGTGCTGGGTCAGCGTCACGAACATGCCGCCATCCATGCCGGCCGGCGTGCAGTTCATCGAATGGTAGCCCCAGGGCTGGGTGCCCTCGAAGTCCATGGTGATCTTGCCGTCGGTGGTGATCTCCATCTCGATCGGTATGTTGTAGAGCCAATCGGGATCGCCGAGCAGCTGGAAGCCGGGCTTGCCGGCGGTGACGTGGCCATAGAAAGTGTGGCCGCGATAGATGCCGGGAACGGTGAGCTGGCGGGTGCGGGCGAGCTGGGCGCGACGGCCTTCCTCGATGAACTCCTTCGACACCTTCATCCAGTAGTCGAGGCCGATCTCGGAGATCAGCTGCTTGACGCTTTCGCGCATGTCGATGCAGGAAGCGACCTTGGCTTTCTCGTCGAGCACCCAGTAGATCGGCATGCGCAGATTGCGCTCGCAGCGGATGACGTAGTCGCGCCGGATCTCATCGTTTTCGCCGATCTTCTCAGCGCAGACGAACAGGCCTTCGGTGAAACGCTCCTGGGCGAGACACACGTCGCCACCAGGCGTGATGCCGCCGGCTTCCAGCTCGTGGCAGACAGCACCGGCCCAGCCGACCAGCGTGCCTTCATGGAAGATCGGCACCACGTCCATCACGTCGGGCACCTGCACGGTACCGATGAAGGCATCGTTGTTGGCGAAGATGTCGCCTTCGCGGATGCGCGGGTTCTCCTCGTAGTTGTTCTTGATCATCCATTTGATGAAGCGGCTCATCGTATGGACGTGCACCATGATGCCGTTGGACAGCGCGATGGCATCGCCTTCGGGGGTGTAGATGGCGACCACCATTTCGCCGACCTCGCGCACGCCGGGCGAGGCCGAGATGCGGCGCGCCATTTCACGGGCCGAGACGCAGTAGGCGCGCAGCTTGGTGTGCAGCGTCTCGAATTTCAGCGGATCCTGGTTGCGCAGCGTGAGTTCGGTGATGCCGTCATAGCAGCCGGTCTCTTCCATCAGCCGCTCGGAATCGAGCAGTCTTTCGCGAAGGCGCAGGGCCGAGGCAGGTTTGTCCAACATGGCGGTCGCCCTCTCAAGCGTGGGTGTAGTGCAGCAGCGTCCATTCATCGACATGGACACGGTCCTGCGGATGAACGACGAGCGTGGTGGCGGGATGTTCGATGATGGCCGGGCCGATCACTTCATGGCCTGGCTGCAAGAGATCCATCTCGTAGAGATTGGCCTTGTGCCAGCGCCCGCCAATATAGGCTTCGCGCACGCCCTTGTGGGCGGCTGCCGGATTGGAAGCGCCGAGCGGTCGCTTGAGCAGCACCGGCTTGACCTTGTCCGCGGTGGCGATCAGGCCGAGTTCGGTGATGGTGAAGCCGGCCTCGCCATAGCGCGAAACGCGGTGGTTGACCTTGGCGTAGACAGCCTCGAACTCGTCGATGACCTTGCGCATGTCATCGGCCGAATTGACCTCGGCAAGCGGCGCCATGACTTCGACGTCCTCGAGCTGGCCGGTATAGCGCATCATCAGGAACGGCACGGTCCTGATCTTCTCGCGCGCATGACCGTCGGTGATCATCTCGTCGACCGCCGCCTTTGTGAGATCGTTCCAGACGTTGGTGACCTTCGCACCGAAGGCCTGCAGTTCGTCATCGCTTGCCCGCGCGCCAATGTCATGCTGCGTCGATACCGAATGCCGGCGCATGAAATCGGCCGTGGTGCAGCCGAAGGCGGAGAATGCGGCGGCGAACTGGAAGGTGATGATATCCTTGAAGCCAATGCCCCTGGAACAGCCGGCGAGATGCAGCGGACCCGAGCCGCCATAGGAGAGCAGCGTGAACTCCGACGGGTGGATGCCCTGCCCTGAGATGACGCGGCGCAGCGCGTTGTTGGCATCGGCCTCCAGCATGTCGATCATGCCCTCCGCCGCCTCCTCGACACCCACGCCGAGCACACGGGCGCATTTTTCCTCGAAGGCCGCCCTCGCCTTCTCGACCTGCAGCACGACCTTGCCGCCGAGGAAATAGTACGGGTTGAGGCGGCCGAGGATGGCGTCGCAATCGGCGATGGTGGGTTCGGTGCCACCCTTGGCGAAGCAGATCGGGCCTGGGTCGGAGCCCGCACTTTCCGGTCCGAGCGAGACCTTCTTGGTCAGCGGGTCGACCTTGAGGATCATGCCGGCGCCGGCGCCGATCGTGTCGAGATGCAGCGTCGGCACGTTGAGCTTGAAACGGTCCATCAGCGGCTCGTTCTCGATCCGCGTCTGGCCGCGAGAGATGACGCCCATGTCGAAGGAGGTGCCGCCCATGTCAGAACAGATCAGCGAGTCGTTGCCGATCAGCTTGCCGACATAGGCGGCACCCAGGATGCCGCCGATCGGGCCGGAGATCATGGTTTCGTGCAGGCGCGGATGGTTGATCGAGGTCAGGCCGCCGAAGGAGAGCAATGTCTGCACGCCATATTTGAAGCCGTATTTCTTCGAGACGTCCTCAATGCCCTTGAGCTGTCTGCGACCGCGCGAGGTCGCGTAGGCCTCGATCAGCACCGAGTTCAGCCGCGACTGTTCGCGGATGACCGGGCGGACCTCATGGCTGGTGTAGACGATGATGTCCGCGCCGGCCTTCTCGACCTCCTCGCGGCAGATCTCGGCGATGCGCTTCTCGTGCACCGGATTGACGTGCGAGAAGATGGTCATGATGCAGATCGCCTCGACCTTGTCGGCGATCAGCTTCTTGGCAGCGCTGGAAACCTCATGCTCATAGAGCGGCAGCACGATGTCGCCGAACTGGTCGATGCGCTCGGTGACGCCATGGGTGCGGCGGCGCGGCACCAGCGGGTCGGGATGGTGATGGGTCACCGCATGCAGCCGGTCGGCATAGGAATAATCGGCCCAGGCCTGCAGGCCGCGGCCCATCAGGATCATGTCTTCCAGGCCTTTGGTGGTGATGAGCCCGAGCCGGCGACCGGTGCGCGACAGCAGCGTGTTGAGCATGCCGGTGCCGGAATAGAGCACGACATTGACACCGGAAAACAGCGATTCCAGCGAGATGCCCCAGGCGTCCGCCGCATCCTCGGCCGAGGCCAGGAAGCCTTCGGCCTCGTTCTTCGGCGTCGTCGCCGACTTGCCGATCTTGAAGTGGCCGTCCTGATCGACAAGGATCGTGTCGGTCATGGTGCCGCCGGCGTCGATACCAATGACGATCGGGTTGCCGACGATGGGGGCGGTGAGGTTGGGTTGGGTCACGGTCGCCTCGGGTCTGGTCTGGGTTGACGCAAGGCTAGATTCGATGGGCTGCTTCACGCCATATGCCTAAAGACACAATGACGGTCAGGCTGGGATCGCCGAGAAAAGGGCAATGCGCATGGGCAACATCTGGGCGCCGCTCGCCAAAGCGATCGCCGCCACCGGCACGGACAGGCATGTTGACTGCCTGATCGACCTGATCGGCGCCGATATCGAGCACGATCTCGTCACCGTCACCCGCTATTCGGCGACGCAGACACCGGAGTTCATCAAGCACCGGCGTTTTTCGGACGAGATGGTGCAGCGCTATCTCGCCAGCTACTACGTATTCGACCCCTTTTACGCGTCATGGCGGCGCGAGCGCAGGCTAGGCATCATGCCGCTGAAACGGCTCGCCGACGACGAGGCCAAGCGCGGCCAGTACATAGCCGGCTTCCTGGCGCAGTCGGAAATCTGCGATGAAGTGGGCATCATGCTGGCGGATGGCGGCGACTGGTGCCTCGGCATCTTCCTCGACCGCTCGGCCGCCTCATTCAAGGACAGCGAGATCGCCCAGCTAGAAGAGCGGTTGCCGGTGTTCGAGGCCTTGCACGCACTCGACATAACCGCGCGAGGAACCGAGTTTTCCCGCACGTCGGCGCCGACAGGTCCCGGCGCCTCGCCCCGGCAGGAGCCAACCATCCCGGCGAGCCTGTGGCCGGAACTGTCGCTGCGCGAGCGGGAACTCGTGCAGCTGATCCTCGCCGGTCACCCGACGGCCAACATCGCAGAGCGTCTCGGCATCACCGTCGGCACGGTCAAGAACCATCGCCGGCGGATCTATGAGAAGCTCGACATCACGACTGAGCGAGAACTGTTCCTGCAGTTCTTCCAGCATCGGACGGATCGTTAGAAGCCCGTCTGCTCCGCCGGTCCGTCAGGAGAATGGCTCGGTTGTGGCGGACGATATGGCTCCCAGTGCAACTTGCAGGGGACATCACTTTAGACCAACGCCAGTTTCCGACTTGTCGCGAGACCGCCAATTGTCGCGGCCAGCGTCGCCCCCCTCATTGCCCTGCCGGGAATTTCTCCGCTTGGAAGGGTGGTGGAGCAGATTGGAACCCGCAACTTGCGTTCCAGTTTTCCCGACTGGAATGGCCTGCCGATCGTCTCAAAATTCCTCTTGCGGAACCGCGCCGTCCCGGCTTAGTCTCAGCTCATCACAAAAATGAAATTTAATTCCATTTACGTGACACCCGCGCACATTCCCTGGAGGGGCTGCAGCAAGGCATGAAGGTTGAGATAGCGCTTCAATCGCTGAGAGAATATTTGATATATCATCTACCGGAACGGAACTAGCTGAAATGGTCCAGCACACATCAATCCAGCCATCGGCGCCCTGGTTGCGGCTCGATGTCGACGATTCGGATTGGCAGAGCACGGAAGTCTCCGGTCTCGTGCGCTGGTATCACCAGATGCTGCTTATTCGCCGTTTCGAGGAAAAGGTGCTCGACCTCGCCAATGCGGGGCTGGTGCACGGACCCGCGCATGCCAGCATCGGGCAAGAGGCGACGGCGGTCGGCGCCATGTCCGTGCTCGGCATCGGCGACCGCATCAACGGCACCCACCGCGCCCACCACCAGGTGCTGGCCAAGCTGGTCAACGCGCAGACGCCGGCGGGTTTCGATCCGCTCCACGACGCTTTCAACCCGGACATGCAGGGCTCGGTGCGCGGCCTGATGGCGGAGATCATGGGGCTCAACGCCGGCTATTGTGGCGGGCGGGGCGGCTCGATGCATATGCGCGACGATGCCTCCGGCATACCGGGCACAAGTGCCATCATCGGCGGCAACCTGCCTCATGCCGCCGGCTATGCGCTGGCCGACAAGCTGCTTGGCACAGGCAACATCTCCGTCGCCTTCTTCGGCGACGGCACGATGATGGCCGGGCCTGCCTATGAGGCGATGAACATCGCCGCGCTCTACCGCTTGCCGGTGATCTTCTTCGCCGAGAATAATTTTTATGCGGTCTCCACGCATGTCAACGAGCAGACGCGCGAGACGCGGCTGGCGTCGCGAGGCCCGATGCTGGGCTTTCGCGGCATCGAATGCGACGGCATGGATGTGGTGGCGATCCACCATGCCATGCGCGAGGCGCGCCGAACGATCGAGGAAGAAGGCGGCCCGGTGCTGATCGAGGCGCTCTGCTACCGCTTCCTGCATCAGAGCGGCGCGCGCCCGGGCAGCGAGTTCGGCTACCGCACACGCGCCGAAGAGGATGCCTGGAAAGCGCGCGACCCGCTTGTCACGATGGCGGCACGCCTGAAGGCGATGGGTATTCTCAATGCCTCCGATCTCGCCACGCTCGACCAGCGCGTCATGGAGGTGGTCAACACCGCTGCGGATTCGCTGACCGAGATGAGCGGCAATGCGCTGCGCATTCCCGACCACCTGTGGCCGAGCGCCGATGAAGTCGACAACCAGATCCGCGGCGATCTCTCGGAACTGAAGGATGAGCGTTTCCTGGAGATCGAGGATGTGCCGCCGGCCACGACCAGGCCGGTCAAGTTCATGGTCGCCGCGTCGGAGGTGATTGCCCGCGCTATGGAAAGGGATCCGCGCATCATCATCATGGGCGAGGATGTGCACCGGCTGCGCGGCGGCGTCTCCGGCGCCACCAAGGGCGCGCTCGAGCGCTGGCCTGAACGCGTGCTGGCGATGCCGATCGCCGAGAACGGTTTTGTCGGTGTCGCGCTCGGCGCGGCACTCTGCGGCCTGCGGCCGATCGTCGAGATCATGTTCGGCGACTTCTGTCTGGTCGCCGCCGACCAGCTTTTCAATGCGGTGAGCAAGGTGCGGCACATGTTCGGCGGCGGTTTTCCGGTGCCGATCGTGGTCAGGGTCCGCGTCTCGCCGCACACCGGCTACGGCTCGCAGCATTCGGGCGACCCGTCGGGCTTGTTTGCCTTGTTCCCCGGATGGCGCATCGTCGCGCCGACGACGCCCTTCGACTATATCGGCCTGATGAATTCGGCCTTGAAATGCGACGACCCGGTCGTCGTTATCGAACATGTCGAACTGTTTCCCAGCGAAGGCCCTGTTCCGACCGACGACCGCGACTATTGCGTGCGGCTGGGCAAGGCGAACGTCGTCAGGCCGGGCAGCGCCTGCACGCTGCTCACCAGTGCCAGCATGGTTTCCGTCGCCAGACAGGTCGTCGAGGAAACCGGCATCGATGCCGAGATCATCGACCTGCGCAGCCTCGACCCGACCGGGCTCGACTGGCCGCTGGTGGAAGCCTCGATCCGCAAGACCAACCGCGTCGCCATCCTCGAACAGGTGCAGCGCGGCCTGTCGCTTGGCGGACGACTGACGCAGGAGATTCAGGACCGCGTGTTCGACTATCTCGACCACGAGATCCTGCATGTGACGGGGAGCCTTTCGGCGCCCGTCGTATCGGCCCCGCTCAACCGCGCCGCACTGGGCGGCGCTGACAAGCTCAAGGCCGCGCTTCGATCCCTCACCGGTGTGAGCGGATAGAGCTGACGTATTGCCACAACGATCCGACAAGAAAATGGGAGAATGAAGAGCATGACGATCCTACCAAAAACCAAGACCCGAGCGACCATCCTGGCGGCCGCGCTGCTGGCGACCAGCACTTTCTGGGCACCGGCCGCCTTCGCGCAGGACAGCAAGCCGCTGGTCATCGCGCGCAACATCGACCTCAACTCGCTCGATCCGCACCGCGCCTTCTGCGACACCTGCCAGATCTACAATTCGAGCGTCTATGAATCGCTGCTGACGCTGGACAAGGACAACAAGCTGATCCCGCTGCTCGCCTCGAAGTGGGAGGGCAATGCCGACCAAACCAGCTTCACCTTCACGCTCGACCCCGCCGCCAAATTCTCCGACGGTTCGCCGGTCGAAGCCAAGGACGTGAAATGGTCCTGGGAGCGCCTGAAGAACCTCAAGGGCTCCTCCTCCTTCCTGATGGACAATGTCGCTGATATCGAGACGCCGGACGCGCACACGGTCGTCGTCAAGATGGTCGCGCCGTCATCGGAATTCCTCAACATCGCGGCTGCGCCCTATACGGCCATCGTCAACAGCAAGGTCGCCGCCGAAGCCGGCGCCAAGGCCGATGCCGATGCCTCGACCACCGACAATGCCGAAGCCTGGTTCCTGCAGCATTCCGCGGGCAGCGCGCCTTTCGTGCTGAAATCCTATGAGCCCAATTCGGAACTGCGCCTGGCGCGCAATGACAAGTACTGGCGCAAGGCGCCGGCGCTGAGCGAAGTCGTCATCCGCCAGACCAAGGACGCGGTGGCGCAGGCGCAGATGCTGCAGAGCGGCACGGCCGACATCGCCATGCAGATCGACCCGGATACCGCCAAGACGATGACGAGCAGCGACATCAAGATCGAGACCGTGCCGTCCTACAACTTCATCTATGTGGCGCTGTCGCCCGGCGCCAAGGCCAACAAGGTGCCGCTGACGGCGGAGGTGCGCGAGGCCATCTCGCTCGCCCTCGACCGCCCAAGCATCCTCGACTTCACCATCGGCGACCAGGGCCAGCTGATCAGCGCGCCGATCCCGATCGGTTTCCCCGGCGGCTCGGGCTTCGAGGAGCAGCCCTATGATCTCGCCAAGGCGAAGGAACTGCTGGCCAAGGCCGGCCATGCCGACGGCTTCGAAATGGAAGCGGCTTTCCCGGGCATGAACGTCTACGGCGTCGACCTGTCGCTGTTGATGCAGAAGGTCCAGCAGGACCTTGCCAAGGTCAACATCAAGCTCGACCTGCAGCCGATCCCCTTCGCCAACTGGCGCGAACGCGTCAATGGCGACGGCATTCCGATGACGGCGGTGTTCTACGCGCCGGACTATTACGGCACCTCGCAGTACATCGAATATTTCGGCATGACCAAGGGCAGCCCGTGGGCACGCCGCGCCGGTGCGGAGCGCGAGCCTTCGGTGCTCAACCCAAAGGAATCCGAACTCTACAAGGCAGCATTGGCTGCGAGCGGCGACGAAGCCGCCAAGCTGTGGCATCAGGCCGGCGAGGAAATGATCAAGGACAGGGTCATCCTGCCGCTGGTCAGCCCGAACCTGATCCTGGCCTACAAGTCGGACGTCAAGGGCGTGCGCTACAGCGCCTGCTGCAACCTGCCGCTGGCCGAGATCAGCCACTGAGCGAAGAATGACAGGGAGGCGGACAGCCGCCTCCCTGTTCCACCCATCTTGGAAGAACCAGCAAATCCTGTTCTTCCAACGCCAAATTCAATATATGATATATCAATGAGCGGAGACCTCGCGATGCCTTCCCTGATCAATTCCAAGGACCAGTTGCTGCGCGAGCGCGCGGCTTCGGTCATTCCGGGCGGCATGTGGGGCCACATGGCCACGCGCTATCTCGGCTCCGCCTATCCGCAGTTCTTCGAGCGCGCCGACGGCTGCCGGGTCTGGGATGTCGACGGACGCGAATACATAGACCTGATGTGCAGCTGGGGTCCCAACATCCTCGGCCATCACCACCAGGCAGTCGAACAGGCGATCGAACGCCAGCGTCGTCTCGGCGACGCCATGAACGGCCCGGGCGAAGTGCTGGTCGAGCTGGCCGAGCTGCTGGTGGAAACCGTTGCGCATGCCGACTGGGCCATGCTGCAGAAGAACGGCACCGACGCCACCACGGCCTGCGTGACGATCGCGCGTGCCGGCACCGGACGGCGCAAGGTGCTGGTCGCGCGCGGCTCCTATCATGGCGCTGTGCCGTGGTGCACGCCTTCGCTCGCCGGCGTCACCACTGAGGACCGCGCCCATCTCATCCATTTCGACTACAATGACGTCGCCAGCCTGGAGGCTGCGGTCGAGCAGGCCGGCAACGATCTCGCTGCCGTCGTCGTCACCGCTTTCCGGCATGACATCGCCCGTGACCAGGAACTGCCAACCGCTGCCTTCGCCAAGCGGGCGCGTGAACTCACCACTGCCGCCGATGCGGCACTGATCGTCGACGATGTGCGGGCCGGATTCCGCATCGATCTCGCCGGGAGCTGGGAACCGCTCGGCGTGCGGCCTGATCTGTCGGCCTTCTCGAAGGCGATCGCCAATGGCTATCCGCTCGCCGCCGTCACCGGCAACGACCGCTTCCGCGAGGCCGCAACCAAGGTCTATGTGACAGGCTCGTTCTGGTATGGCGCGGTTTCCATGGCGGCAGCGGTCGCCACCATCAAGACGTTGCGCGACACCAAGGCGATCGCCACAATGAATGCAGCCGGCGAAAGGCTGCGCTCAGGCTTGGACGCCGCCGCCAGGAAGCATGGTCTGTCATTGCGCCAGACCGGCCCGGTGTCGATGCCGATGGTGCTGTTCGACGGCGATGCCGAGTTCCAGAAGGCCGATGCCTTCTGCGCGGCCGCCTTGCGCGAGGGCGCCTATTTCCACCCCAAGCACAACATGTTCCTCAGCGCCGCCCACACCGACCGTGATATCGACCTGGCGCTTCAGGCCGCCGATGCCGGCATGGCCGCGGCGGCGCAGGTGGCGTGAAACGGCGCCTTATGCGAGGGGGAGAAACAGTTCGCTCAGCCGGCCGCCGATACCAGGCGGCCGTTCTGCGCCGCGCGGCGCAGTTCCTCGGGCGTGACCGCGCCGTCGTTCAGCCGTTCAAGCACTTTGACCAGCAGGCGGCCGCCTTCGATCATGTCCTGCTGGATGCCCTTGCGCACGCCGTTCTCGTCGCGCGCCCGCAGCGCGTCGAGGATGTCGAGATGCCGGTGCCGGCCGTCATAGGTCGGCCTGGCGTGCGGGTACTGGTAATTGACCAGCGGGCCGTTGCGCAGCCAGATCCCCTCGATGATCGCCAGCAGTTCCGGCATGCCGGCAGCGCGGTAGATCGAGTGGTGGAATTCCCAATTGTCGCGGACGGCTTCGAACCAGCGGCCATTGTCCTCGTTGGCAATCAGCTTCTCATGCACCGCGGCCAGGCGATCGATTTCGCGCGGCTCGATGCGCGTGGTGGCCGCCGCACCCGCCATGCCTTCGAGGTGCAGCCTTATGCTGCGCAGCTCAAGATATTGGGCGAGCGAAAGCTGGGCGACGGTGATCGATCGTCCGGCCTCCATCTCCAGGCCCTTCTCGCGCACCAACTGCATCAGCGCCTCGCGCACCGGCGTCTCGGACACATCGAGGCTGGCGGCGAGGTCGCGGATCTTGAAGCGATGGCCCGGCCAGAAACGGCCTTCCATCATGGCGCGGCGAAGCTCTTCGTAGACGCGGGTCGTCAGATTGTCGCGCGCGATCGGCGCGATGGAAGCAGTCACATCCAGTCTCCGTCCTTGCAGGGGCGCAGGCGTCGCCTGCGTCGAGCGAGCTGTGTATATGATATCACGAACGGCCTGACCATCGACATCGGACACGCAAAAATGAAGCGAAGCGCATGACCGCGTCGATGAATTCCCTGTTGTTCGGCGCCATAGCCGACGATCTGACCGGCGGCACCGAACTGGCGTCGATGCTGGTGGCCAGAGGCATTCCAACGGGATGCACGGTTGGGCTCAACGCGCCGATACCGTCAGGCAATCTTGCCCATGTGATCCTCTTGAAGACGCGCGTCGTCGCGGCCGGCGACGCGGTCCGCCAGGTGCTGGAGGCCGCCGAGCGACTGGTTGAGGCCGGCGCACGGCAGATCTTCTTCAAATACTGCGCCACGTTCGATTCGACGCCGGCAGGCAATATCGGCCCTTGCGCGGAAGCGCTGCTGGAACGACTTGGCGGCGGCGTCACGCTGTTCACGCCGGCGCTCTGCGAGACCGGCCGCACCGTCTATCAGGGGCATATGTTCGGCGGTTCGCAGCTGCTGGGGGAATCGCCCAAGCGTTTCGATCCGCTGACACCGATGACCGATTCCAACCTGGTCCGCGTGCTGCAAGCGCAGAGCAAGGGCAAGGTTGGGCTGATGCCCTACCTGACCATCGATGCCGGCGCCGAGACGATCCGGGACGAGATGCGGGAGAAAGGCGCGCGTGGCGAGACATTGCTTGTCACCGACACGATCCGCGAGCGCGATCTGGCGGCGATCGCGGAGGCCGCCTTCGACCTGCCTGTCATGACGGGCAATTCGTCGGTCGTAGCGCATCTGCCACCGGCCTGGCTGGCGCATGGGCTGCTGAAGTCCGACGATCTTGTTGCCGCAAGCCTGCCGGCTGTCGAAGGACCGGCGGCGGTGCTCGCCGGCAGCGTTGCCGACCGCACCATCGAACAGCTAGAACGTTTCGCAGAGAATAACCCGTTGCTGACCATCGATCTCGCCAGCGCCTTCACCGGCACTGATGTCATCGCCGAGGCGCGTGCCTTTGCCGAACGGCATTTGCCCGGCGCGATGATCGCCATCGCCACCACCGCGCCACAGCAAACAGTCGAGACGCTGCAACAGGCACATGGCCGCGATGCCGTGGCGGCAAAGGCTGAAGAGATACTGGCCGGGATCGCAAAAATTCTTGTGCGCGATTTCGGCGTGCGGCGGCTGGTGGTCGCCGGCGGCGAGACGGCCGGCTCGGTGGTCAAGGCGCTGGGCATCACCCGGATCGAAATGGGCGCCTATGAAGGCCCCGGCCTGTCGCGCGCCATCGCCCATTTGCCCGGCCTGCCCTCCGATCCGCTGGCGCTGATGCTGAAATCGGGAAAGCTCGGCGGTCCAGATATCTTCGCCGACGTTCTGCACGACATGACACGGGCGACCACCATCGCGCCGGCAATCGACAGATGGCCACCGGCGAAGCCAACCATTGAGCCAAGGAAGACATCGTGATGGATACCGAAACCGCACGCGCAAAACTGATCGCCGCGACCGAGACACTGGACGCCAGCGGGATGAATGTCGGCACCACCGGCAATATCAGCGTGCGTACGACAGGCGGCATGCTGATCACCCCAACGGGAATAGCCACAAGCGCCCTGCGACCGGAGCAGATGGTTGTCATGCAGCTCGATGGATCCTGGGAAGGTGCATTCCGGCCGTCGAGCGAATGGGGAATGCATGCCGAGATCTACAAGGCCTTTCCCGAGGCCGGCGCCGTGGTGCATGCCCATCCCGACCATTGCGTCGCGCTGTCCTGCCTGCGCGAAGGGTTGCCGCTGTTTCACTACATGGTCGCGGGCTTCGGCGGCGATGATGTGCGCTGCTCGGACTATGCGCTGTTCGCGTCAAGCAAACTGGCGGGGGTTGCCGTCGCGGCACTCAAGGGCCGCACGGCCTGCCTGCTCGCCAATCACGGCATGATCGCCTTCGGCGGCGATCTCGACACGGCGCTCATCCGTACCATCAAGCTCGAAACCCTGGCGCGGCAATATCTGCTGGCGCGCAGCGGCGGCACGCCAGTACTGATCGAAGGCAGCGAACTCGCAGCCATTCGCGGCCGCTACAAGACCTACGGCCAGCAGAAGTAATCGGCAGCCAGCAGAAGTAGGCAGCAGGCTTAATCGACCTGCAGGTGCGAGACGAACTTGCTGTTGAGATAGCTTTCCAGCGCGTCGGCGCCGCCCTCGGTGCCGTTGCCGGAATCGTTGATGCCGCCGAACGGCACCTCCGGCAGGGCCAGGCCATAATGGTTGATCGACACCATGCCGCTGGCAATGCCCGATGACATCCTGGCGGCACTCGCCGCCGAGCGGGTAAAGCCATAGGCGGCAAGCCCATAGTTGAGCCGGTTGGCTTCAGCCAGGGCTTCGGCCAGCCCGCTCACCGGGGTCATCAGCGCCAGCGGGCCAAACGGCTCCTCGTTCATGGCGCGGGCATCGGTCCCGACATTCGACAGGATCGTCGGTTCGAAGAAATAGCCGGAGTTGCCGATGCGCTTGCCGCCGGTAACGAGCTCGGCGCCTTTCTGCACGGCGTCGTGCACCAGTTCCTCCATCGCCTGCACGCGGCGCGGATTGGCGAGCGGGCCCATGGTGGTTCCCTCGGCAAGGCCGTCGCCAACCTTGATCTGGCTGACAGCCTCGGTGAAGCGACCGACGAAATCATCATAGACAGTCTCGTCGACGAGGAAGCGCGTCGGCGCGACGCAGATCTGGCCGGCATTGCGGAATTTCGACGCCACCATGGAGCGTGCGGCGCGGTCGAGATCGGCGTCGGGCAGGACGATGACCGGCGCATGGCCGCCGAGCTCCATCGTCGCCCGCTTCATGTGCAGGCCAGCAAGGGATGCCAGCTGCTTGCCGACCGGGGTCGAGCCGGTGAAGGAGATCTTGCGGATCACCGGATGCGGAATGAGATAGGCCGAGATTTCCGATGGCGTGCCGTAGACGAGTTGCACGACACCGTTCGGCACGCCGGCATCGATGAAGGCGCGCACCAGTTCGGCGGGTGAGGCCGGCGTTTCCTCCGGGCCCTTGATGATGATCGAACAGCCGGCGGCAAGCGCGGCCGACAGCTTGCGCACCGCCTGGTTGAGCGGAAAATTCCACGGCGTAAAGGCCGCCACGGGGCCGACGGGTTCCTTGACCACCGACTGGCTGACGCCCTCAAGGCGCGCCGGCACGATGCGGCCGTAGCTGCGGCGCGCTTCCTCGGCGAACCAGTCGATGATGTCGGCGGCGGCGAAGGCCTCCATGCGCGATTCGGCGATTGGTTTGCCCTGCTCGAGCGTCATCAGCGTGGCGATATGCTCGTTGCGCTCACGCAGGATGTTGGCGGCCTTGCGCATCAGCTTGGAGCGATCGAAGGGCGACACGCGCCGCCAGGTTTCGAAGCCCTTTGCCGCCGAAGCCAGTGCCTCGTCGAGGTCGTCGATGCCGGCATGGGCGAGTGTGCCAAGCTCGGCTTCCGTTGCCGGATTGACGACGGGCATGGTCCGCCCGCCGCGTGCCGGACGCCACGAGCCGTCGATATGGAGGAGAACGTCGGGATACATGTCAGGCTCCGTAAAGGTCAGGCCGGGATTGGCGCAGCGGCAGGGCTGTAGACGCCGATGGCGCCGGTGCCGATCAATTGTTCGATGGTCTCGGCGCCATAGCCGAGGATGTCAGCCAGCACGGCTTCGGTGTCCTGTCCGAGCATTGGCGGCGCGGTGAACTCGGCGGTCAATTGCGCGGCAAGGCCCTGCGCCGGACGAACCATGGCAACGGAGCCGAGATGCGGATGCGGCAAGGTCTGGACGAGGCCGCGTTCGCGCACATTGGGGCTGTCGAAAACTTCAGGGATCGACTTCACCACGCCGGCCGGCACGCTGGCCGCCGCACATGCCGCCATCCAGTGGTCGCGCGTCCCAGTCCTGAAGACTGCAGCGAGTTGCGGGATCAATTCCTCGCGGTTGGTGGCGCGAGCGCCTGCCTTGATGAAGCGCGGATCCCCAGCCAGATGCGGCAGACCGACGACCTTTTCGCACAGCGCCGCGAATTGCCGGTCATTGCCGACGGCCAGCGCGAACCGGCCGTCCGAGGTCTCGAATATCTGATAGGGAACCACCGTCGGATGCGCATTGCCATAGCGGGCGACCTCGCGGCCGGTGTTGAGGTAGCCGCTGCCGACATTGATGAGCAGGCTCAGCGCGCAGTCGATCAGCGACAGGTCGAGGAACTGGCCCTTGCCGGTGGTCATGCGCTCGTAGAGTGCTGCCAGGATCGACTGGGTTGCGACCATGCCGCAGACGACGTCGGTAATGGCGACGCCAACGCGCATCGGCTCGCCGCCGCTCTCGCCGGTGATGGCCATGAGGCCGCTTTCGGCCTGCATGACGAAATCGTAGCCGGGACGGGTGGCGTCGGGGCCGGTCTGGCCATAGCCAGAGATCGAGCAGTAGATCAGTCGCGGATTGGACGCGCTGAGTTCTCTATAGCCAACGCCGAGCCGGTCTGCGGTACCGGCGCGGAAGTTCTCGACGACGACATCGGCCTTGGCCGCCAGTTCGCGCACGATCGCCAGGCCCTGCGGGCTCTTCATGTCGAGCGCGATGCTCTGCTTGCCGCGATTGGCGGAAAGGTAATAGGTGCTGACGCCCTTGTAGCTCGGGACCGACCACGCCCTGGTGTCGTCGCCGCCATCGATGTTCTCGATCTTCCAGACCTCGGCGCCGAGATCGGCAAGGCTCATCGTCGCCCACGGCCCAGCGAGCACACGCGACAGGTCGAGCACCTTGATGCCTTCGAGCGGCAGGCGCGCACGGGCCGTCTTGGTGGCGTCGGGACGGTCTTCGGTCACAATCAAATTCCTTCGCGGGTCGTTACGCAGTTGCCTGTCAGGCGGCGCTGAAGGCATTCAGCGGCTCGGGGAAGTGGCAGGCGACACGATGCGCGCCGCCCGCGGGGTCGAGCGGTGGTTCGACGGAGGCGCAGATGGCCTGCGCCTTGAAACAGCGGGTGCGGAAGCGGCAGCCGGATGGCGGATTGAGCGGGCTCGGCACGTCGCCGGTCAGCACGATCCGCTGGCGCTTGCGCTCCTTTTCGGGATTGGCCAGCGGCACGGCCGACAGCAGCGCCTGGGTGTAGGGATGCAACGCCTTGGCGTAGAGCTCGCCTGCCGGCGCGATCTCGACGATCTTGCCGAGATACATCACCGCGACATGATGCGAGATATGGCGCACGACCGAAAGATCGTGGGCGATGAACAGATAGGATGTGCCGAAGGACTGCTGGATGTCCTTGAGCAGGTTGAGCACGCCGGCTTGCACGGACACGTCGAGCGCGGAGACGGGCTCGTCGAGGATCACCACTTCCGGATTGAGCGCGAGCGCGCGGGCGATGACCACGCGCTGGCGCTGGCCGCCGGACAGTTCATGCGGATAGCGCTTGCCATGTTCAGGGTTCAGCCGGACCAGCTCGAGCAGTTCGGCGACGCGCGCGCGGCGATCGGCCGACGACATGTCGCTCATGCGCAGCGGCTCGGCGATGTTGTCGGCGATGCGCATGCGCGGATGCAGCGAACCGTAGGGGTCCTGGAAGACGAGCTGGATGTAGCGCCGCATCAGGCGCATGTCCTCGTGATTGAGCGCCAGCAGGTTCTGGCCACGGAACCAGCTTTCACCGCTGGTCGGCTCGATCAGCCGCATCAGGCAGCGCCCGAGGGTCGACTTGCCGCAGCCGGATTCGCCGACGAGGCCGAGCGTCTCTCCCGGCGCGAGATCGAACGAGACATCGGCGACCGCGCGCACCTGGGCGACCGCGCGGTCGAAGATGAGACCGCCGCGAACCGGGAAATCCTTGACGAGATGGCGGACCGACAGCGCGGGCGCCGGGGCCGACGCCGCTTCGGTCTTGTGTTCTGCTATTGCTTCTGCTGCTGCGTTCATCGGGCCGCGCTTCCGGTATCCATGCCTGCCGCCGCCAGCGAGGCGCTGTGGAAAGGCGGCAAGGTCGTCGCGAAATGACAGGCGGAGAAGCGGCCGCCGATATCGAGCAGCGGCGGATCCTCGGTCCGGCAGCGTGCCTCGGAATAGATGCAGCGCGGATGGAAGGCGCAGCCGCCCGGCAAGCGGCCGAGCGCCGGCGGCGAGCCGTCGATCGAGAACAGCCGCTCGCGACTTTCCTCCAGATTGGGGATCGAGGCGATGAGACCGCGCGTATAGGGATGGCGCGGGTCGGCAAACAGTTCCGACACCGTCGCCTGCTCGACGACGCGACCGGAATAGACGACCGCGACGCGGTCAGCATGGCCGGCGACGACACCGAGATCATGGGTGATCAGCACCAGGCCAAGCCCGAGGCGCTCCTGCAGCGAGCGCAGCACGGTCAGGATCTGCGCCTGCACGGTGACGTCGAGCGCTGTCGTCGGTTCGTCGGCGATCAACAGGTCGGGGTCGTTGGCAACGGCCATGGCGATGACCGCGCGCTGGCGCATGCCGCCGGAAAATTCATGCGGGTACTGGTTGACCCGGCGTTCCGGCTGCGGGATCGCCACCAGGGCGAGCAGTTCGACCGCGCGCGCCATGGCCTGCTTGCGCGTTACCCGCTGGTGCAGCCTGACTGCCTCGGCGATCTGTGCGCCGACGGTCATCACCGGGTTCAGCGAGGACAGCGGATCCTGGAAGATCATGGCGATACGCGCGCCCCTGATCTTGCGCATCTCGCGCGACGGCTTGCCGACCAGTTCGTCGCCGTTGAAGCGCACGGAGCCGGTGACTACGGCGTTTTTCGAGGTCAGGCCGAGAGCGGCAAGCATGCCGACCGATTTGCCTGAGCCCGACTCACCAACGATGCCGAGAACCTCGCCCTTGGCCACGTCGAGGTCGATGCCGCGCACCGCCTCGAACTGGCTGCCCGCCCGCCGGAACCCGACACGCAGGCCCCGGATGGACAAAAGCGGTGGTTGTCCGGCCGTCCCGTTGGCGGGCGCCTTGCCCGCTGAAAGCTGTTGTACGCTCATCGTCTAGTCCGACCTCGGATCGAGAATGTCGCGCAAGCCGTCGCCGATGAAGTTGAAGCCGAGCACGATGGTGAGGATGGCGACGCCAGGGCCGAAGGCGATCCACCACTGATAGAAATGCACGGCACCGTCGGAGATCATCGACCCCCATTCGGGCGTTGGCGGTGTGGCCCCGAGGCCGATGAAGCTCAGCGATGCGGCAAGCAGCACGACCTGGCCGAGATCCATCGTCGCGCTGATCAGGACCGGGGTCCAGCAGAGCGGCAGAATGTGCTTGAACAGCACACGATGCGGCCTGGCGCCGGCAGCGATGGCCGCCTCGACATGCTCGCGCTCCTTCACTTCCAGAACCTGCGCCCGCATCAGCCGGGCATAGACGGGCCACCAGACCAGCACCATGGCGATGGCCGCATTACCAAGGCCAGGACCGAGCGACGCCGCCACGGCCATGGCCAGTAGCATTGGCGGGAAGGACAAGGTCACGTCGACCAGCCGCATGATCGCGGCCCCGGTCAGGCCGCCGACGAAGCCGGAAATCGCACCGAGCAGCGAGCCTATGACCACGGCCGAGACGACGACCAGAACCGCGATCGGCAGCGAATGCGCCGCCCCGTGCAAGGTGCGGGCCAGCACGTCGCGGCCGAGTGCATCGGTGCCCAGCCAATGCGCCCAACTCGGCGGCTGCAGGCGGCGCGCGACCATTTCCAGCGGATCGAACTGCACGACCAGATTGGCGAACACGGTCATGAACAGCCAGAACAGGATGACGATTGTGCCGATGACCAACGGCGCGGTCAGCCATTCAGGGATAGCGGCGGAGCGGGATTTGGTGGCGACCGCCGACATCAGCTCAACCTCACGCGCGGGTTGGCTACGACATAGAGTATGTCGGTGATGAGGTTGGTGACGAGGAAAGCCAGGCCGCCAACGATGGTGACGCCGATGATGGCCGGGAAGTCCAGGGCACGAGCCGCCTCGACGGCATAGGAGCCCATGCCCGGCCAGGAGAAGATCGTCTCGGTCAGCACCGCGCCGGTGATCAGGTAGGCGAAGGAATAGCCGATGACCGTCAGCGTCGGCACCATGGTGTTGCGCAGCGCATGCACAATGACGACGCGGAATTCACCCGCTCCCTTGGCACGCGCGGTGAGCACGAATTCGCGGCTCATCACGTCCAGCATGTTGGCGCGCACCAGCCGCGATATGGTTCCCGATACCGTCCAACCCAGCACGAAGGCCGGCAGCAGCAGATGCCAGAGCGCATCCTTGAACACAGTGAAATTGCCGGCCAGCAGCGAATCGATGGTCAGGAAGCCGGTGATGCCGGGCGGCAATGCCAGGCGAGCATCGACCCTGCCCGGCCCCGGCAGCCAGTTCAGCATGACGGAGAAGATGAAGAGAAGGCCTAATCCCGACCAGAACACCGGAAGCGACGAGCCGAACAGAGCGAACAGACGGGCGCCATGGTCGATCAGGCTGTTGCGGAAATAGGCGGCGAGCACGCCCAGCACGATACCGAGCGTGGTGCCGAAGATCATCGCGGCAAAGACCAGTTCGAGCGTCGCGGGCAATCGATAGAGGATGTCGGTGCCGACATTGCGCTTGGTGATGAACGATGTGCCGAGGTCGCCGCTCAACAGATTGCCAAGATATATCATATAGCGTTCCGGCAGCGGACGATCGAGACCCCAGCGTGCCTTCGCGGCGGCGACCACTTCCGGGTTGCTCATCTGCTGTTCGGCCACAATAGCGGTCAGCGGGTCGCCCTTGGTCACCGTGGTGATCAGGAAGGCGATGGTGACGATGCCGAGCACCAGAAACGGCATTGCGATAAGCCGGCGCAAAATATAGCGGGACACGTGGCTACCTTCACAAGGATGGGCTTCGTAAGATGGCACAAGGCGCTGGGAGATGCCATCGATGGGGAGCATATTGACAGTCTGGGAAAGCCCCTGTCAATATAAATGGAATTTAATTTCATTTTTGATCATACTGCGCCGGCAGCACCGGCCCGACAGGCGAACACCCCCGCCAGAAAGATCCGCAGCGTGCGCAAGCGAGCGACCAGGGACGAGACGGAGCTCGACGGCGAAGGCGCACAGCTTTCCTCGTCGCTGGTGCGCGGACTGGGCATTTTGCGCGCCTTCCGGCCAGGCGATTCATCGCTTGGCAATCAGGATATCATCGCACGCACCGGCCTGCCAAAGGCCACGGTATCGCGGATCACCTATACGCTGAGCGCGCTCGGCTACCTCCTATACGACAAGGATCTCGGCCGCTACAGCCTGGGACCGGCGACGGTGGCGCTCGGCTATTCGGCGCTGAGCTCCAGCGCGGTCGTGCATCTGGCACGGCCACTGATGCAGCCGCTGGCCGACCTGACTGGTGCGGCGGTGGCGATCGGCACGCGCGACGGCCTCAACATGGTCTATCTCGCCAATTGCCGGTCGGAGAGCCTTGTCACGCTGCGGCTCAATCCGGGCTCCTATCTGCCGATCTGGAAGACCTCGATGGGACTGGCTTACGCGGCAGGACTTCTGGACGAGGAGCGCGCCAACCTCGTACGGACGCTGCAGGAGGCCGAACCCGACAAGGCAGCAATGATCGCGGCGGCGATCGAGGAAGCGATCGCCCAATATGCACGGCTTGGCTATGTCACGTCATTCGGCGCCTGGCACAGCTATATCCATGCGGTCGGCGTGCCCTTCCGCCCGCGCGATGGCTCACCACTGGTTGCCATAACCTGTGGCGGCATTGGCGAGATCATCACCGAGGAACGCGCGCATGCCGAGATCGGACCGGCGCTGGTGGCCATGGTGAAAGCTCTGGGCGACCAGCTCGAGGGGAACTCGATCTAGGTCCGGCCGCCGGCACCGTTCAACCAACTACAAATCGGCGTGACCAGGCAACGGATGCTGCCTTGCCGACGTATAGTTGGCAAATGAATGGCAGCAATCGGATACCGCCCATGACCGTCATCTTTCGCTGCGATGCTCGCAGCCAGGGCGAGGACTTTTCACACTTCTGGGAACACACGGTCGGCAGCGGCCACGCGACGCTCGCGCTGCGCGCCGACTGGCAGGCTCAGATGCGTCGCGCGCATGACGAACTCGGCTTTCGCCATGTCCGCTTCCATGGCCTGCTCGATGACGACATGGGCACGCTGATCGACCAGGACGACCAGCCGCTCTATTCGTTCTTCAACACCGACCAGATCTTCGATTTCCTGCTGTCGGTCGGCATGCGGCCTTTCGTCGAACTGAGCTTCATGCCGACGATGCTGTCGTCCAGCGGCCAGATCATTTTCCATTACCGAGCCAATGTCAGCGCGCCCAAGGACTACGACCAGTGGTCGGCCCTGATCTCCAAGCTGGTCGCCCATTGGGTCGACCGTTACGGCGAGGAGGAGGTGCGCCAATGGTTCTTCGAGGTCTGGAACGAGCCGAACCTGGAAGCGTTCGGCAGCGGCAAGCAGGAGGACTATTTCAAGCTCTACGCGCACACAGCGCGAGCCATCAAATCCGTGGACGGGCAGTTGAAAGTCGGCGGCCCCGCGACCGCTGCCAACGCCTGGATCGAGGATTTCACTGCCTTCTGCGCGAACAACGACCTGCCCGTGGATTTCATCAGCACGCACCACTATCCGACCGACGCTTTTGGCCAGCCTGGAGATGACACTGAAACCCAGCTGTCGAAGAGCACTCGAAGCGCGCTGCGCGACGAGGCCCGGATTGCACGCGACCAGGCGGGCGACCGGCCGCTCTATTACACCGAATGGTGCACGTCCTCCAATCCGCGCGATCCCATGCATGACCAGCCCTATGCCGCTGCCTTCATCGTCAAGACGGTGATGGAGGCGCGCGGGCTGGTTCAGGGCTACAGCTACTGGACCTTTTCCGACATTTTCGAGGAAAACTATTTTCCCTCCCAACCTTTCCATGGCGGTTTCGGCCTGATGAACCTTCACGGCATCGCCAAACCGGCCTACCGTGCCTTCGAACTGCTGCATGGGCTGGGAGCGGAGATTCTGCAGATGGACGGCAATCATCCGACGGTCGACGCCTGGAGCGTGCGAGATGGCCACTCGACAAGCGTGCTGATTTCGAACTTCGCGTTGCCGCGCCGCCCGATCAAGGACGAGACCGTGCATGTCGAACTGCTCAATGCGCCGGTGCCGGCGATAGCGACAATCCGGCGGATCGACGATAGCAATGCCAACGCCAGGGCGCTCTGGGAGACGATGGGAAGGCCGGACTATCTCAGCCCGGCAATGGCCGATGAACTCCATGCCGTTTCAGCAATGCGGGCAGAGCACTTACCTGTGTTCTGGAGTGACCGCGGTCTCGAATTCGACGTGACCGTTCCGCCGCTGGGGATCGCGGCGATCACGCTGGAGTTTGCTTCACTTGCTTGAGGGTTCGCCTGCCGCACTGTCCGACGAAGAGCTGCTGGACCGCCTCCAGCGCGCGGCCTTCGACTATTTCCTGGAAAACGTGAACCCGGACAACGGGCTGGTCGCCGACACCTCGCGGCCCAATTCGCCGGCAAGCATCGCCGTCGTCGGCTTCGCGCTGTCGTGCTATCCGATCGGCGTCGAGCGCGGCTGGATGACGCGCGCCGAAGCCGTGAAACTGACACTGGCAGCCATGCGCTTCTTCCGAAACAGCGAGCAAGGCAATGGCGACGACGTCACCGGCCACAAGGGTTTCTACTACCACTTCCTCGACATGCAGACCGGCCTGCGCGTCTGGCGCTGCGAACTGTCGATGGTGGACACGGCCCTGCTGATCGCCGGCGTGCTTGTGGCGGCCACCTACTTCTCAAAAAACAATGACGACGAGCGCGAAATCCGCGAACTGGCCGAGGCGCTGTACAAGCGTGTCGACTGGCGCTGGGCACAGGGCAGCACGCCCACTTTGCGACAGGGCTGGAAGCCGAAAAGCGGCTTTCTCCACTATGGCTGGGAAGGCTACAACGAAGCGACCATCCTCTATGTCCTGTCCATGGCCTCGCCGGACAGTCCGACCTCGGACGACAGCTATGCCGGCTGGACGGCCACCTATCAGTGGGAGAACATCTACGGTTACGACGTGCTTTATGGCGGCCCGTTGTTCATGCACCAGTTCTCGCATGCTTGGATCGATTTCGCCGGTATCCGCGACGCTTTCATGCGCGAGAAGAACTCCGACTATTTTGAGAACAGCCGTCGCTCGACCTATCTCCACCGCGACTACGCGCGTCACAACCCCTATGACTATGGCGGTTATAGCGACAATCTGTGGGGGCTTTCAGCGGGGGATGGGCCGGGCGGCTTCCGGGCGAGGATAGAGCGACGGCCTCACAGATTTTCTGGCTATGCCGCCCGTGGCGCGCCCTTCGGACCGGATGATGGAACGATCGCGCCATGGTCCTATCCAGCGTCGCTGCCTTTTGCGCCTGAAATCTGCCTGCCGGCGCTGCGTCACCTGCTGGATCGCTACCCTGGCGTGGTCAGCAATTTCCGGCTGCCGAGCGGTTTCAACCCGACCTTGGCCAACCGCCGAAAATTCGGCCGGGATGGCTGGGTGTCCGAGGGGCACTATGGGCTGGACCAGGGCATCACCGTGATGATGATCGAGAACCACCGTTCGCGGCTGCTCTGGACGTTGATGCGGTCAAATCAACACATCCGTCGCGGCTTGCTCAAGGCGGGTTTCACGGGCGGCTGGCTAGCGCAGCCCTTGAACCCGGCAGGGGGTGGCAGCGATGTCTCGTGACCGGACAAAAGCCCTAGCATTCCCGATCGACCGCAACGACGTCGAACTGATCAAGAGCGCCCATCCCCCGCATTGGCGAAACCCCGACCCGACGGCGCCGTACAATCTCGTGGTCATCGGCGCCGGCCCCGCCGGGCTGACCGCCGCGCGCGAGGCGGCAAGCCTTGGCGCGAAAGTCGCGCTGATCGAGCGCGGCCTGATCGGCGGCGCTTGCGTCAATGTCGGCTGTATCCCTTCAAAGTCGCTGATCCGAACGGCAAGGCTTTATGCCGACATGCGCGATGCCGAGAATTTCGGCGGCGACACGCCAGACCGTCTTCAAGTCGATTTCCAGCGGGCGATGACAAGGATGCGGCAGATCCGCCAGAGGATCAGCCGTGCTGACAGTGCGGAGATCATAGCGTCCGAGGGTATCGACCTCTATTTCGGCGAGGCTCGATTTTCCGGGCGGGACACGATCGCGGTTGCGGACAAGACGCTGCATTTCAGGAAGGCATTGGTCGCGACAGGCGCCCGCCCAAGCCTGCCGGCGATTCCTGGGCTGGCCGAAGCCGGCTATCTTAACAATGAGAACGCGTTCGACCTCGTGGACCGTCCGCAACGGCTGCTGGTCATCGGCGGCGGACCGCTCGGCTGTGAGGCGGCGCAGGCCTTTTGTCTTCTCGGCGTGAAAGTCATCCTGGCGCAGCGCGATCCGATGTTCCTGCCTGGTGAAGAACGCGACGCCGCCCAGATCCTTTCGGATGCGCTGGCGCGTGAGGGGGTGGAGGTTCGCCTCAACACCGAGGTGGTGGCGGTGCGAACAGAAGGCGGGAAGAAGCTCGCCGACCTGGTGCGCGACGACGACACGACGACGATTTCCGTCGACGAGATCGTCACCGGCATCGGCCGTTCGCCCAATGTCGACGGTCTCGACCTGGAAAATGCCGGGGTGGCATACGACGCCAACGGCATCAAGGTGGACGATTATCTCAGGACCACAAATCCGCTGGTATATGCGGCGGGCGACGTCTGCCTCGAATACAAATTCACCCACACAGCGGAGGCAACAGCCCGCATCGTTGTGCGGAACGCGCTGTTTTTCGGCCGCAAGAGGCTGAGCGAGCTGGTCGTTCCCTGGTGCACCTATACCGATCCGGAGATCGCCCATGTCGGCCTCTATCCAGCGCAGGCACGCAAGAACGGCATCCCGGTCAAGACCTATACAGTGCTGATGCACGATGTCGCCCGCGCGGTGATGGACGGCGAGGAAGAGGGGTTCGTCAAGGTTCACGTCAAGGAAGGATCCGACCGTATACTCGGTGCGACGGTCGTCGCCAGCCATGCCGGTGAAATGATCAACGCGGTGTCGCTCGCCATCGCCTCTGGCATGGGACTGCATGCGCTGGCCGATGTCATCCATCCCTTCCCGACACAGGCGGAAGGGATCAAGATGGCTGGAGACGCCTACAGGCGGACAAGGCTCACGCCCTTCTGGATGCGGCTGTCGCAGCGCTGGTTGGCCTGGTCCCGGCAGTGAGCGCACATGGCCGGCGCGATGCGCGCCGTTCGCGCACACAAGGGCATTGCCAGAGCTGAAGGCCTTGCAGTATCGCTCCCGAACTCGCATCGAAGACACGACAGGAAGGCCAGATCGATTGCCAATCCCTAGTCCGAGCAAAGAAATGCGCACATTGATCGTGTGCAACGATCCAGCCTTCCCACCTGTCTCCGGCGCGGATCTCAGAAATTACCGCAATGCCGAGTTGGCTGCCGAATACGGGCCGGTCTGCCTGGTCTCGGTCCGGCCTCAGGCCGACCCATCGAAACCACTCGCTCCCAGGATCCATACGGCAGCGCTTGCGATCGAGGGGGAAGCCCGGACAAGCTCGATCGGCTGGTGGAGGGGGGCCGGCGAGAACCGAATCTCGCGCTCCGCCCTGACGCGCCTCGAAGCGCTGGTCCAAACGTTTCGCCCAGACAGCATCGTGGTCGAGGGCATTGCGCTGTTCAAGCTGCTGCGCCCTTTGCGCCCGCTGGCCAGCCAGCTCATTCTCGACATGCACAATGTAGAGTCCGATCTTGCGGGACAGCTGCAACGCAACGCGTGGGGGCCGGCCGCGATCACAGCCGCGTCCGGGCTTAGACGCCTCGAAAGAAAAGCCCTTTCCATCGTCGACAGGGTCTGGGTCTGCTCCGGCCAGGATCGCGAAAAACTGAACGCTCTTGCCCAGCATGGCGCGCCGATCGATGTCGTGCCGAA
Source organism: Mesorhizobium shangrilense (assembly GCF_040537815.1). Taxonomy (NCBI): domain Bacteria; kingdom Pseudomonadati; phylum Pseudomonadota; class Alphaproteobacteria; order Hyphomicrobiales; family Phyllobacteriaceae; genus Mesorhizobium; species Mesorhizobium shangrilense. Next base: position 3,971,866 of record NZ_JBEWSZ010000001.1, read on the forward strand.
CGGCATCCCTCGCGCCGAGGACATTCCGTCGGTCTTGCCGGCGCAGACCACGACCGCCAACGGCTTTCCGGTCATCCTGTTTGTCGGGCATCTCGGCTACGAGCCGAATATCGATGCCGCCATGCGACTCGCCGGCACCATCCTGCCTGGCATCCGCAAGGCGCTGCCGGATGCCAGGCTCATCATCGCGGGTCGCTCGCCCCAGCCAAAGGTCGAAGCCCTGTCGGAACTGCCCGGTGTCACGCTGGTCGAGAGCCCTGGTGATCTGACGCCGCTGCTGCAGAGCGCGCACCTGACGATCGTTCCACTTTCAAGCGGCGGTGGCACGCGCATCAAGCTGCTCGAAGCGATGGCCTGGGGCGTTCCGGTGATTGCGACCCCGCTGGCGGCGGAGGGCCTCGACCTCATCGATGGTGATGAGGTGCTCCTCTCGGAATCGGATAAAGGCCTTACACAGGCGGCCATCGCGCTTTGCAGAGATCGCGACCGCCTTGCGCGTCAGCGCATGCGTGCGCATGAGGCCGTGTGGGCGCGCTTTGGCCCTGAAGCCATTCGCAATGCCATGCGCCGCGGATTTGGACTGGACGATACCGCCAGATAAACTCTAGGTTACTCCCGAGGGTCTAAATTTAATCACACGTCGATGGACTGCCGATGATTCCACCAATATTGCATCAGACGTGGAAGACCGACAACGTCCCCGCCCGGTTTCAGGATTATATTGAGAGCTGGAAGAAACATCATCCCGGCTGGACGATGATGTTCTGGAGCGACCGTAAACTTCTGGAATTCGTGGCCGAACACTATCCTCACTTCCTGCCTGTCTATTGTAGCTATCAACGAGGCGTACTGCGCGCTGATGCTGGACGCTACATGCTTCTTCACCATTTCGGCGGGGTCTACGCCGACATCGACTGCGAATGCGCGGCGCCCTTCGATCCGATCATGGGCGAGGAGCGGATCGTGCTTTGCAAGGAGCCGGATTCGCATGCGTTGGTCCAAGCGAGTTTTCGCGGCCTGCCCTATCTGATCTTCAACGGCACGATGGCGAGCCCGCCCCGGCATCCGTTCTGGCTTCACGTGCTGTCGCTGCTGCCCGGGCTGGTCAATGCCAAGGAAGCGATCGACGCCACGGGGCCGTGCATGCTGACGTCGGCGCAGTGCGGCTATGATGACCAGACGGCTTTCTCCATACACCCCTCCACCCTGTTTTCCCCTCTCGATTCGGCGGGGCGTACCGACAGCCAGTCCCAAGGGCCGACCTTGTCGATCCACCACTGGGCGGGCACATGGTGGAAGGCGCAGCCGCCACCACGATTGTGGGACAAGATCCGGACGCACGCCTATCGGCTCCGGCACCGGATGACGCGCGGCGCCCGCCTCGACGAAGTCACCGCCAAGAGCAGTGTCAGTCCTGGAGCGCTGGCGTCACCAGGACCCACGGGGCCGAACATTGCCATTCTGGTGCCGCTTCGCGACGCGGCGGATCATATCCGGCCGTTTCTCGATGCGCTGCAGGCACTCGACTACCCCAAGGACAGGATCAAGCTGGTCTTCTGCGAGGGCGACAGCACGGACGGAAGCTGGGAGACGCTGCAGGCGGCGACGGCTGCCGTCAGCGAGAAATATCGCGAAATCAAACTGCTCCGCAAACATGTGGGAACGAGCCTTGATCGGGAAAAACGAGCGAAACCAAGGCACCAGCGGGTAAGACGCGGCGGCATCGCAAAGGTGCGAAACCATCTCATCGACCATGGGCTGGACGGCGACGACGACTGGGCGCTGTGGATTGATATCGACGTCTGGCGGTTTCCCGGCGACGTCGTGAACCAGTTGATCGGAACCGGGCACCGCATCGCCGTTCCCAATTGTGTCAAGATCGCCCGTGGCGGCAGCTTCGACCTCAACACTTTTGTCACGACCAGGCCCGACAGGGACTATCGCTACTATCGCTACATGCGTGGCGGCCTCTACCAGCCGCCTTCGACATCGCCAAACCGGCTCTACCTCAGCGACGTCAGGCATCTCGACATCATCGGGCTCGATGCGGTCGGCGGGACCATGCTTCTGGTCGATGCGGCGCTGCACCGTGGCGGCTTGCGCTTCCCCGAGATTCCCTACCGCGACCTGATCGAGACCGAAGCCTTCGGCTTGCTTGCCAACGATCTCGGCATCAGGCCAGTCGGCCTGCCGAAGCTGGAAATCCTGCATGTTCCCTGGTGAGGCGGCCGCTGCAATTCCCAAGGGAAAGCGCTACGCGCTTTTCTCGAAAACCGTTTCACACTTGTCCCGAAGCTGTTCTGAGTTCCTGGCGAAGAGGTTCCAGCCAGGCTTGCGGGCGTAGACGCTCCCAAACATAGTTCCGCTCCGTCAGATGCGCGACCTCCGCTATCCAGCGGGCCGGGGCATCAGGGTTCGCAACTTCGTGCCAGTTGTCGACGATAATGACAGGCAAGCCTTCGTAGAGAGGATCGAGCGGCGAGGTCTTGGTGACCACGATGCAGCCGAGGTAAAGCAGCTCCCACGTCCGGTGGCAGTCCAGCCCGTTACCCTCGGTGGAGAGGACGAGCGGGTATTGCGAATAGAGCTTCCAGATCTCGCGTTGCGATACACGTCGCTTCAGGAAATCGATGTGGGGGCATGCGTTCAGTGCTTCAAGCAACTCCCGGCGCTGCCTGGAGCCTTTGCTGATGCTGAAATCACAGAAAATCCTGAGCGGGTGACGGTCCATACTATCATGCCGTATAGCTTCCAATTGCCTCACAAGCCCCATCGGTGTTGCGAAAGAGCGAGGCGTGTGGAGGTCGAGCCCGATCGGAAAAGGCTTGATCCTGGGATGATCGCCATCGCAGTTCTGGCTGTACCAGGACACCAGGAAAGGGTTGGCGAACAGCCGCTCGACGGTGTCCTTTGCTACGTCCGACGGCACTGATGCGTCGCCATCGGTCGTCAGCAGGATGAAGGGAGCCTCGATGGTCGGAAGGACAACCTTGGCGAACGTATCGAGGTCGCAGCCCTGCGTATACCTGGCCCGAGTGCTCAGCCGCACCCAGACCAAGCCATGCGCGCCACTATAATGTTGTTGGAAGAATAGTTGGGACTGCGTGGATTCAGTCGGTTCGTAGCGATACCAATCTGGCCCGGCGAAATCGCAGAAATGGCCGATGCCCTTTGACCACAGGACAGGCGGAACGCCGAGAAACCTCAGCGTCCTGGAGCGAACGGCCCCTTTGAATTTTGCCCACCAGCGCGACATGCCCATCGGTAACGCTTAGCCCAGCGACCGATGTCGTTGCAACGCCCTGGACGACCCTCCCTGCTCGGACGTCGGGCCGCAACTCGCGTTTCAGCAGGCAAGCGCCGCCTTCGTTGACGCGGCCTTGCACCGAGGCAGCCTTCGTTTTCCCGAAATTCCCTATCGCGATCTCATCGAGATCGAAGGTTTTGGCGCTCTCGCCAATGACCTTGGCATCAGGCCGGTCGGACTTCCCAAGCTGGGGATATTGCACGTGCCCTGGTGAGCGGCCCGAGGCGAGATTGGGGTTCAGCCTAGAGCCTTGCGCAAGCGTCTCAGTTTGGTCCGCAGGAAGGCGACGCGACCAAACGGCAGCGATGGCCGGGCCGACAATGGGCTCTGCCGTTCGCGCATGCGTTGATGCACAAGCGCCACCAGACGACACTCTGCCGACGCGTTCAATCCCTGAATGCGCCTGGCCAGACACTCGGGCAGTGGGTTCGCTCGCCAGGCGAAATAGGCTTCATAGGCTTGCGGCGTTCCGATCAGATGATGAAGGTAAGAGGCGAGATCCGCGGGGCTGCTGAAGGCCGAGGCGTTGATATACGAGTTGGCAGGAACGAATTCGTCGACATTCGGGGCGCCTAGATAGATCGGCACGGTGCCAGCAATCAGCGGATCATAAATTTTTTCGGTCACGTAGTCCGGAGAGATCGAATTCTCCAGGGCAAGGCAGAATCGGTACCGTGCAATGGTTTCGATCTTCGTTTGCCGGCCAAGATCAGGCCCTTCGATCGTTCGGGTGGGATTATGCCGCCCGTAGGCGTCGACTCCGATATGCCGGGCAAGTTCTGCCGCAAACGCGACGCGGCCGCTGCGATCGACCGCTGCCGATTGGAAATGCACGGCGGGGGCGCTTTCCGTCTTTGGCAGCCTTGGACCGCTTTGCGCAGCCTCCCACCATTTCGAACTCGGCAGGTAGGGCCGCCACACATCCGACCCGGACTCATGAGTCATCGTGATGTCGAAATTCCGCATGAACCCGGCGTCGGCCATCAAGGGGTAGTTCTCCCGGCTTTCCATCGACCAGCCCACCCAATATTGGCCAGGATATTTGCGAGCGTCGCGTATCTCGCGAAAATCCGGAAGATGGAAGAGCACCGCCGTTGCCTCGGAGAGACGGCGGCGGTCGACGCTCCATCGCACCGGCAGCGCACAGTGTGGAATGGCGGCGATGTTGACTGGTTTGCCAAAGAACGAGGTATAGAAAAGAAAAAGCGGCTCGTCTGCCTGCATGAACGCACACCTTCAGCGCAATGCCCCGCGCTCCGCTTTACGCTCCTGTTCCAGCTTGTGGAAGGTATTCTTTCAACGCCTCGGATCAATGGCCTGCGAATGTCAGGCGGCGGTCTCGCCACGCAACCGCGCGGGCCTGCCTAGTCGTGAAGGTCGCGCGAGATCGGTGGTCCGACCGAAAAATCGGCGAAGGTCACCTCAAAACCCTCGCGCTGCGGCGAGCAGCACATCATGCCGACATCGACCGTTTTCGAAGGCGGGAAATAAGCGAGGCGTACCGGCTTCCAGTGCCCCTCGGCAGCATCGAGATACTGGACGCGGATCGTCTCCGCGTGGCGGGTGAGCCGTATCCTCACACCGTTCGGATCGGCCGGAATGGTGGCCAGCGACCAGTCCGAAGCGTCGTTGGTGACCACGACGGAAAAATACATCAGGCCATCCGTGTATTCGATGCCAGCCTTGATCCAGTGCGTCTCGCTCAGCCGGACCATCAGCCCAGCCTGGTCGTAGAGCACCTCGTAGTTTCCCTTGACCGTGACCTCTGCACTGAAATCGCCTTCGACCGTTTGGTGGAGGAAATGGCCGTTGTCGCGCCAGAAATCGTAGAAGGTCTCCCGCCAGAAGTCGGTTTCCTTGCCGGTGCGAACATGGTGCGTATTGCCGGCCGCCGTGTGATGCGGCGGCGGATTGAGCCAGGTCAGGCCGTCAACGGGAGATTTCTCCGTCATATGATTAGCCGGCGAATGTATAGGCGGTTTTGACCGTTGTGTAGAATTCCGCCGCGTAGCGGCCCTGTTCGCGCGGACCGTAGCTCGATCCCTTGCGCCCGCCGAAGGGAACATGGAAGTCGACGCCCGCCGTCGGCAGGTTGACCATGACCATGCCGGCCTCCGAGTTGCGCTTGAAGTGCGTCGCATGCTTGAGGCTGGCCGTGCAGATGCCCGAGGTCAGCCCGAACGGCGTGTCGTTGGCGACAGCCAATGCCTCGTCATAGTCCTTGACGCGGATGACGTTCGCCACCGGCCCAAAAATCTCCTCGCGCGAAATGCGCATGGCGTTGGTGCTGCCGGTGAACAGCGCCGGCTGGAGATAGAAGCCCGGCGTCTGGCGGTCGAGCCGCTCGCCGCCGAAGGCGAGCTCGGCGCCTTCCTGGCGGCCGATGGCGATATAGTCCTCATCCTGCTTCAGCTGGCTCTGGTCGACGACCGGGCCGATCTGCGTCCTGGCATCCAGCGCATCGCCGATGACCAGTTTGCTCATGCGATCCTTGAGAGCATCAACGAAACGGTCGTGGATGCCGTCGGTCACAACCAGCCGGGACGATGCCGTGCAGCGCTGGCCCGTCGAGAAGAACGCGCCGTTGATGGCGCAGTCGACGGCAACAGCAAGGTCAGCATCGTCAAGCACGACGAGCGGGTTCTTGCCGCCCATTTCGAGCTGGAACTTGCGCATGTGCTCGACGCTTGCCGCTGCGACCCGCTTGCCGGTGCCGACCGAGCCGGTGAAGGTGATGGCATTGAGATCGGGACTGTCGAGCATGGCCTGGCCGACAACCGAGCCCTTGCCCATGACCAGATTGAGCACGCCCTTCGGCAGCCCGGCGCGATGCAGGATGTCGACGATGGTCCAGGCGCTCTCGGGAACCAGCTCGGCCGGCTTGAAGACGATGGTGTTGCCGTAGGCCAAGGCCGGCGCGATCTTCCAGGCCGGGATGGCGATCGGGAAATTCCACGGCGTGATGATGCCGACCACACCGACCGCTTCGCGGGTGATCTCGACACCGACGCCCGGACGCACGCTCGGCACCAACTCGCCGGCCAGGCGCAGGGCCTCGCCAGCGAAGAAATCGAAGATCTGCGCGGCACGGAGGGTCTCGCCGATGCCCTCGGCCAGTGTCTTGCCCTCCTCGCGCGCCAGGGACCGGCCGATTTCATCCTTTCGGGCGGTGATCTCGTCCGCCGCCTTCCTCAGCACGGCATGGCGCGCCAGCGGACCTGAGCGCGACCAGGCCGGGAAGGCCGCTTTCGCCGCCGCAATGGCCTGCCTGGCCTGTTCCGGGCCGGCCGAAGCGTATTCGCCGACCACATCGTCGATATTGGACGGATTGATGTTGCGAGAGCCGGCGTCGCCCACCCATTCACCATCGATGAGGTTTTTCCGAAACTGGGTCATGTCCGTGGTTCCTTGAGTTCGCCGCGCGGCGCTGCCTGTCTGATGCGCGTATTTGACAGACAATTGCGGCGCGGGAAAGCATGCTCATGGTCGCAACCTCGTGGCCGATGGGAACACCTGCCGATGCGATCGAGCGCCGCTTCGAGGGCGGATGGATCAGGAAACGGGCGCGGCGCCGCCTTCAGCCGTTCGGCGCGCGATGAATTCGTCGAGCACATCCGCTGTTGCGACAGCCGATGCGGGCGGGACGAACTCGGCCAGCCGCTTTTTCCAGACTCCGTTGGCGCGTTCCGTCGCGGTTTTCGAACCGGATTGCGTCCAGTTGCCGAAATTCGACCAGTCGGCGACCAGCGGTTCGTAGAATGCCGTGCGATAGCGTTCCATCGTGTGCTGGGCAGCGAAGAAATGGCCACCGGGCTGGACCTCGGCGATCGCATCGAAGCCGATGTCGGCATCGCCGCCGCCCGGCTTGTCGAAGAGTTCGGCGATCGTCTGCAATGCCTCAATGTCGGTGATGAGCTTCTCGAAGGAGACGCTGAGGCCGCCTTCGAGCCAGCCCGCCGCATGGATCAGCACGGTGGCGCCGGCCAGCACAGAGCCCCACAGCGCGAACTGCGTTTCATGCGCCGCCTGTGCATCAGAGATGTTGGACGCGCTGCCGCCGCCGGCGCGCCAGGGAAGGCCGAGATGCCGCGCCAATTGACCGGCGCCGAGCGTCGCCTTGACATGCTCCGGCGTGCCAAAGGCCGGCGCGCCTGATTTCATGTCGACGTTGGACGAGAAGCTGCCATAGATCACTGGCGCGCCGGACCGGCTGAGCTGCGCCAGCACGATGCCCGCCAGCGCCTCGGCATGCTGCAGCGTCAGCGCGCCGGCCACGGTGATCGGCGCCATGGCGCCGGCAAGGCAGAACGGGGTGATGATCGAGACCTGCCCGGCCTTGGCGAAATCGATGATGCCCTGCGCCATCGGAATGTCGAGCTGGCGCGGCGAGTTGGTGTTGATGACGGTGTAGCAGTGGGCGCCATTGTGGAATTCGTCGACCGACAGGCCGCGCGCCAGGCGGATCATTTCGAAACTGTCCTCGGTCTGCGGCGTGCCGCGCGCAAAGACGAAAGGAAATTTGTCGGAGAGGGTCAGTTGCGCGCGCGCTGTCGCGTAGTGCCGCAGCGACATCTCGACATCCTGCGGCTCGATGCAGGGACCGTGCATATGCATGACGTCGAAGGAGTGCACGAGGCGAATGAGATCCTCGAAATCCGCCAGGTTGCCGGCCCGCCGCCCGCGATCGAGATCGGTGACATTGGGCGCGCCGCAACCGGCGATGAATGTCATGACACCAAGTTCGAAGACGATGTCGCGGGCACGGTCGCCCGCTTTCGCTTCGATGGATCTTGGCGCCGACAACAGTGCCGCCCCGACGACATCGCGGCCGATGCGAACCATCTGGGTGTCTTCATCGACGAGGCAACCGGCGGCTTTGAAGACCTGACGTGCCTCGGGCAGCAGCACCTTGATGCCAAGCTCTTCCAGCACGCGGAGCGCCGTGGCGTGGATGGCCTCGACCTGGTCGGATGAGAAGACCGGCTGCGGCAGGAACGAATTGCGCAACTGCCGGTAATCGGGAGAGCGGGACGGCGCGCCCTTGTCGCCAGGCGAGCCACGGCCGCGCCGCCTTGCATGGGTCACGTCAACTTTCGGGCCGTCGAGCATTGCAGCACCCCTGAAGCATCGTTCCGACCCAACGATATTGGCTCTGTACACAATTGTCCATAGCCATCTAGACACTAATGTACAATGCCGCTACGGTGCCTGTGACAGTCGGGTGGAGGACAACCTATGAAATCTCATTACCGGGCAATTGTTATCGGCGGCGGCGTGGTTGGAGCCTCAGTGCTCTACCATCTGGCCAAGTTCGGCTGGCGCGACGTGGCGCTTGTCGAGCGTGAGGTTCTGACCGCCGGATCGAGCTGGCACGCGGCCGGCGGCTTCCATGCGCTGAACGCCGATCCCAATATCGCCGCCTTGCAGAGCTATACGATCGACCTGCTCTCGGAGGTCGAGAAGGAATCCGGCCAGAACATCGGCATGCACATGACCGGCGGCATATCGGTGGCTTCCGCGCCGGAGCGCTGGGAATGGCTGCAGGCCTCCTACCGGGTTTTCCAGACGATGGGCATCGATGACGTCCGCCTGATTGGCGTCGACGAAATCAAGCATCGCTGCCCGATCCTCAACACCGACGGCATACTGGGCGGCCTCTACGCCGAACGCGAGGGCCATATCGATCCCTCGGGCGTGGTCCATGCCTATGCCAGGGCGGCAAAGCAGCGCGGTGCCGATATCATCGAGCACAATCGGGTGCTGGAGCTGAACCGGCGCGCCGACGGCAGTTGGGACGTGGTGACCGAGAAAGGCACGATCGTTGCCGAGCACGTCGTCAATGCCGGCGGCCTGTGGGCCAAGCAGGTCGGCAGGATGGCCGGCATAGACCTGCCGGTGTCGCCGATGGAGCATCACTATCTGATCACCGAGGCGCTGCCCGAGATCCAGGCGCTGGATCGCGAGTTGGCGATGATCGTCGATCTCGAAGGCTTCACCTATATGCGCCAGGAGCAGAAGGGCCTGCTGCTCGGCATCTACGAGACCAACCACAAGCACTGGAACATGGATGGCGCACCATGGAACTACGGCATCGAGCTGATCCAGGAGGATACCGACCGCATCGCCGACGAACTGGCGCTCGGCTTCAGCCGCTATCCGTGCCTTGAGACCGCCGGCATCAAACGCTGGGTGAACGGCGCCTTCACTTTTTCGCCGGATGGCAATCCGCTGGTCGGCCCGGTGCGCGGCGTACCCAATTACTGGGTGGCCTGCGGCGTCATGGCCGGCTTCCTGCAAGGCGGCGGCGTCGGCAAGTCGCTCGCCGAATGGATGATCCATGGCGAACCGGAAGCCGATGTCTACGGCATGGACATCGCGCGCTACGGCGATTTCGCCTCCAACCGCGAATACATCAAGCAGACGACCGGCCAGTTCTATTCGCGCCGCTTCATCATGAGCTATCCCAACGAGCAGTTGCCGGCAGGACGGCCACTGAAGACCGCCGGCGCGCATGACGCGATGGACGCGGCGGGCGCACGCTGGGGCAATTCCTGGGGCATGGAAATGCCGCTCTATTTCGCGCCGAAAGGCTTTGTCGAGACGCCGGCGCTCAAGCGCTCCAATGCTTTCGATATCGTCGGCGACGAATGCCGAAAAGTGCGCGAAGGCGTCGGCCTGCTCGATATCACGGCCTTCTCTCGTTACGAGATTGCCGGGCCCCAGGCGCGGACCTGGCTCGACAGGGTGCTTGCCTGCGCGCTGCCGAAGCCGGGGCGCGCCAAGCTGGCGCCGATGCTGGGTGAAAACGGCAAGCTCAAGGGCGACCTCACCGTCTTCAACTGGGGCGACGGCACATGGTGGATCATGGGCTCCTATTATCTGCGCCAGTGGCATATGCGCTGGTTTGAAAAACACCTTTCCGAAGGCGTGACCGTCCGCGACATCTCGGACGCGGTGGTCGGCTTCTCGCTGGCCGGCCCCAATTCGCGCAAGCTGCTGGAGCGCCTGACGCACCAGGATGTCTCGCACGAGGCCTTCGGCTTGCTGGCCTGCGGGACATTGGACGTCGGGCTTGCACGGGCCAAGGTGGGCCGGCTCTCGGTTGTCGGCGAGCTTGGCTACGAGATTCATTGCCAGGCGAACGAACATGCGACGCTGCGGCGCGCGCTGCTTTCGGCCGGCAAGGATCTGGGCGTCACCGAATATGGCTTTGGCGCGGTCAATTCGCTCAGGCTGGAGAAAAGCTTTGGCATCTGGTCGCGCGAATTCACACAGGATTACACGCCGGCCGAGACGGGCATGGACCGCTGGATCGCCTTCGACAAGGGCGACTTCGTCGGGCGCGACGTTGCGCTAAGGGAACAGGCAGTTGGGGCCGAACGCATGCTGGCGACGCTGGAGATCGACGCTGTCGATGCTGATGCCAGCGGCTACGAGCCTATCTGGAACAAGGGCTCGCTCGCCGGCTTCATCACTTCGGGCGGCTACGGCCACACGGTCGGCAAGAGCCTTGCCATGGCCCTGGTCGATCGCGACTCGTGCGCCATCGGCACGGCGCTGACCACCCACATCGTCGGCGTCGAACGGGGTGCGCGGGTGATCGCCGCCTCGCCATACGATCCCAAGGGCATAAAGATGCGGGCATGACCGCTCAAACGGGTGGCACGGACGCAAAAGTCCGTGCAATGATCCCTTGCCATTCCTTCCGAAAATCAGGTTCGTTCAGCACTCCATGACCCGACGCTATTCCGCTCTATCGCTCTTCAGGGAGGGCCTCGCCGGCCAGACCGGCTGGAAACAGGCCTGGCGCTCGCCCGAACCGAAGCCGTCCTATGACGCGATCGTCATCGGCGGCGGCGGCCATGGGCTGGCAACGGCCTACTATCTGGCCAAGAACCACGGCATCGCCAGAGTTGCGGTGCTGGAGAAAGGCTGGATCGGCGGCGGCAATACCGGCCGCAACACGACGGTCGTGCGCTCCAACTACTACTATCCCGAAAGCGTCGAACTCTACGGGCTGGCGCATCGGCTCTACGAGGGCCTGTCGAAGGACCTGAACTACAATGTGATGCTGTCGCAGCGAGGCATGGTCAATCTGTGCCACAGCAGCGCCGAGATGGAAGTCGGCGCGCGTACCGTCAACGCCATGCAGATCAACGGCATTGATGCCGAACTGTTCTCGCCGGACGATGTGCGCCGGGTGGCCCCGATCTACAATTTTGCGCCGGATGCGCGCTTTCCCGTGTTCGGCGGCATCTGGCAAGGCCGGGCCGGCACGGCGCGCCACGATGCTGTCGCATGGGGCTATGCGCGGGCCGCGAGCCGGCTTGGCGTCGACATCATCCAGAATTGCGAGATCACCGATTTCATCGTCGAGGGCGGCCGCTGCCGCGGCGTCCAGACGACGCGCGGCATGATCCGCGCCGACCGCATCGGCATGGCGGTGGCCGGACATTCGTCGGTGCTGGCGGCCAAGGCGGGCTTCCGCCTGCCGATCAATTCCTATGCGCTGCAGGCTTGTGTCTCCGAGCCGGTGAAGCCGATCCTCGACACGGTGGTGCTGTCGCCCGGCACCGGCGTCTATGTCAGCCAGTCGGACAAGGGCGAGATCGTCATCGGCGGTGGGCTCGACCGCATCCCTTCCTATGCGCAGCGCGGCAATCTGCCGACGCTGGAGACGGTGATTGCCGGCCTGCTCGAGATGTTCCCGATCTTCGGCCAGTTGAAGCTGATGCGGCAGTGGGCGGGTATCGTCGACGTCGTGCCGGACTCCTCGCCGATCATCGGCGAATCGCCGCTGCCCGGCCTGTTCCTCAATTGCGGCTGGGGCACGGGCGGCTTCAAGGCCATTCCCGCCGGCGGCACGCTGCTGGCGCAATTGCTGGCCACAGGCAAGCACAATGACATCAGTCGTCCGTTCGACCTGGATCGTTTTGCCACCGGCCGGCTGATCGACGAAGCGGCCGGCTCCGGCATCGCGCACTAATGCATGTCGCCCAAAAGTGGGGCAACGACATGCATAAAGACTACGACTAGAGGTTCCCATGCAGCTCTTCCCCTGCCCGTTCTGCGGTCCGCGCGACGAGACCGAATTCCACTATGGCGGCGAGGCCGGCAACGTCCGTCCGGATGGCACGGACGTGCCCATCGATCGCTGGGCAAACTATTTGTACATGCGCGGTAACCCGAAGGGCACGACGCGCGAAATCTGGGTTCACATGAATTGCAGCGAGTTCTTCGTCATGGAACGTGACACCGTCACCCACAAGGTGCTGTCCTCGACCGCGCTAAGCGGGGAGCACGCGGCGTGAGCGCTTCACGTCTCCCCTCCGGCGGAAGCGCCATCGACCGTTCCAGCCCGATCCGATTCAGCTTCGACGGCGGCACCGTGCACGGCTTTGCCGGCGACACCATCGCCTCGGCACTGCTGGCTGGCGATGTCGCTGTGGTCGGACGCAGCTTCAAATATCACAGGCCGCGCGGCATATGGGGCGCCGGCGTCGAGGAACCGAACGCGCTGGTCGATGTCAGCGGCAACGTAGCCTCGACGCCCAACACGCGCGCCACGACCGAGCCGGCGCATGACGGCCTGGTCGCGCGGAGCGTCAACGCCTCCCCCAACGCGCTGGCCGACCGCAACGCCTTCCTCGACCGTTTCTCGCGCTTCATTCCGGCGGCGTTCTACTACAAGACCTTCATGTGGCCGGACTGGCACATGTTCGAGCCGCGCATCCGCGCCATGGCGGGACTGGGCAAGGCGGATGCTGACTGGACATCGCCAGGCCGGGCCGACCAGATCAACGCGCATTGCGATGTGCTGGTGGTGGGTGCCGGACCTGCCGGACTGGCCGCGGCGAAACTCGCGTCCAGTTCAGGCCTCTCCGTCATGCTGGTCGACGACCAGCGGACGCCTGGCGGATCGCTGGAATACCGGGCCGGCGAGATCGATGGCAAGCCGGCCGCTGCCTGGGTCGAAGAGACGGTTCGCGACCTCGTCAATGCCGGCCACCGCGTGCTGCCGGCAACCACGGCCTTTGGCATCTACGACCACAATCTGGTCGGGCTGAACCAGCGCCATCCCGACGGGCGCCCGGATACGCTGTGGCGTGTCAGGCCACGCCAGATCGTGCTGGCGACCGGCGCCATCGAGCGACCGCTGCCCTTCGCCAACAATGATCTGCCGGGCATCATGTCGGCGGATGCGGCGCTCGCCTATCTCAAGCGCCACGCCGTGCTTGTCGGCCGCCGCGTCGTCGTCGCCACCAACAATGACAGCGCTTACGAGGTCGCGGGCGCACTGGCTGGTGCCGGCGCTGACGTCACTTTGGTGGATGTCCGCCGCGATGGAACCCCCGCCATACCCGCCGGCGTGCGGCTGATCGCCGGGCGCAGCGTCACTGCCGCGCGCGGCAGGCTGCGCGTCGAAGGCGTGGCGCTGGATGACGGCACAAGGCTCGAGGCCGACAGCCTGCTCGTCTCCGGCGGCTGGACGCCGACCATCCATCTCTTCTGCCAGGCCAAGGGCAAGCTTGCCTGGAGCGATGCGCGCGCGGCCTTCCTGCCGGGCGACCCGGTCGAGGGTGTTGCTGTCGCCGGCGCCGCCGCCGGGGCGGTTTCGCTGACAGAGGTGTTCGCAAGCGCCGGCAACGCCGTTACATCCCCTAGCCAAGCGACGCCGCCGCGCAGCACCGGACCGGAAGCGACCGGCGGCGTTGTCGCCGCATGGCCGGTTCCGGGATCGAAGGGGCGCATCTGGATCGACTACCAGAACGATGTGACGGTCAAGGACATCGAGCTCGCAGCGCGGGAAAATTTCGTCTCGGTCGAGCACCTGAAGCGCTACACCACGCTCGGCATGGCGACCGACCAGGGCAAGACTTCCAATCTGGCCGGCCTGGCTGTCATGGCCGGGATCACCGGACGCAGCATACCGGAAGTCGGCACCACCACCTATCGTCCGCCGTTCACGCCCGTGCCGCTCGCCAGTTTTGCCGGCGCGCGATACGGCGAGTTGATGGCACCGGTGCGCCGGCTGCCCTTGGAAAAAATCCATCGCGCCGACGGCGCCGTCTTCCAGGAATATGGCGGCTGGTTACGCCCGGCCTATTACGGCGGCGGCGATGCGGAACGCTCGATCCAGGACGAGGCGCGGCGCGCCCGCCAGTCGGTGGCGCTGTTCGATGGCTCGACGCTCGGCAAGATCGAGGTGATGGGGCCAAAAGCCGCCGAATTCGTCGACTTCATCTACTACAACACCATGTCGACGCTGAAATCGGGCCGCTGCCGCTACGGTTTCATGCTGTCGGAGAACGGCGTGGTGTTCGACGACGGCATTCTGGTGCGCCTGGACGAGCAACGCTTCATCGTGTCGTGCTCGTCCTCGCATGTGACGTCTGTCCATGCGCGGCTGGAGGAATGGCGGCAGGACCGGTTCGGCCGCGACGCTGTCTACATCCACAATGCCACGGCCGAGATGGCGACGCTGACCGTTTCAGGACCGAATTCCCGAAAGCTGCTCGAAACGCTGCAACTGGGGCTTTCACTCGACGATGCCGACCTGCCGCACATGGCGATCGGCCACGGCGTCTGTGCGGGCGATGCCGTCCGCGTCGCCCGAGTCAGCTTCACCGGCGACAGGAGCTATGAGATCTCCATCCGCGCCGATCGCGCCGAGCCTTTGTGGCAACGCTTGCGCGAGGCCGGCCAAGCCTTCGACGCCGTGGTGATCGGCCTGGAGGCGCTGATGATCCTGCGGGCCGAGAAGGGCTATATCGTGATCGGCAAGGACACGGACGGCACCACGCTGCCGCAGGATCTCGGCGTCGAGGGCCCACGCGCCAAGCGCAAGACCGAATTCGTCGGCCGCCGCTCGCTGTTCACCGAGGAGGCGTCGCGCGACAACCGGATGAGGCTTGTCGGACTGACGGTGCCATCCGGCGAGGCGCCGCTGCCGACAGGCGCGCATGGGATCGAACGCCGCGACGGCAAGCTTTCGAGCCTTGGTTTTATCACCTCCAGCTACCAGAGCCCGGCGCTCGGCCGTCCGGTCGCGCTTGGCCTGATCCAACGCGGCGCCGCACGCCACGGCGAGACGATCGAGATCCAGCATCTCGGCAAGGTCAGGCACGCGACGATCTCCGCGCCCTGCGCTTTCGATCCAGAAGGAGGCCGGCTCGATGCGTAATCTCGCCGAAAAATGGTCGAAGGCGCCGGACTGGCAGGACGCCGTCATTGAAGCGCCAGGGCTCAAGATAGGCTCGGTCTCCGGCCTGCACCAACGCCTGGTCAGCGGCGATCTCGCGGCATGGGCCGCGGCATCCGGCTTCGACGGGACGGCTGTCGGCGCGTTCGGCCAAGCGGAGGGCATCCGCTATTCGGTCCGCCTGGCGCGCGACCGCCTGCTTGCCGTATCCACCACTCCCTTGGGCATTGCCACGGGATGGCACAGCCAGGGGTTCGCGGTGACAGAGATCAGCGCCGGACTGCACATATTCGACGTGAGTGGCGAGGCGGTCGATGCCTTTGTAGCGCGCGGAACAACGCTGGATCCCAAGCAGGCCGGCGCCAGCGCCGCACTGTCCTTCGCCGGCATCGACGCCATCGTCTATCGCCATGGGACGACTTTGCGCATCCATGTCGACCGCGGCCTTGCAGCCTATCTGTGGACCTGGATGGAGAATGCGGCTCGCAACATCAGAGCATAAACTTAGCCGGCTATATCTCGCCATTTCGGGCGGCGGCGCGGGCCACGAAGGCGTCGAAATGCTTGATGTCCTCCAGTTCAGGTTCCTGCCCGCTGAAGGCGCGCAGATAGGCCGGAACATGCGAAAGCCTGGCGTCCATCGGCTCCTGGATGTCGAGCGTGTAGTGGCCGATCTGCATGAAATAGAGCACGCGGGCACGGATCAACGCATTCTCGGCATCGTATCCGTACCGGGAATACATGGCGGTGATGGCGTCGACCCGCCTGTTGTCCGCTTCCTCGACAACCGCGCGGACCGCATTCTCGCGACGCGCCCATAATCTCACGGCGTTGTCGAGCTTCGGGTCGAAGAGCCTCTCATCCACCCAGCACTCGAAGACATTCAAGATGGCGCGGTTGATCGAAGGCGCCGGCCGCATGGCGCGCTCGATGATCGGAGCTGTGTAGTTGTTCAGCCAGTTCTGCAGGAGCTGATCGTGAAGGTCCTGGAGACTTTTGAAGAACCAGTAGAAGCTCGACCTGGAGACGTTGAGCTTCTTGGCCATGACCTGGATTTTTACCTGGTCTATGCCATCTGTGATCAGCGTTCGTATTGCGAGGTTGAGCCAATCGCTCTTCGTCGTGCGGATGGCGCGGTCAGATATTGGCGGGTCGGTTAGTTCCGTGAGCGTCGGCGAGTCTTTCAATGCTGGCACGCTTGAACTCCGATTCTTTGTTCTCTGCTTCAATATATGAACAACCGCCGGCTCTGGGCAGCCAGTATTTTGTGGTTCCTTGACCGCGCAACGCCCGTCGCCGACGTGCCGAGGATCGCAACGCCAGACCGGCTGCGATCTCGCGGGGTTTCTTTCACGCGATGCGGCGACAGGCCGTCTTGCCGGCGACCATACAGGTCGGCAAACAACATGTCAGTAAAATGTACATATATGTCTAGACACCAATCCCTTTGCCGGTATTATCCCCCGGCCTGACGGCGTCGGCTTTCGAGGAGGGGCGCACGACAGGCTCGCCGCAACCTCATTTTCGATGCGGGACGTCGGTTGGCGGGGAGGGCCAAATGAACAGCGACTTTCGATCGTCGTCCGAATTTGCGAAGGCGTATTCGTTCTACGCCACGCTTCTGGGGTCGGGCGGCCATGTGTTCCATGCCCGTGCGCTCTGCGGCCACACCGAGGCAGAGCACCTGCATTTCATAGGGCAAAGCTTCGAGACCACGCTTGAGGACGGCCCCTCCAGCAGGCTTTATCGCATCGCGCGCGAGGGCGGCGCATTCACGCGCCTGAATGACCGGGAAACGCGACAGATCCGGCTCTCGGCCGACGGCCGGACGCTGGCGGTGGCCTGCGCGGGTGATGATCCCGCGACCGACCGCATAGAGACATGGTCGGATGAACGCTGCCTGACCGCCCAAACGGTGGCTGGACGCATCGAACAGATCGACTGGTCGCCGGACGGCACGAAACTGCTGCTGGTGGTCGCCGGAACGGGCGCCGATCTCGCCGGCATCCACGGCGGCTATGCGCAGAAGGGCAAGGTCGAAACGGCGGCGTGGCTGCCCGAGGTTCGCCTTGGCGAAGGAGAGGATCTGTGGCGCTCCGTCTGGCTGTGGGAGGGCAAAGAAGCGCCCCGGCTGTTGACCAGGCCTCCCCTGAATGTCTGGGAAGCGAGCTGGTGCGGCACCGGCAGTATTGCCGTGGTGGCGAGCGACCATCACAGCGAAGGCAGCTGGTACAGTGCCGGCCTGTCGCTTGTGGATATCGCCACGGGCGGCCTAACCAGGATCCATCAGCCGGCCGACCAGTTCGGCTACATCAGGGGCGCGCCGGACGGACGCCGAGCCGCCTTCATCGAGGCCTTCTGCAGCGACCGGGGCCTGGTCAGCGGCCAGCTTTCGATCCTTGACCTGACGACGGGCGAGATCGAGAGGCCGGACACGCTTGGCATCGACGTGACCTCGATCGAGTGGCGTTCGGCAACGGTGATACATTTCGCTGGCGCGCGTGGCCATCACACTGCAACCGGCGATTATGATCTCGAAAGATCCGCAGCGACGGAAAGCTGGTCGTCGGTCGACCTCACCAACGGCGAATGGGCGCCGTCCTCCTACCCCATCGGCGAGCACGGCACCTTGTTTGTCGGCGAGGCCTATGCGCGCGCACCATTCCTGGCTGAGCAGGATGGCGCAACGATCCGCGAGCTGGCATCGCTGGCTGCTGCCGATGCGCCAGAAACAATGTCGCGCTGTGGCGCGATCGAGCCGTTCAGCTGGATCGCTCCCGACGGCCTGGAGATCCAGGGCTGGGTGGTGCGGCCGCAAGGGGTGACGGCGCCGACGCCGCTGCTGGTCGACGTGCATGGCGGGCCGATCTCGGCACACCGCAACCGCTGGCTGGCACGAACCCGCGCAGCGCCCATCCTGGCCAGTCAGGGCTGGACGATCCTCTTCCCCAACCCAAGGGGAAGCACGGGCCGGGGCGATGCCTTCGCCCGCGCAGTCAAGGGTGACATGGGCGGCGCGGACACGCAGGACATCATCAGCGGCGTCGACGCCCTGATCGCGAGGGGCTGGGTCGACGCCAAACGCGTCGCCGTCACCGGCACCAGCTATGGCGGCTTCATGTCGGCATGGCTGCCATCGCAAAGCCAACGCTTCGCCGCCGCCATACCGATCTCGCCGGTCGGCGACTGGTACAGCCAGCACCGGACGTCGCAGATACCCGAATTCGACGAGATCATGCTGGAGTCCTCGCCCTGGGCGGCGGACGGCGCCTACTTCTCGCGCAGTCCCGCCTTCTTCAAGCAGATCAGGCCGGTGCCCACTCTCGTCATGGCCGGCGCCATCGACAAGAGCACGCCGGTCGGCCAGGCCGAGGAATGCCATTTCGCCGCGCTCCGATCCGGAGCGCCGAGCGCGCTCGTCATCTACCCCAGGGCCGGACACAGCGTCCGCGGCTATCCCGAATATTTCGACAGTGCCGCCCGCATCCTGTGGTGGCTCGACACATATGTGCATCCAGCCGGTCAGGCGGATGCCGCTGCCAATGGAGAGGAATCATGACTTTGAACGCACAGCCAACCGCCTCAGCCGGCAAACGGATCGTCGTCATCGGTGGCGGCATCATCGGCTGCTCCACGGCGTTCCATCTGCTGAAATCAGGCGCGCGCGAGGTCACGGTCATTGAGGCCCGCGAACCGGCGGCCGCGACCACAGGTGCCGGCGCGGGATTTGTCTCCCACTGGTCGGCCGGCATGTTCCCGCTCGGCGAAGAGGGCCTGAAGCTTCAGCAATACGGGCTCGATTTCTACCGCTCGATCCATGAGATCGGCGTCGAGATCGGCTATCGTCCGAACGGCACATTGATGATGGCGCTGACGGAGGCCGGCCGTGAGCGCTTCGTGCGCCCGGTGCTGGATTCGCCCTATGCGCCACCGGAGATGCAGGACCTGACCGCTGCGCAGATCGGCGAAAAGGCCAAGGGGCTGATCGACGCGACCCGGGTCCATTCCGGCGCCTTCAACCCGCACGGCATCCAGCTCGATACGAAACTGGCGACCGGCGTGATGGTCGACGAGATCATCACGATGGGAGGCGTGTTCCGCAATGGAACCATGGTCACCGGTATCCACGATGCCGGCAGCCATGTGACTGTCGAAACCGACAAGGGCGGTGTCGAGGCCGATGGCGTCGTCATTGCGGCCGGCGCCTGGAACAATGAAGTGCTCAAGGGGCTGGGCTGGCGCCTGCCGCTGCTCAGGGTGCTGGCCACCCGCATCGTCACCGACGGGCGCGGTCTTCCCTCGACACTACCGACGGTGCAGTGCAGGGAGTTGCGTCTCTGGCTTCGCGAGAGTTTTGGCGCGGTGATGTGGGGCACGGGCCGGCACTACAAGCCCTACTATGTCAGCGGCGACGCGTGGATCGAGCCGGGGCAGCCCCGCAATCTCGACCTCATGCAGGCGATGGATGACGACGAACTCGCGCAGTTGCAGAAGATCTTCCCGCCGCTTCGCGGTTCGAAATTGTCGAGCTGGGCGCAGGGCGTGCCTTGCTATACGCCCGACAGCGGCCTGATCGTGGGCCATGTCCCCGGCACGACCAATGTGGTGGCGGTCGGCGGCGACAATGAAACCGGCGTCAGCCACGGACCGGGCCTCGGCCGGCTTTCCGCGGAGCTGATCCTCGGCCAGCGACCCTTCGTCGACACGACGCGCTTTCGTCTCGAGCGCTTTGCTGTCGATGCCTACCAGACGGAAGCCGAGATCGCCGCGGCCTTGCCCGCATGGGCGTCTGAACATGCCTCAAAGACGCCGTCCGGCGTTGCGGCATCCTGATGTTCCAAGACCTGGCCGAAAGCCGCAAAACTGTTCTCTCGGCGGGTCTGGACATAGGTGAACAGCGCCGATACTGTCGGGTCGGAAAGCAACAGACTGCTGGGGAATAGATACAACCGGACCCATCACTTGACGGCCATTTGGGCGAAGCCCACCAACCGTCACAGTGACTGTCAGGTCCACCTTCCGTGAGATGATTCCGTCCCGATCCGGGTGATCGGCGGGGACGGAATTGGAGGCCGCGCGTGCATTGCTCGCGCTTCCGATCTCACGCAGGAGATCATGAAAGTGCCGATGTGAGCGCCTTGTCTTCTTGTGGCGAACCTCCGCCCATACAATCGGGGGAATTGCGGTGAATACCGGAGTTGGAGACGGAGGAGCGTCTGCTGTCCGGCGCCGGACCACCGCTGTCGGATTCCTGAAGGGCCGCTCCCTGTCGGCTCTCATCCTTCGCCGCATCCTCCTCGGCGTCGCGCTGCTTTTCGCGGCATCGGTGCTGATATTCGGCGGCGTCGAAGCGCTTCCGGGCGACTTCGCCTCGACCTATCTCGGACAGGAGGCAACGCCGCAGGCCGTCAAGAACATACGCGACGAGCTTGGCCTCGACCGGCCGATGACCGAGCGCTATCTCGGCTGGCTGGGCGGCATCGTCCAGGGCGATTTCGGCACCTCCTGGGCCAACCACAATTCCGTAGGCCAGCAGATCTGGAAGCGGCTCGGCAATTCGCTGCTTTTGGCCGGCGTTTCGGCGCTGATCTCGATACCACTGGCGCTCGGCCTCGGCATGATCGCGGTGCTCTACCGCAACCGTATCCCCGACAAGGTCATCAGCATCCTTTCGCTTGCCGCGATTTCGCTGCCGGAGTTCTTCATCGGCTATCTTTTGATCCAGTTCTTCACCGTGCAGCTCGGCGTCGGCAGTTTTCCCTCGACCGTCTATGACGGCATGAGCCTTGCCGAACGGCTGTCGGCGATCGTGCTGCCGGTGGCGACGCTGGTGACCGTGGTGCTGGCGCACATGATGCGCATGACGCGCTCGGCCATCCTCAACGTCATGTCCTCGCCCTATGTGGAGACCGCCGAGCTCAAGGGCATTTCGGCGCTGCGCGTCATTGCCGAGCACGCGGCGCCCAACGCGGTCGCGCCTGTCGTCACCGTCATCGCGCTCAACCTCGCCGCCCTGGTCGTCGGCGTGGTGGTCGTGGAAGTGGTGTTCGTCTACCCCGGCATCGGCCAGTACATGGTCGACGCGGTGACGGTGCGCGACATGCCCGTCGTCCAGGGTTGCGGACTGATATTCGCCACCCTCTACATCGTCTTGAACATGCTCGCCGACATCGTCTCGATCCTGGCAAATCCGCGCCTGAGGCATCCCAGATGAGACTGCGATCCATGCCCATCAGCGCCCGGATCGGGTCCGCCGGTATCCTGCTTGTCGTCGCCTGCGCCATTCTGGCGCCGCTGATCGCGCCCCACAGCGAGAGCGCCGTCGTCGGCGAGGTCTGGGCCCCGATGGGCGGCGACTTCCTGCTCGGCACCGACAATCTGGGGCGCGACCTGCTTTCGCGGCTGATGTTCGGCGCGCGCGCCACGCTGTTCGTGGCACTCGCCGCGACCGTGCTGTCGTTCTCGATCGGCATGATCCTGAGCTTCACCGCCGTCGTCACCGGCGGCGTGGTCGACCAGATCCTGTCGCGTCTCAACGACCTCCTGATGTCGATTCCCGCACTGATCTTCGCGCTGATCGTGCTGGCGGTGCTGCCACAGAACATCTGGGTGCTGATCATCGTCATGGCGGCGATCGATTCGACGCGGGTCTACCGCATCGGCCGCGCGGTGGCGCTCGACGTCAGCGTCATGGATTTCGTCGAGGCCGCCTGGCTCAGGGGCGAGGGAAAACTCTGGATCATCTTCCGCGAGATCCTGCCCAACACGCTGGCGCCGCTGCTCGGCGAATTCGGGCTGCGCTTCGCCTTCTCGATCCTGTTCCTGTCGACGCTCTCCTTCCTCGGTCTCGGCATCCAGCCGCCGGTCGCCGACTGGGGCGGCATGGTCAAGGACAACAAGGAAGGCATCATCTTCGGCGTGTCGGCGGCGCTGGTTCCAGGTGGCGCAATCGCGTTTCTCGTGGTGTGCGTGAACCTGGTCGTCGACTGGCTGATCGACACCACGGCGAGCCTGAAGGGCGCGCGCGGCGATGTCTGAGATGCTTTCCGTCCGCAACCTTCGCATCGAGGTCACGGCGCACCAGCCCGATGGCTCGAAGACTGAAATGATACTGGTGGACGATGTCTCCTTCGATGTCGGCAAGGGCAAGGTTCTGGGACTCATCGGCGAGTCCGGCGCCGGGAAATCGACGATCGGCCTGTCGGCGCTGGCCTATGGGCGCGGCGGTGTTCGCATAACCGGTGGCCAGATCCTGCTTGACGGCACGGATATCGCCAGGCTCGGCACGAGCGGCATCCGCGCGGTGCGTGGCGCGCGTGTCAGCTACGTCGCCCAATCGGCGGCGGCGGCATTCAATCCCGCGCACAAGCTCGGACGGCAAGTGATCGAGGCCACGATCCGGCACGGCATCATGACTGTCGCGGAAGCAAGGAAGCGGGCTGCCTACCTGTTTGGCGTGCTCGGCCTTCCCGATCCCGACATTTTCGGCGAGCGCTACCCGCACCAGGTTTCCGGCGGCCAGCTTCAACGCGCCATGACCGCGATGGCGCTATGCCCAAGCCCCGAGCTGATCGTCTTCGACGAGCCGACCACGGCGCTCGACGTGACCACGCAGATCGAGGTGCTGGCCGCGATCAAGCACGCCATCGCCGAGACGCACACGGCCGCGCTCTACATCACGCATGATCTCGCTGTCGTGGCGCAGATCTCCGACGACATAATGGTGCTGCGCCACGGCAAGACGGTCGAGTACGGCGCAACCCGCCAGATCATCGAGGCGCCGCGCGAGGATTATACAAAGGCACTGGTCAGCATTCGCCAGACCAAGCGCGAGGAGAAGAGAGAGACAGGGGGCGTGCTGTTGCGCGCCGACGGGATCAGCGCCGGCTATGCCGGACTGAACGTGCTGCACGATGTCTCGCTGGTTCTTTCCAAGGGACAGACGCTCGCCGTTGTCGGCGAATCCGGCTCCGGCAAATCGACGCTCGCGCGCGTCATCACCGGGCTGCTGCCGCCTGCGGCGGGTACGATCTCCTTCGACGGGAAAGTGCTGCCGGCGGCGCGCAAGGACCGCCAGCGCGAGCAGCTGCGCCGCATCCAGATGATCTACCAGATGGCCGACACCGCGATGAACCCGCGCCAGAAGATCCGCGACATCATCGGACGGCCGCTGACGCTCTATTTCGGCATGCATGGCAAGGCCAAGACCGAGCGGGTTGGGGAATTGTTGGACCAGATCGAGATGGGACCGCAGTTCCTCGATCGTTATCCAGCCGAGCTATCCGGCGGCCAGAAACAGCGCGTCGCCATCGCCAGGGCGCTCGCCGCGAAACCAGAGCTGATCCTGTGCGACGAGCCGACATCCGCGCTTGATCCGCTTGTGGCCGAGGGAATCCTCAAGCTTCTGATGCGACTGCAAGACGAGACGGCGGTCTCCTACCTGTTCATCACCCACGACATCGCCATCGTGCGCGCCATCGCCGACAGGGTCGCGGTCATGCATCGCGGCCATGTGGTTCGCGAGGGCGTCAAGGTGACGGTGCTTTCGCCGCCCTTCGACGATTACACCGACCTCCTGCTGAGGTCGGTTCCGGAAATGGAAGTTGGTTGGCTGGAGCGTGTGCTGGAAGGCCGGCGCACCACAGCGACCAGGGAAATGGAGAGATCATGACAGACACCGCCATCAGCGAACGCGCCCGCAAACTCTATGCCGACGCGCTCATCTGGGACACGCATTCCGGCTTCATGCCCGACCCGGCCGCCGATCTCAACAATCTGCGGATCTGGCGCGACGCCGGCATCAACTACCTCTCGATCGATGTCGGCTTCGACCTGATGCCGTGGCAGAACACGGTCAAGACGCTGGCTGCCTTCCGCAGATGGGTTCTTGCCCATCCCGATCACTACCGGCTGGTGACGAATGTCGACGAGATCGTCGAGGCCAAGGCCCAGGGCAAGCTGGCCATCACCTTCGACATCGAGGGCATGAACGCGCTCGACGGCCGCATCGAGATGGTCGAGTTCTACCATCATCTCGGCGTGCGCCAGATGCTGTTCGCCTACAATCGCAACACGCTGGCCGGCGGCGGCTGCCATGACGACGACACCGGCCTCACCGCCTTCGGCAGGCAGGTGATCGACGAGATGAACCGGCTCGGCATGTTCGTCGACGTGACCCATTGCGGCCATCGCACCTCGATGGAGGTGATGGAATATTCGAACCAGCCGGTGATCTTCTCGCACTCCAACGCCAAGGCGCTGGCCGGCCATGGCCGCAACATCGCCGATGACCAGATCCGGGCCTGCGCCAAGACCGGCGGCGTCGTCGGCATCGTCGGCATCAACTTCTTCCTCGGCGACGACAATGCCACGTCGGAACGGCTGGCTGACCATGTCGACCATCTGCTCGACGTCGCCGGGCCCGACCATGTCGGCATCGGCCTCGACTTCGCCTTCCCGGTGGACATGGAAGGCATCGACGAGATCATCGCCAACAATCCTCAGTTCTGGCCCAAGAACGAAGGCTATGGCGCCAAGCCGACTGTCTACGCCAAGCCGGCCCAGCTTGCCGAGATGACCGAGATCCTGCTCAAGCGGGGACATTCGGACCAGACCGTCGTCAAGGTGCTGGGACAGAACTTCTTCAACCTGGCGAAAAAGGTCTGGAAATAGCCTTTTCTGCTCCCGCGACGCCACCGTCATTCTTGCGCCCCCCAGGCATGACTCCAAAAATTTGAACCTCTCAACCAGGCACAGGAAACAGCGATGACAAAACCAGGAGAAGGACTTCTCGGCATGGACCTGACGGCGAACCGCCGCGATTTTCTACGGGGGACCATCGGCGCCGGCATCATGCTTAGCAGCCTTGGCGCGGCCCAGGCGCAAACGCAGACCCCGGTGAAGGGCGGCCATCTGAAGCTCGGCTTGGACGGCGGATCGACCACCGAGTCGCTCGATCCCGCGACCTATCTCAGCTACGTCACGATGACGCTTTCGCGCAGCTTCGGTGATCATCTGGTCGAAAGCGATCCGCTGACCGGCAAGCCCGTGCCGTCGATCGCGGAAAGCTGGGAAGCGAAGGACAATTCCAAGACCTGGACGTTCAAGATCCGCAATGACGTCGAATTCCACAACGGCAAGAAGCTGACCGTCGACGACGTCGTCAAGACCTTGCAGCGCCACAGCGATTCCAAGTCGCGCTCCGGCGCGCTCGGCTTCCTGACCTCCATCACCTCGATCGAGGGCCACGGCAATGAGCTTGTCGTCAAGCTCGCCGAGAGCAATGTCGACCTGCCGCTGATCTTCACCGCCTATCACCTGGTGATCCAGCCGAACGGCGGCTACGACAACCCGACCGAGGGCGTCGGCACCGGCCCCTACAAGCTCGTCAGCTTCGAACCGGGCGTGCGGGCGCTGCTGGAGAAGAACAAGAACTACTGGCGCGATCGCGGCAATGTCGACAGTTTCGAGATCATCGGCATGAACGACGCGACCGCCCGTACGGCGGCGATCACCGCCGGCAAGGTGCATTTCATCAACAGCCTGAGCACCAAGACCATCTCGCTGCTGAAGCGCGTGCCGGGCCTGCAGATCCTGGATACGCCCGGCCGCGGCCACTACACGCTGCCGATGCATTGCGACAAGGCGCCGTTCGACAACAACGACCTGCGCCTCGCCCTCAAATACGCCATCGACCGCGAAGCGATCCTGAAGACGGTTCTTGGCGGCTACGGCACGATCGGCAACGATTTTCCGATCAACGCCACCTATCCGTATTTCCCCAATGAGATCGAGCAGCGCGCCTATGATCCGGACAAGGCGGCGTTCCACTACAAGAAGTCGGGCCATGACGGGCCGATCACGCTGCGTACCTCCGACGGCACCTTCGCCGGCGCGGTGGATGCGGCCGTGCTGTATCAGGAAAGCGCCAAGAAGGCGGGCATTGCGCTCGACATCAAGCGCGAGCCAAGCGACGGCTACTGGACGAATGTCTGGCGCGTGGCGCCGTTCTGCATGTCGTTCTATGGCAGCCGGCTGACGCAGGACCTGATGTACGCCACGGAGTGCCTGTCGGATTCAGCCGCGAACGAAACCAACTTCAAGCGCCCGGACTTCGACAAGCTGATCAAGGAGGCGCGCGCCGAAACCGACGAGGCCAAGCGCGCGGAGCTCTACCACGCCGCGGCCCTCATCGTGCGCGACGAAGGCGGCTCGATCATCCCGGTGTTCAACAACTACCTCAATGCCGCGACCAAGCAGGTCAAGGGCTACGTGCACGACGTCGGCAACGACGCCTCGAACGGCTATGTCGCCACGCGCGTCTGGCTGGAAGCCTAGGCTCAATAGGGCGGCTTCCTCCTCGGCTGGATGAAGCCGTCTCGCCATATGACCAGCCGGACATTTGCCGGCTGGTCATTCCATCGAATGTTCTATCATTTGCCGGCTCAATGTCCGGATATCGCCGACAGGCCTTCTGCGCTGTCCAACAACGCCTGCGCGATGGCCTGGACAGCGGGGCCGGCCTTCTTCCTCGTCAGGAGGTGGAACGAGCTGCGGTGCAGCCGTGACGTGCCGGTCAGGCGCACCAACTGGCCAAGCCGCAGATGTTCCTCGACGAAGCCCGCCCAGGCGAGCGCCGCGCCCCGGCCGGCGATGGTCTCGTGCATCATCGACAGATAGCTGGTGAACCTGGGACCATCGAGGTTGCGCTCGGTGCCGATCCATGACTGCCAGCTGTCGACGGCGCCGGGCCGCGTGGTCATGTGCAGCAGCGGAACGTCGAGGAAGCCCTGCGGGTCTTCGGACGCAAGCGATGGGTGGCGCGCCAGGAAGGCCGGCGAGCACACCGGAAACCATTCGCCGTCAAACAGTTTTTTGGCTACCAGCCCCGGCCAATCCTCGGGCACTCCGAAGCGGATGGAAAGCGCCACGTCCGGCTTGTCGAAATCCCTGTAGTCGACGGAGGTCAGCAGCATGACCTGGCCATTGGGGATGCGCGAGGTGATGAGGTCGAAGCGCGGCATCAGCCACATCTGCGCCAGGTCGTAGCTGCAGCCAACCACGAATGTGTCGCGATCGGGAGCCGACAATCTTTCGACCGCATGCCGGATCGTGCCCAGCCCGTCGCGGATCGCCTCGGCCAGCGTGTCGCCGGCTTCGGTCAGCACGACGCGATTGCCCTTGCGCGTGAACAGCGCGACCGACAGCTGACGCTCGAGATTGGCGACATGCCGGCTCACCGCCGACTGGGCGATGTTGAGCTCTTCGGCCGCCGGCGTCAGGCCGCCATTGCGGGCCGCCGCCTCGAAGACAACCATCGCGTTGAGCAAAGGCAGCGATGTCTTGAGTGTCTTCATGACCAGGATTCCCGCATCGTTTATCACCGCTTCCGTATCATGCTTTTTTGTTATGCTGCCTTGTCATATCCATATTTGCAACATGGGCTTCCGCACCGCACAGTGCTGATGAAAAGTCATTCTCAGCCAGCCGCAGGAGTTTCCGGTGCAAGCTACGACAACGAACCGTCTGCCGCCTGATCGTGCCGGGATCGTCGGCCTGATCGACAGGCACCGTCCCGACTGGTCGCTGGAGCAGCCATTCTATGTCGACCCGGCGATCTTCGCGTTGGAGCGCGAGCTTTGGTTCCCGCGGCAATGGTCTCTTGTCGCCCATGCCAGCGAGGTGCCAGAAAAGGGGCGCTACATCGTGCGCCAGCTTTTCGATGAGGAGATCATCGTCGTGCGCTTTGGCGACGGTGAGGACGACATCGCCGCCTACTACAATGTCTGCACCCATCGCGGCTCAAGGCTATGCACCAAGGACGGGCGCGGCCGGCTGCTCGTCTGCCCCTATCATGCGTGGTCGTTCCGGTTGACCGGTGAACTGCAGAGCCGACAAGACCTGCCCGAAAATGTCGACCCGGAGGCGCTGGGCTTGCATCGCGTGCCATCGAAATGCGTTGGCGGGCTTGTGCTCTGCGGTCTCGACGAGGCCGCCCTGCCGGACGTCCAGCCGGTCGCCGACGCGCTGACCGACGGATTGCGCGAGAACGGCATCAACCGGGCGCGCATCCTTGCCCGCAAGAGCTACCCGACCAGGGCCAACTGGAAGCTGGTGCTGGAGAATTTCCTCGAATGCTACCACTGCCGGCCGGCGCATCCGGAATATTTCCGGGTCAACGCCCATGTGAAGGTCACCGCCGTGCGTGACGAAGACAAGGCGGCACAATGGCAGGAGGAACTGGAGGCCTGGCACAGTGTCATCGGCGATGCCGAGTTCAACAAGCTGGCATGGGAACCGGGCGGCCTCGACATCGCGCCGTTTGGCATGCACCGCAAGCCGATCGGCCCGGGGCGCAAGACGCTTTCCGACGACGGCCAGCCGGTGTCGTGCCTGATGGGCGGCCGCAAGGCCTATGATGGCGGCGAGACCGGGTTTCGCCTCGGCCGGCTGTCCTTCGCCAGTTCTGCCAACGACTATGTCACGCTGTTCCAGATGATCCCGCGCAGCGCCACGGAGACCGACGTCATCCTGACCTGGCTGGTCGACGAGAATGCCGATGCCGACGTGGACACAGACAAGATCACCTGGATGTGGGACGTGACCACGGTGCAGGACAAGAAGATCACCGAGGACAATGCCGACGGCGTCGCCTCCCGCGCCTACCGTCCAGGCCCCTATACGGCGCTGGAGAGCCAGCCATCGTTCTTCGTGCAATCCTACCTTGCCGAGATGCGGTCGCTGATCACCGGCGAACGGCCCGCCACTGCGCCGGTCTGGCAACGGCCGACCAAGGGCTATGCGACGGAACTGGCCTGCGCCGCGCCGCAGGCTTCAGAAGCCGTCTGAACAGTGCGCTGAGGTGGAGGCGAGCTTCACGCTCGCCTTCGGGCTCAGCGCACTGTCTTGGTGGACTACGACGTCCTCCCGCGACCCACCAAGGGCAGGGACAGGCCGCATTCATCGGAGCATGAAGGACCAGAACAGGCAGGCCAGGGTCGCGGCGGCGAAGATGACGAAGAACAGGCTGCGCAGCAGGACGTTGCGCCGCAGGTCGTTCATGACGATATGGCATCCGACAATGGCGACAGCGAACAGGAACCGCCAGTTCAGCAATGCACGCAGGGCCTCTGGCTGGCCAAACACCCATCTGGCGACCAAGCACCCGATGATGCTGGCGAACAGCACAATCACCGTCCAGAAAAGCGCATCGGCGGCATTGGTCAGCACGATGCTGGCGGCGCGGATCGGCAGCACCATCATCAGCATCGCACTGAAAAAGTAGATGGCGGCCAGCGGAATGAATGTCCCGGCATCCGCGATGCCGTCGAGGCGCTTCACGCCGACCGCACCGAATGGATAGCCATGCCTGGCCACAGCAAGGCTCAGCGCCATGAGCAATGCCGACAGGACGGCGACCAAGGCGAATGAAGTGAGGGCTCTGCTCATGACGTTTCCAAGCGAATCGGACGGGATCAATCCTAGTCTACGCTCGTAAACTGCTCGTAAGCGTCGGCGCTTTTGAACTCCTCATCCGCAATTGGTTGGACTATCCCAACGTCAACCCCGCCTTCCTCGCTTCCTCACGCAAGAACGGCAGGCCGACGCCAATGACGTCGTCCGGATTGTCGGCCACCGGCCGCCAGACAGCGAGCCCGCCGGCAATGTCGACGTCGACATGGTTCATGCTTTCGAGCGTGATCGCGCCGGTGTAGCCGATGTCGGCGATGGCCTTCATGCAGGCCGCCCAGTTGAGCATGCCGCGCCCCGGCACGCCGCGATTGGCTTCGGATACGTGGACATAGCCGAGATAGGGCGCGGCGGCGCGGAAGCCGGCGTCGAAGCTCTCCTCCTCGATATGCATGTGGTAGGTGTCGAGATGGATGAAGATGTTGTCGGCTCCGACGCGCTCGATGATGTTGGCGGCATCAATGCCGCGATTGATCAGATGGGTCTCGTAGCGGTTGCAGGGCTCGATGCCGAGCTTCAGCCCATGTGCCTTGGCGGCCTTCGCCGCTCGCCCGAGGAAACGGCACATGCCGTCGATTTCCTCCGTGGTCGGCGCGCGTCCGGAGGTCTTGCCGATCGTGCCATAGGTGACGCCGCCGAGTGCGGTGCTGCCCACCGCTTCGCAGACGGCGAAGGCCGGTTCGAGGAAAGCCAGCGCTTCATCCGGCCGCGCCACGACATCGAGCGAGGCAGGCAGGCCGAGCGACGGAACGAGTTCGACGCCCTGCCGTTCGGCGAAGGCGCGCGTGCGCCTGGTGTCGATCTCCTCGGGGCGCAGCAGCGGAATCTCCAACAGGCCGATGCCGAGCCCCTTCAACCGCTCCATCTGCGGCTCGATCAGGTCGAGGTCCCAGACCGGCGCGATGGCGAAAGTGTGCAGTCCAAAAATGTTCATTTCAGCCTCTCTGTTCGTGCGCCGCCGCGGCGCTGGTGTCGCCGCCGCCGACGATGCGGCCGACGACCTCGTTCATGTTGGTTTTCGCGGTGACCAGATTGGCCTCGGCGCGACCGTGGCGCAGCACCACGATGCGGTCGGTGACCGCCAGCACGTCGTTCAGCCTATGCGAGATCAGGATGACGGCGATGCCTTCCGACTTCAGCCGGCGGATGAGGTCGAGCACGCTTTGCACCTCACGCACAGCAAGGGCGGCCGTCGGCTCGTCCATGATGACAAGCCTGGGGTTGAAGGTCAGGGCGCGGGCGATCGCTACCGTCTGCTGCTGGCCGCCCGAGAACGAGCCGACCGGGCGGTTGATCGATGGCAGATGCGCGCCCAGCCGCTCGATCATTTTTGCTGCCTGGCGATCCATCTCGGCCTTGTCGACAAAGCCCGGAAACAGGCCGAACAGTCTCTTCACCGGCTCGCGGCCGAGGAAGATGTTGGCAGCCACGTCCTGCTGCTTGGCCAGCGACAGGTCCTGATAGATCATCTCGATGCCGAGCCGGCGCCGCTGGCCTGGGTCCAGCGGCAGGATGTCCCGGCCATCGAGCTGGATGGAGCCGGAATCGGCCCGGTAGATGCCGGTGATGGTCTTCATCAGCGTCGACTTGCCGGCGCCATTGTCGCCGACCAGGCCGATCACTTCGCCGGCCTCGACCGACAGGTCGACGCCGTGCAGCACGTCGACCG
Source organism: Mesorhizobium shangrilense (assembly GCF_040537815.1). Taxonomy (NCBI): domain Bacteria; kingdom Pseudomonadati; phylum Pseudomonadota; class Alphaproteobacteria; order Hyphomicrobiales; family Phyllobacteriaceae; genus Mesorhizobium; species Mesorhizobium shangrilense. Next base: position 4,003,513 of record NZ_JBEWSZ010000001.1, read on the forward strand.
CGCCGAAGCTTTTGCGGATGCCATTGAGGGCGAGAAGGGTCATACGCGCGACTCCTTGCGCACCTGATACTGGTCGATGAACACGGCCAGGATCAGCACGGCGCCGATCGCCATCTGCTGGTAGTAGGATTGGACCGCGAGCAACGTCAGCCCGTTCTGCAGCACGCCCATGATCAGCGCGCCGATCATGGTGCCGAGGATCGAGGCGCGGCCACCGAACAGATTGGTGCCGCCGATGATGGCGGCGGTGATCGCGGTGAGCTCGTAGTTGATGCCGGCGGTCGGGTCGCCGGCATTGACGCGGGCGGTGAACAACAGACCGGCAAGGCCGGCGAGCGCTCCCGACAGCGTGTAGATGATGCGGCGATGATGCTCGACGCGGATGCCGGCGGCGCGCGCCGCACCCTCGCTGTCGCCGAGCGCCAGCGTGTGGCGGCCAAAGCGCGTGTAGGCGAGCAGGCAATGCGCGACGATCGCCGCCAGCACCAGGAGGATGACCGGCATCGGAATGCCGAACGGACGGCCTTGGCCGATGTATACGATTTCGGGCGGCAGGCCGTAGATCGCCCTGCCCTGCGAGATGACCAGCGCCAGCCCGCGCGCCAGGCCGAGCATGCCGAGCGTGACGATGAAGGCCGGCACGAAGGCGCGGGTGACCAGTTGGCCGTTTATGTAGCCGGCAATGCCGCCGGCGATGATGCAGGCGGCAACCGCCAGCGGCGACCACCAGCCGAGGTTCACCGCAACGAAGGCGCCGGCGACGCCGGACAAGCCCATGACCGAGCCCAGCGACAGGTCTAGCCCGCCCGAACCGATGACGAAGGTGGCGGCGATGGCCAGCACGCCGATCGTCGAGGTCGCGAGCAGGATGTTGAGGACATTGCTGAGCGACAGGAAATAGGGCGACAGCACCGCCATGACGGCGCTGAGCGCCAGGAGCACCAGCAGCGATTCCAGGCGAATGTGGAGCCGTTCGACGGATGCGCGCTGCACCCGGGACCAGAATGACATTTGGTTGCACCTTTGAGAGAGGGCAGTAGGCAGTAGGGATTGGGCAGTAGGGCAGTAAGTGATCAGCTCTGAGGGCGGAACATGCCTGTTTCCCTACTGCCTACTGCCTACTGCCTACTGCCTACTGCCTACTGCCTACTGCCTATCCCCTTCCTACTTCACATACTCCAGCATCGGCTCCTTGCCGGCGTCGATCACGTCCTTGGTCAGCACCAGGGTCGGCACGGCGATGCTATCCTCGACCTTGTCGCCAGCCAGCGCCTTCTTGACGTTCTCGACCGCCTGCTTGCCGACGAGGTAGGGCAGCTGCGCCACCGAGGCATTGAGGCGACCTTCCTTGATCGACTTGACCGCGTCGGAATTGCCGTCGACGCCGATGATCGTCACCTGCGGGCCCTTGCCGGCGGCGTAGACGGATTCGACAGCACCCAGCGCCATGCCGTCATTGGCGCAGAAGATGGCGACGAGGTCGGGATGCGCCGTCAGCGTGTCGGTGGCGATCGAGGCGGCCTTGCCACGATCCCAGTCGCCCGGCAGCGAGGCGACGATCTGCAATCCAGGCGCCAATTCTTTCAGCTTGTCGGCAAAGCCCTTGGCGCGCTTCTCGCCGGTGATGTTGCCGGAAAGGCCCTCGATCACCAGCACCGGCCCCTTGGCGTCCTTGCCGAGCTTGGAGACGAGATATTCGGCCCCTTGCGCGCCAGCTGCATTGTTGTCGGAGCCGATGTGGAAGGTGACCTTGATGCCTTCCTTGTCGAGCACCGCCTGATCGAGATTGTTGTCGAGATCGACGATCTTGATGCCGGCCTCCTGCGCCGTCTTCAGGCACGGCAGCAGATTGGTCGAGTTGATCGCCGCCGTGATCATCGCCGCCGGCTTGCGCTCCAGCATGGTGTTGCACAAATTGAGCTGCGGCTCGGCCGCCTGGTCGCTCTCAGCTGCCTGCTGGAAGATCTTCACGCCGGCTTCCTTGGCGCCGGCTTCGACGCCCTGGGCCATCGCGCCCCAGAACGGATTGGCCAGTGTCTTCATCAGCACGCCGTACTCGGCGTCGTCGGCCTTGGCTGCGGAGATGGCCGAGAACGCCATCGCGACGCCCAGAGCCAGAGTAAATCGATTTATCTTCAGAACGAACGATGTCATTGCCTTCCTCCTGTTGATGTCACGCGCCGCGAGCCAAAGCCAGGTCCGGCGCCTGCCTTCCGTCTTCGACAATGGGGGCTATTGTCGGTCTCCTCCCCCGGAATGCGGGCCGTTGCCTGGCGAGCCAACGGATTCCCGCATCAAAACCTGGCAGGGTTCGAGCCGTGCGGTAGGCTGGCCCTCCTCGCCCTCTATCCTGCGAAACAAAAGGTTCATCGCCTCGATGGCGATCTGCCGCACCGGCTGCACGACGGCGGCGATGGCCGGCCAGGTCACCTGCATCCATTCGGCGTCGTCGAAGCCGACCAGCGAGATGTCGTTGGGGCAATGCCAGCCGCGCCGGCGGAATTCGGAAAGCGCAACCAGCGTGCCCTTGAGCAGCAGCGAATAGACAGCTGTCGGCCGCTCGCCCCGCCCGAAATAGTCGCGCAAGGATGCCCGCAGCGGCTCGACGCTGACCTCCGACAGGATGACGTCGATGCGGATCGACGGGTCGAGCGCCAGCGCCTGGCTGCGGAAGCCGTCGAGGCGGGCGCGCACCGTCGCCGCCTGTTCGGCCAGACCAATGACCAGCACATGGCGATGGCCCTTGCCGACCAGCATCCTTGCCACTTCGGCGCTGGCCGCCGCGCTGTCGGCGGACACCGTGTCGAAGGCATCGTCGGACAGCACGCGGTCGATCAGCACGCCGGTCATGCCGTTGGCTTTCATGAAGGCGGCCGCCGGACCATGCTCGTTGCGCACCGGCGCTAGCACCACGCCGGCTACCCGCCAGTCATGCATGCGGGCGAGGATTTCCTTTTCGCGCTCTTCGGATTCGCGGCTCGATGCCGCCACCAGCGTGTAGCCGCGCTGTTCTGCGAGGCTTTCGAGTTGCGTGACCATCTGGCCGAAAAACTCGCTTTCGAATTCCGGCATGATGGCGCCGATGATGCGGCGCTTGGCCCGGCGCATGTCGGACGCCAGCGGATCGACGCGGTAGCCCAATTGCTCGATGGCATCGAAGACGCGCTGCGCGTTTTCCGGCTTCACCGTGGTGACGCCGGCCATGACCTTGGAGACGGTGGCGGCGGACACGCCGGCGCGGCTTGCCACGTCGTGGATCGACGGACGCCGCTGCCGGGCTTCGCGATGCGCCATTTGTCCTCCTCCCGAGGGCGGGACCTTGCATCATGCCCCACTGATGTAATGGATAAATCGATTTTTCGCAGTTGTAAATCGGTTAATCCGAGGCGTAGTCTGCGGTTCGCGTCGCCCAGAAACATACCATCGGGCTTGACCTGAGGAGAGAACCGGCTTGGGGCAATGTTCTTTGCTTTGATGATCCGCATCAAGACCCTGCGTATCGGTGCGCCTCGCCGGGCGGTGGCTGGCGAAGGCACGCCGGCAACCTATCAAAAAGCCTGCTCACCCGGCCCCTGCGTTCAACCCGGCGGCAGCCATGGTCGTCCGCGCCGAGCGAGGGAAAAACTTTCATTGACAGGCCAATGTCTGGTTGGTTGGCTTTCACACGGGGAAAGCATCTCCACGAACAAATCCCGCCAGACGAAAGGTTGGCGGGGCGAGTTATCCGGCCAAATTTGGGAACAGAGATCGTGTGGTGAACCGCAATATGTCCAATCTGTTGATTTGCGGTGTCTGTATGATCAAGGATGCGGTCGATCTCGTGCCTTTCCTATGTGGGCATTATCTGCGGATTGGTTTCGATCGGCTGGTGTTCATCGACGATGGGTCGACTGACGGAACCTACGAGGCGCTTCAATCGATCAGCCGTGCCTGCAACAAGATTGTTGTCGAGAAAACTGGCGACCCGGTCTACCGGCAGAAGCAAGTGATGAATGAAGCTGCGAATACGGCGGTCGCCGACGGCTATCCGATCGTCTTCCCCTTCGACTCGGATGAGTTCTGGAACATTGATGCAGTACAGATCCGCATCGCGGCGAAAGGGCCAGGCGTCTTCGTCGGTCGCTGGCTGCATTTCGTTCAGGATCGTGGCCAAACCGGGTTCAGCCGGCGGGGCTTGCTCAATGTACGATATCGGGCTCCAGTGTTTGCCGACACATCGCCCGCAACGGTAGAACGCTACGAACGATCGTTCGTTTGTTCGAGTATGCCCAAGATTGGCTTCAGAGCCGACGGGCCAGTCCATATAGACTGGGGTCAGCACCAGCTTCTGGGCAACTCCTGGCCAACGCTTGCAGACAGCCTGGAAGTGTTTCACCTGCCTTTGCGGGCCGCCGCCGCCATCGATTTGCGAGTGGCTCTAGCTGAAAGAACATTGGTAGGGCGCGAGCCCGGGCATAACTGGCAGGCACGTTTCTTTCGCGAGGCCGCCAAAGCCGGCAAGCAGGCTGTCGTCTGGGCGTCAAACAGCGCCAGCAAAGACGGCTTTCTCGATCTTCCAGGTGCGAGAGTCATGCTGATCGAGGATTGTCGCCTGGGCCTGGCTCTGCGGCAGGCCTGGCGTTACATGCTGCTTCACTATCCGGTTCAGATGTTCCGCCTGCCGGCCGAACCATCGGCGTGGTGGCCATGCCATTCGAAGGTCAGGGGCCGATAGTGCGGCCAGTCGCTCGATCCGAACCAAACATTCTGTCTGAGGGGCGCGACAGTGATCGCGCCGGGAGGAATTTGTCATGTCCAACAGCGCCTTGCCGCTGGTGATCAGCGCGCCGGAACCACGCACGCTCGACCTCATCTTCACGCCACCGCAACTGGCACGCCTGCGGGCCAACTACCGCATTGTCGAGACGACGGCCGATGGCGTGGCGAAACTGCCGGCCGATGTGCTGGCGGAGGCCCGCTACATCGTCGGCCAGCCGCCGATCACGCCGGAAACGCTGGAGACAATGAAGGCGCTGCGCTGCGTCTTCAATGTCGAGACCAATTTGCTCAACAACATGCCCTATGAGACGCTTTTTGCGCGCGGCATCCATGTCGTCACCACCGGGCTGGTATTCGCCGAGCCGGTGGCCGAGCTTGGCCTTGCCATGGCGCTCAACCTCGCCCGCAACATCGTCGATGCCGATCTCGCTTTCCGGCAGGGCAAGGAGCTTTGGGGCGGTGACGGCAACCAGACGGCGCAGCTTTTGTCCGGCGCCGACGTTGGCATCATCGGCTTCGGCGATCTCGGCCGCGCGCTGAACCGGCTGCTGTCCGGCTTCCGCACCCGCACGAAAGTCTTCGACCCTTGGCTGCCGCCGTCGATCCTGATCGACAATGGCGTCGCGCCGGCTTCGCTGGACGAGGTGCTGTCGCAGAGCGATTTCGTTTTCGTCGTCGCCTCGGTGACATCAGAGAACCAAGGGTTTCTCGGCGCCGATGCCTTTGCCAGCATGCGCAAGGGCGCCGCCTTCATCCTGCTCAGCCGCGCCGGCGTCGTCGACTTCCCCGCCCTGATGGCGGCGGTGAAGAGCGGCCACATCGTCGCCGCCAGCGACGTCTTTCCGGAAGAACCGCTAGCGCAGGACCATCCAGTGCGCGACCTGCCCGGCTTCCTGCGCTCGGCCCATCGCGCCGGCGCGCTCGACATCGCCTTCAAGCGCATGGGCGATATGGTGCTGGAGGACATGGACCTGATCGACCGCGGCCTGCCGCCGCTGCGCTCCAAACGCGCCGAGCGCGAGACGGTGTCGCGGATGCGTTCCAAGCCGGTGGACAAGAATTGAGACGAGCGCCCTGAGGCTGCCTGCGCCTCGCTCATGCCCTACCGCAGATACCCGACCACGAGACGGATGGCCTCCTCGACGAGCGCTTCGATTGCTTGCTTCGAGAGCTTTTCGGGGGCGTTCAGAACCGCGGTGTAGGCCAGCGCCTCTATCGATGTCACCGACACGAAGACCGCCATGCCGAGGTCAGCTATGCGCAGCTCATCGCTGTGGGCTTCGAAGCCGCACAATTATCTGGGACTGCCGACGCCTGAAGGCTGCGATGCGCGTGCAATCATCCTGCGCACCGCCGCCAAGGGATTGATGTAGGAGACGGAAAACCAAGCGAATGTGGAACCTTTGCACGGCACCTGAGTTTCCCACCCGGATCGTCTCCCATTCGATCCTGAACTCCTCCAATCAATACCCCGCCAAGCTCCCTGCTGGCGGGGTTTTTTGTATCTGGCTGCGACACGCCGACTGTCGGAGAACAAAACCAATCCAAGGCTGAATCCGATCACCCTTGTCGGACACGCCGATGCCGGAACAGCCAGGGGTGCGCTTCTCGCAAGCCCTACGCCTTGTTCGCCGACCGACGCGATGTCGCATAGAGGATGGCGAAGCCGACTACGCCACCGATGGCGTATTTGATCCAGGCAGTGAGATAGTCGACGGCTCCGTCTTGGCTGGATATATACAGGGCGGCGCCGGCAAACGTCATGGCCGTGATGCCCAGCGCGTAGGATGTAACAAGTCCGATGCCCATGACCTTCCTCAACAGCCACGCCACCAACGCCCCTGTCAGCGCCATGAAAAAGGCCACGCCCAAAAGCTCTGCTATGAACCCCGGTGAAATCATTGTCTCTCCCCCTATCCCAATTCAGAGAGTACCTGTTCGGACCGGGAATTGCAACCATGACGGGTATTTATCTGCAGACTTTCTCCTCAATGCTACCTGCCCTGATGCCGTTCCGAAGCGGCCCGCAGGCCGTTGACCAAGGGCCATAACGAAATGGCCCGGCAAAGCCGGGCCAAACCGTAGGTTGTCAAGAGACAGCTCCGCAAATCAGAAAGCGGGCTTGGTGGTCTCGACGTTCTCCTTGGTGACGACGGTCAGCGGGATCGGGATGCGATCCTTGACATCCTTGCCGTCGAGGATCTCGGCCATGGTGTTGATGGCGAGCTTGCCGTCCTCGTCGGGCGACTGGACGATGGTCGAATACATCTCGCCGGACTTGATCGACTCGAAGGCGTCCTTCTGGCCGTTGATGCCGACGATCGGCGGCGTCGGCTTGCCGGGGTTGGCTTCCTTCCAGGCGTCGATGAAACCCCGCGCCATGGTGTCGTCATTGGCGTAGACGCCGTTGATCTTGTCGCCGAAGCGGGTGATCAGGTCGCGGCTGGCGACCAGCGCCTTCTGCTGATCGAAGTCGGCGTTGACGGTGTCGAGCACCTCGATCTTGCTGCCGAGTTTCTTGAGGTGATCGACGAAGCCGCCGACGCGCCCGATCGTGGTGCCGTTGCCGGCCTGGCCGGCGATGACGATCACCGCGCCCTCGCCCTTCAGCGCCGTGTTCAGCGAATCGGCCGCCATCTTGCCTTCCTCGTAGACGTCGGGACCGGTGAACGACTTGATGAACGGCTTGGCCTGGTCGCTCATCGGCGAGTTGATGAGGATGGCCGGTATGTTGGCCTGCTGCGCGCGCGCCAGCGCGGGGATATAGGCCTGCGGGTCGAGCGGCCACAGGATGATGCCGTCGGCCTTGCGGGCGATGCAGGTGTTGAGCTGCTCGGTGCCGGTCTGGACATCGAAATTCTGGCTGAGGCCGAGCACCTCGATTCCGAGTTCCTTGGCGCGCGCTTCGAGCGCCTTGTTTGCCGGCGTCGCATAGGCATGCGAGTCGGCGGCCGTTACGTAGCAGACCGTCTTGGCCTCGGCCCAGCCGGCTGAAGCCAATAGCGCCATGGCGCTGATAAGCAATGCGGTTTTCCTGGTAGTCATGGTTTCCTCCTTTTGAATGCTATTTTTTCAGGCAGAGACGGCTGCCCGTGTGTTGGCCCGCGCGGTCGTCCTGACCGTGCGGTCGAGAACGACGAGCAGAATGAGAATGAGGCCGGCGACGACCTGCTGGACGTAGGCGGGGACGGACTGGAACTCCATCGCGGTGGTCAGCGAGGCGATGGTGAGCACGCCGCCGAGCGTGCCCAGCGCCGAGCCCCGGCCGCCCTCGAGGCGCGTGCCGCCGACGACCACCGCCGCGATCACCGAGACGGTCAGTTCCGAACCGAACATCGGCGAGCCTGTGTTGGTGGCAAGGCTCTGCAGCACGCCCGCGACCCCCGCCAGCGTGCTGGCGAAGACGAAGCCGAGAAACACCATCTTGCCAGACGAGATGCCGCTGGCCTCGGCGGCGATCGCATTCGAGCCGACGGCGAACAGATTGCGGCCGGACACGGTGCGGGTCAGCCAGAAATGCAGGAGCAGGATGGCGGCCAGGAACAGCGCGCTGCGCACGGTGAAGATGTCGAAATAGATCTTGGCCAGCGCCAGCGAGAACATGATGTCGGTGCCCGACACTGGCTGGCTGGCGGTGATCCAGTGCGCGATAGACCGGAAGATCAGCATGGTGGCCAGCGTCGCTACCAGCGAATTGACCTTGAAGCCGACGGACAGGATGCCGTTCAGTGCACCGGCGGCCGCTCCGGTCAGAACGCCGACGCATGCTGCCGGCCAAAGCCCCAGGCTCGGCTGCAGCTGGATCGAGACGATGCCCGCCAATGCAAACACCGCGCCGCCTGACAGATCGATCTGGCCAGCGATCAGCAGGACCGTCAGGCCGATGGCGATGATGCCGATGGTCGAGCTGCGGTCGAGGCCAAGGCCGAGCGTGGTCAGGCTGAGGAAGCCCGGCACCAGCAGCGAGGCGACGATGAGCGTGAGGCCGAGGATGAGCGCGACCCGGTAGCGGGCGATTTGCGAGAGGAGAGCCATCACGCAACACCCCGCTTGCGAAGGGCGACATCGAGGGCGACCGCAATGGCGATCAGCAGGCCGAGGATAAAGCCCTGGACGGGCGTGCGCACGCCCTGCAGCACCATGACGTTGGTGAGCAACTGGACGAAGACCAGCCCGGCGATGGCGCGCGGCACCGAGCCGAAACCGCCCATGATCGAGACGCCACCGACCACCACGGCAGTGATGGCGCTGAACTCATAGCCTGTGCCGACAAGCGGTCGGGCGCTCTGCAGGGTCAATCCGAGCAACGCACCGCTCAGGCCCGAGCACAGTGCGGTGATGATGAAGGCTCCGGCCTTGACGGCACGAACCGGCACAGCGCTGGCTTCAGCGGCACTGTAATTACCGCCCGTGGCGATGGTCCACCGGCCCCAGAAGGAGCGCGACAGGACGAAGTTTCCGATGAGGGCGATGGCCAGGAAGATCAGGGCGATGGTGGGAATACCCAGAACCCGGCTCTTGACCAGTGCCGCCGTGGCCGGGTCGGTACCGTAGACGATGACGCCGCCGACCGCCGCCTGGACAATGCCGAGCACGATGGTGCCGACGCCCAGCGTGGCGATGATCGGGTTGATGCCGACATAGCCGACCAACAATCCGTTGACGAGGCCGCAGGCGCCGGCCAGCGCGACCGCCAGGACGAAGGCGGGAACCGGGCCGATCATCGGCTGCAGGGCAAGCGACAGGATGGCGCCGCAGGCGATGGTCGCCGGCACCGAAAGGTCGGCAAGGCCGCCGACGACGAGCACGAAGGTCATGCCAACCACAACGATGCCGACGATGGCCATCGAGGTCAGGACATTGACCAGATTGCCTGTGGTGAAGAAGACCGGGCTGGCGAGCGCCCCGTAGAGCACCACCGCCAGGATGGCGATGAGCAGGCCGGCACGAGAGACGGTGTCAACGAGCCGGCTGCCACGGTTGAAACGTGGGTTGGTACGATCCTGCATGGAGAGGGCGATGTCCGTCATGCCGTTTCTTCGCCCGTGGCGAGCGCCATGATGCGTTCTTCCGACAGGTCCTTGCGCTCGATCGCCGGCGAGGCACGGCCGTCACGCATGACGACGACCCGGTCGCAGACGCCGAGCACTTCGGGGAGTTCGGACGAGATCATCACCACAGCCATTCCCTTCGCGACGAGTTCACCGATGATGCGGTGGATTTCGGCCTTGGCGCCGACATCGACGCCGCGCGTCGGCTCATCGAGAATGAGCACGGACGGCTTGGCCGACAGCCATTTGGAGATGACGGCCTTCTGCTGGTTTCCACCCGACAGAAGGTTGATGCGGCGCTCGGGATCAGGCGGGACAATGGAAAAGTCCGCAGCGTATTTCGCCGCGAGCTTGCGGTCGGCGCTCAGGCTGACGCGGCTGAAGCGGGAAAGCCGGCGCAAGACCGGCAGGCTGATGTTCTCGCGCACCGTCATGGACGGGATGATGCCGTCTCCCTTGCGGTCTTCCGGCACATAGGCGATGCCGGCCCTCATCGCCTGTGACGGCGAGCGGATGGTGACGGGCTTGCCATGGGTCTCGATGCTGCCGGCGGTCAGCGTGGACAGGCCGAAGATCGCCTTGGCGACTTCGGTGCGGCCGGCACCGACGAGGCCGGTCAGGCCGAGTATCTCGCCAGCCCGGACATCAAAGCTGACATTGGAAAAAGTGACGCCGTCGCCGAGGCCTCTGACCTTCAGCACCGGAGCGCCGATCGTCGAGGGCGTCTTCGGGAACACGTTGGTGACCTCGCGGCCGACCATCAGCTTGATCATCTGCGCGGCGGTGATGCCGTCGGCCGGACGCGATTCGATCATGCTGCCGTCGCGCAGGATGGTGACATCGTCAGCGATCTCCAGCACCTCCTTCAGCCGATGGCTGATGTAGACGATGGCGATGCCCTGCGCCTTCATCTTGCGCAGGATGCGGAACAGCGCCGCCGTCTCGTGCTCGCTCAGGCTCGATGTCGGCTCGTCCAGCACGATGATACGCGGGTTGGCGGCATAGGCCTTGGCGATTTCCACCAGCTGCTGCTGGCTGATCGAAAGATCGCCGAGCCGCGCCTTGGGATCGATGTCGGCGCCCAATTCCTTCAGGACGGCGGCCGCGTTACCGACCATCGCGGCCTTGTCGACCAGCAGCCATTTGCGCGGCATGCGGCCGAGATGGACGTTCTCGGCGACGGTCAGGTCGGGCACCAGGTTCAATTCCTGATGCACCATGCGGATGCCAAGTTTCTGCGCATCGGCCGGCTTGCGCATGCGCACTTCCACACCGCCCACCTCGGTGGTGCCGGTGGTTGGAAGATAGGTGCCGCTGAGCACCTTCATCAACGTGGATTTGCCGGCGCCGTTTTCGCCGACGATGGCGTGGACGCGGCCGAAATCGACAGAGAAATTGACATCGGAAAGCGCCTTCACGCCTGGGAAGATCTTGCTGATCCCTTGCATGCGAAGAGCGCTCGTCGCGGCCGACATCCCGTCCCTCACCCGTTTCCGATTTCAGATGCGTGGCGGCCGTCCTGCAGCCTTCGTTGTTCTATAACACTAATATAACACACGGTGCAAGGATTGTCCCGCATGGTTTTTGGGCAGCCCTGCATCAGATCGACAGCTGGTAGAAGCGGACGGCATTCAGGCCGTAGACGGCCGCCTGCTGATCCTTCAAAAGCTGGGGGTCGAGAACGGTGCGCAGCGCGTTGAGCGCCTCGGCATAACTGCCCGCCAGCAGGCATACGGGCCAGTCGCTGCCGAACATCAGGCGGTCAGCCCCGAAAGACAGCAGCGCCTGGTCGACATAAGGTTTCAGATCGCGCGGGCGCCAGCTGTCGTGATCCGCTTCGGTGATCATGCCGGAGAGCTTGCAGAAGACATTGGGAAATGCGGCGACACGCTGCAGGTCGCTGGCCCAGCCATTGAATGCACCCGACGCGATGGAAGGCTTCGAGATGTGATCGATCACCGCCCGCAAGCCGGGCACGGCGTCGAGGGCCTTGGCGACGTTTCTGAGGTGGCGGGGATAGGTCAGGACATCGAAGGCGACACCGCGTTCAGCAATGACCCGCAGGCTGGAGATGACAGAAGGCCGCAGGATGTAGGCATCATCCGCGAGATCCTGCAGCATGGGCCGCAGGCCGACGAATTTGGGATTGGCCATGAGCGCGTCGAGCTTGACGGCGAAGGCCGGGTCTTCCATGTCGAGCCACCCGACCACGCCGGCGACAAAATCGGTCTCGCCGGCAAGCGCCAGCAGGAAGGCCGTTTCGTCCTCCGTCTGCGCGGCCTGGACGACGACGGTCTTGTCGACGCCGGCCTTGCGCAGAAGCGGCGCCAGGTCCCGCGGCAGATAATCCCGGTAGAGCGGCGCTCCCATGCCGGGCGACATCCAATGATAGTCGCCACGGTCGACCCGCCAGAAATGGTGATGCGCGTCGACGATGGGGCTGGCCATGGCGGTCTCCTCTCGCCGGCTCAGCCGTCGGCGCGGACGTGCTGTTTCTGCGATCCGAGCCCGTCAACGCCGAGCTCGACGACATCGCCGGGCTTCAGCCAGCGCTGCGGCTTCATGCCCATGCCGACGCCCGGCGGCGTGCCGGTGGAGATGATGTCGCCCGGATGCAGCGACATGAACTGCGACAGGTAGGAGACGAGGTGGGTGACGCCGTAGACCATGGTTTTCGTCGAGCCGTTCTGCATGGTCTCGCCATTGACGGTGAGCCACATGCCCAAGTTCTGCGGATCGGCGACCTCGTCCTTTGTGACCAGCCATGGGCCGGTCGGGCCGAACGTGTCGCAGCTCTTGCCCTTGGTCCACTGGCCCTGGCGCTCGGTCTGGAACGCCCGCTCGGAGACGTCATGCGCCACGCAATAGCCGGCTACATAATCGAGTGCCTCGGCTTCGGTGACGTATTTCGCTGTTTTGCCGATGATGATGCCGAGTTCAACCTCCCAGTCGGTCTTCTGCGAGCCGCGCGGGATCAGCACGTCATCATTCGGGCCGACGATCGCCGAGGTCGCCTTCATGAAGATGACCGGCTCGGACGGCACGGCCATGCCCGACTCCGCCGCGTGATCGGCGTAGTTCAGGCCGATGCAGATGAACTTGCCGGTGTTGGCGACGCAGGCGCCTAACCGCGGATTGCCCTCGACCTTCGGCAGCGATGCCGGATCGATGGCCGCCAGCCGCGCGAGGCCTTCGGGCGAGATGTCGCTTCCGCCGATATCGGCAATCGTTCCGCTGAGGTCGCGAATGTTCCCGTCGGCATCCAAGAGGCCGGGTTCTTCGGCGCCGGAAGGGCCGTAGCGCAGCAGTTTCATCTGATCTCTCCGAGGGTCAATAGGTGGCGCGGCCGCCGGACAGGTCGAACACGGCGCCGGTGGTGAAACTGTTCTCCTTCGAGACCAGCCAAGCCACCATGTTGGCGGCCTCGTCGACCTCGAGGAAACGGGCGCGCGGGATCTTCGACAGCATGTAGTCGATGTGCTCCTGCTTCATCTGGTCGAAGATCGGCGTGCGCGCGGCGGCCGGCGTGATGCAGTTGACGGCGATGTCGAGCCCGGCCAGTTCCTTGCCCAGTGACTTGGTCATGCCGATGACCGCGGCCTTCGACGCCGAATAGGCGGATGCGTTGGGGTTGCCTTCCTTGCCTGCGATCGAGGCGACGTTGACGATGCGGCCGTAGCCTTTCGCCTTCATCGACGGCACCACGGCGCGGTTGACGTGGAACGTGCCATGCAGGTTGATGTCGATGACGCGCTTCCAGTCGGCGACCGGATAGGCTTCCAGCGTATGGTTGGGACCGGCGATGCCCGCCGAGTTGACCAGGATCGACACGGAACCGAGCACGGACTCGGTGCGAGCGTGCGCCGCCACGACGGCGTCGGGATCGACGATGTCGACCACGACCGTCTCGACCGCGCCGTCGCCCAGTTCCGCCTTGGCGGCCTGCAAGCGGTCGCCATTGACGTCCCACAGGCATACCTTGGCGCCGGAGCCCAGGATGCGCTTTGCGAAGGCAAGACCCAAGCCCTGCGCACCACCCGTCACGACAGCCACCTGACCGTCGAGATCAATCCTGTTCATCGGCAAGCCTTCCCTTGAATATTGATTGGGCCTTGGAGAATGATGGGGTCCGGACCGGACCATGTCCTCTCGCGGCGGCGTTTCTCGCTCCCGATCATCAGCCGCCAGCACGATTGCTCTTGCACATTACACTAGTATAATGCAAGCCTTGAATCGTGCGTTGGCGCGCCAGGCGGATTGAATTGTACCAGCCTGGCGCCCAATGCTATGCGGACGCCGCACGCAAGGCGACAGAAAGCGGCAAGGGCAAGCGTCATGGCTTCGAGACCATCGGATACGACGGGCAGACCGCAGGCGGCACAGGGAGGCGAAGACCGGCTGACCGAGTTCCTGCAAGGCGCGTCGCTGAACCGCGCCATCCCGCTTCGGGACCAGATCTATGCGCTGGTGCGCAAGGCGATCGTCACCGGCAAGCTCGCGCCGGGCGCGCCGATCAACGAGATCGAGATCGCCAACAAGCTCGGCATTTCGCGCACGCCAGTGCGCGAGGCGGTCAAGAAGGTCAGCGACGAAGGGCTGATCGAGGTCTTCGCCCAGAACGGCACTTTCGTCGCTGGCATCAGCCGCAAGCAGGTCGAGGAGGCCTATATCATCCGCATAGCGCTCGAACTCGAGAGCATCAAGCGGGCAGCGGTGGTCATCGAGACCCATCATATCCAGGACCTGGAAGACATCATCAACGCCCATGAGACCGCGGTTAAGCGCGGGCGTTTCGACGAAGCGATCGCCAGGGATGACGACTTTCATCGCTACATCGCCGAGGTGAACGGCCTCGCCATGCTGTGGAAGGTCGTCGACGTCTCGAAGGCGCAGATGGATCGCTGCCGGCTTCTGTCGCTGCCCTCTCCTGGCGCCGGCCAGGAAACGATCGCCCAGCACCGCGCCATCCTCGAAGCGCTCGCCAAACGCGACCAGGCCGGCTCCATGAAGGCGCTGCAGACGCATCTCGAAACGTCGCTGCGCAACACGATCTCGCTGCTCGACGCCGAGCCCGCTTCGCTCCTGATCACCTGAACCGGGCAGTTGGGCGTCACATGGTGGCGCCGACCGACCACGGCACGAATTCGCTGTCGCCGTAGCCCAGCAGTTCCGATTTCGTACGCTCGCCAGAGGCGACGGCGAGGATCTTCCGCAATATCTCCTCGCCCTTGTCGGTCAGGGAAGCGCCATCAAGGACATCGCCGCAATTGATGTCCATGTCCTCGATCATCTTGTCGTAGATCAGCGAATTGGACGCGAGCTTGATCGACGGCGTCGGCTTGCAGCCGAAGGCGGAGCCACGGCCGGTGGTGAAGCAAAGCATGTTCGCACCGCCGGCGACCTGGCCTGTCGCCGAGACCGGATCGTAGCCGGGCGTGTCCATGAAGACGAGGCCATTGGTCGTGACCGGTTCGGCATAATTGAAGACGCCGGTGAGGTTGGTCGAGCCGCCCTTGGCCGCCGCGCCAAGCGACTTTTCCAGGATGGTCGTCAGGCCGCCGGCCTTGTTGCCCGGCGAAGGGTTGTTGTTCATCTCCATATTGTGCCGCGCGGTGTAATCCTCCCACCAGCGAATGCGCTCGGCCAGTTTCTCGCCGATCGCGGCATTCTCGGCGCGGCGCATCAGCAGATGCTCGGCGCCATAGATTTCCGGTGTCTCCGAAAGGATCGCCGTGCCGCCCTCGGCGACCAGAAGGTCGACCGCGACGCCCAGCGCCGGATTGGCGGTGATGCCCGAATAACCGTCGGAACCACCGCATTGCAGCGCCAGCATCAGTTCCGAGGCCGGTGCCTGTGTCCGCTCGGCCTGGTTGACGACCGCGAGCATGTCGTGGATCGCCTTGACGCCTGCTTCGACTGTCTTGCGGGTGCCGCCGACCTCCTGGATCGTCAGCGTGCGGAAGGTCGTGTCCTCGCTGATGCCATAGGACTGCATCCAGCGCGGGATCTGGAAGGCTTCGCAGCCCAGCCCGACCATCAGCACGCCGCCAATGTTGGGGTTGGTGGCAAAGCCCCATTGCGTGCGCTTCAAGAGTTCATAGGCCTCGCCATGCGTGTCGAGGCCGCAGCCGGTGCCATGCACCAGCGAGATGACGCCGTCGATGTTCGGATAATCATCGAGAATGCCAGAACGATTGACCTGGTCGGCGATGAACCGTGACGCGGTCGCCGAGCAATTCACCGAGGTCAGCACCGCGATGTAATTGCGCGTGCCGTATTTGCCGCTGGCGCGCTTGAAGCCCTGGAAGGTGCGGCGCCGTTCGGGCTCGACATAACGTGTCGGCCTGGCGTCGACGCCGAACTGATAGTCGCGGTCGAAAGCATGGAGATAGACATTGTGCTCGTGCACCCAGGTGCCCGGCGCGATGTCCTCCCTCGCGAAGCCGATGACCTGGCCGTATTTGACGATTGCTCCGTCCTTGGCGATCGGCTGGAGCGCCATCTTGTGCCCGCGCGGGACACGCTGCGTGGCGGTGACGGCACTCACCTCGTCGCCGGGGGACAGGGAGTCGATCGCCAGGACAATGTTGTCGGCGTCCGTCAGTCGAATAGTGCGCGCCATGGTACCGTCGGGGTGTGAGAGAAGGCGCGACCGGACCTCTTGCCAACGCGCGTTATGGAAGAATACTAATATAACAGATAGAGACGGTCAAGGCGGAACGGCTGCGTTTCGGGCCGCTTTAGCCTGGCGCGCATTTGATTGAGGGAGGTTGAGAATGACCCGCATGGGCCTGTGCATCGGATTGAAGCCCGAGGTGATCGTGCGCTACAAGGCGCTTCACGCCGCTGTCTGGCCGGAGGTTCTGGCTGCGATCACGCAGGCCAACATCCGCAATTATTCGATCTTTCTCAGAGAGCCCGAGAACCTGCTGTTCGCCTACTGGGAATATGTGGGCGAGGACTTCGACACGGACATGGAACTGATGAAGCTGAACCCTGCCATGCAGGAATGGTGGAAGATCTGCGATCCCCTGCAGCAGCCGCTCGAGACACGCGCGCCCGGGGAATGGTGGGCACGGATGGAGCCGGTGTTCTTCCACGCCTGAGCGATTCGACGCTACGCGACAGCAAAGCCGGGACAGTTATCCAGTACCGCCCAAGTGTCATCTCGGCGGAACTTCAGAAGCCGGCTAAGCGTAGACCTCAGCCCTGGTTCGCGGCGCGCAGCAGCATGCCAAAGAGGTCACGCGGCTCATCGGGATCGGCGAGCAGGTCAAGCTCCTCGTAGAGCCCGGTACGCGCGAGCTGGTCGCGAACGTAGCGCAGCGCCGAGAAATCCTCGGTGGCGAAGCCGACGGAATCGAACAGCGTCACCGCCTGGTTGTTTGCGCGCCCCTCGGCCGTCCCCGCCATCACCTCCCACAATTCGACGACGGCATGATCGGCATCGAGCTGCTGGATCTCGCCTTCGATGCGAGTCTGCGGCGTGTATTCGACGAAAATCTGCGAGCGCAGCAGGATGTCGCGGTGGAGTTCGGTCTTGCCGGGGCAGTCGCCGCCGACCGCGTTGATGTGGACGCCGCTGCCCACCATGTTGTCGGTGAGGATGGTCGCATACTGCTTGTCGGCGGTCACCGTGGTGATGATCTGCGCTCCCTCCACGGCGGCATGCGCCGACGCACAGGAGGTGATCTCGAACCCCAGCCCCGCCAGATTGTCGGCGCATTTGCGCGTGGCCGCCGGGTCGATGTCGTAGAGGCGCAGCTTGTTGACGCCGAGCAGCGCCTTGAAGGCCAGCGCCTGGAACTCTGACTGGGCGCCGTTGCCGATGATGGCCATGCAGTCCGCGCCCTTGGGCGCCAGGTACTTGGCGGCGACCGCCGACGTAGCAGCGGTGCGCAAGGCAGTCAGGATGGTCATCTCCGAAAGCAGCATCGGATAGCCGTTGCCGACATCGGCGAGAACGCCGAAGGCGGTGACCGTCTGGCGACCGTCACGCGTGTTCTTGGGATGGCCGTTGACGTATTTGAAGCCGTAGAGGCGGCCGTCGCTTGTCGGCATCAGTTCGATGACGCCGTCGACGCTGTGCGAGGCGACGCGCGGCGTCTTGTCGAACAGCGCCCAGCGGCGAAAATCCTCCTCGATGTAGCCAGCGAGATCGGTGAGGAAGCGGTCTACGCCGATGGCAAGCACCAGCTTCATCATGTGGTCGACGCTGACGAAGGGGACGATGTTCAGTCTGGCGGTCATCGGTCAAAAGCTCCTGGTCGGACGGTCCATGATGCGGCGGCCCATCAGGCTTGCCGTCAGGTCGACCATCAGCGTGGCGGTACGGCCGCGCTCGTCGAGAAAGGGATTGAGTTCGACGAGGTCGAGACTGCTGACCAGGCCGCTGTCCGACAGCATTTCCATGACCAGATGCGCCTCGCGGAACGTCGCGCCACCCGGCACGGTCGTGCCGACCGCCGGCGCGATCGACGGATCGAGGAAGTCGACATCGAGGCTGACATGCAGCAGACCGTTTTCGGCCGTCACCCGTTCCAGGAAAGCCCGCAGAAGCGGCGCGATGCCGTGTTCATCGACGACGCGCATGTCGTGCACGGTGACGCCCGCGGCGCGTAGCGCCTGTCGTTCGGCCGGGTCGACGCTGCGGATACCCAAGGCACAGATGCGGGCCGGGTCGACGCGTTCCGGCAGGTCGGGAAAATAGCCCCGGAAGCCCGGCTGGCCGCTGGCGTATGCAAGCGGCACACCATGCAGGTTGCCGCTGGCCGTGGTGTCGAGCGTGTGGAAATCCGGGTGCGCATCGAGCCACAGCACGAACAGCGGCCGGCCAACCTGGGCCGCGCGACGGGCAATCCCCGAAAGGGTCCCGGCCGAAATGGAGTGATCGCCGCCGAGAAAGATCGGCATGGCGTCGGCGCTGGCGGCATAGGCGGCGTCGGCGATCCCCGCCGTCCAGGCTGAGATCTCCGGCAGCGCCTTCAGCGCCAGATTGCCATGGGTGAGCGGACGCACCGGCGCCGGCGCGATGGTGCCGAGATCAGCCACCGCATGGCCGAGATCCCTCAGCGCGCTGACCAGCCCCGCCGTGCGCAACGCACTCGGCCCCATTTCACAGCCCATCCGACCAGTGCCGTCCTGCACCGGGGCGCCCAGGATATTGCAATTCATTCCGCCACTCTCCGTCTGCAATGTCGAGTAGGGTTGAACCGCATCTGCCCGGCGGAATGAATAGTACCGATTGGCAAAAGTCGCAGAAGTATTTATCATTTTGAGATATCAGGCTGCCATATTGGATAAACATGGATTCCCTGGACGAAAAGCTCATCACGCTTCTGCGCCATAGCGCGCGGCGAAGCGTCTCCGACCTGGCGGCGGACCTTGGCGTGTCGCGGGCGACGGCACGCGCACGAATGGAGCGCCTGGAACAATCCGGGGAGATCATCGGCTACACGGTGATCTTGCGTGCGGAATCCATCGGCCCCGCTGTCAGGGGCATCATGATGATCGAGATCGAAGGGCATGCCGCCGATCGCGTGATCCGCGCGCTCGGTGGCTTTCCCGAGGTTGCCACGATCCACACCACCAATGGCCGCTGGGACCTGGTGGTGGAACTGAACACGGCAACCCTGACCGAGCTGGACGCGGTGCTGCGGCGGATCAGACTCGTGCCCGGCATCACCGGCAGCGAGACCAACCTGCTGCTGGCCACGCCACGCAGCACGAAAGCCCGCCTTTGAGGGCATGCGCAATGGATTGAGACGGCGCGCTAGCGGTCTCGGTCCTGCCTCAACCGAGACGGGCCTGGCTATTGCGCCATGGCGAAAATGGTAAGCGCCGCCACCCGCGCGCGCTGCGCAAGGGTAGCGGTTTCGATGTACTCTTCTTCCGTATGCGCCTTGCCGCCGACCGGGCCGACACCGCAGATCGTCGGCGCACCGGCACTTGCCGCAAAACCGGAATCGGCACAGCCACCGGTGAACTCACCTTCTATGTCGAGGCCTATGGTCCTTGCGATCTCGAGATAACGCCTGGTCAATTCCTCGCTCCGAGGTGTCGGGACGAGCGGGAAGAAGTCGCTGTCGCGAACCGCTTTCGTGCTTGTCCCCGATACGAACGAGGTTGCCATGATGGCATCGATCGCCTCGATCAAGGCGTCGCGCTGGGCGTTGGTGACGAACCGCACATCCACTTCGCCACTGGCTGTCGGCGCGACGGTGTTGACCGACACGCCGCCGCCGACAAGGCCGACATTCAGCGTCATGCCTTCCTCGACATCAGTCAGCGCGTGCAAGGCGTTGATCTTGTGGGCAAGCTCGGCAATGGCCGACGCGCCTTCGGTGAAATTGACACCGGAATGCGCAGCCTTGCCGGTGATGTCGAAGCGATAACCGAAACCGCCCTTGCGGCCGGTGACGATGTTGCCGCTGACGCGGCCGGGCTCGGAGTTGAAGACGGCGACCGCGCATTTCGCTTCCGCCTCGATAGAGGGGCGCGCCGTCGCCGAGCCGATCTCCTCATCGCCGGTCATCAAGGAAACCACGGGAATTTCGGGGGCAAACCGCTTCAGCGCGGCCATGACGAAGGCATTCATGACAAGGCCACCCTTCATGTCGGCGACGCCCGGTCCATAGGCGCGACCGTCTCTGGTGCTGAATGGTCGGCGCACCGCCTCACCCTTGCCGAACACCGTGTCGCGATGGCCCATCAGAAGATAATTGCGACGACCGCGGCCGCGGCTCGCAGGGCCGGCTTCGGCGCGCAGGATGTCGCCGAAACCGGCAATGGGAATCGTCGTGACGTCGATTGAATGCTCTGCGTAAAACCGGACAAGCCGTGCTCCGACACGATCGACGCCGGCCTTGTCATGGGAACCGGAATCGATATCGACCAGTTCGCCAAGCAGGACCAGCATCGCGGGCGCCTGCTCATCGAGCCAAGCGGAAATGGCTTCGGCCTTGTCGGTGGTCATGGCAGCGGTCTTCTCTTCGTGTCGACGTGAGTCAGGCGTGATCCCGTATTCCCAGCGGTTCAGACATCGTCGCGGTTGGTGGAGATGAACTTCTGGAACCGGGCCGATTTCGGATTCTCGAACACCTGCCTCGCCGAGCCATCCTCTTCGATCATGCCCTCGTGCAGGAAGATCACCCGGCTTGCGACATCGCGCGCGAACGCCATCTCGTGGGTGACGATCACCATGGTGCGGCCCTCGTCCGCCAAAGCGCGCATCACCTTGAGGACTTCCCCCACCCGCTCGGGGTCGAGCGCGGATGTCGGCTCGTCGAACAGCATGAGTTCGGGCTTCATCGCCAGCGCGCGTGCGATTGCCGCGCGCTGCTGCTGGCCGCCCGACAGATGCGCGGGATAGGCGTCGCGCTTGTCGGCGATACCGACCTTTGCCAGCAGCGCCTCCGCCTCGGCGATGCACTCGCGGCGCGGCCGCCCCTGGACATGGACCGGGCCTTCGATCAGATTTTCCAGGATGGTCATGTGCGACCAGAGATTGAAGCTCTGGAAAACCATGGCGACGCGCGCCCGCAGCGCATCGATCTGGCGGCGATCGACGACGGCAAGCCCGTCGCGCTGCGGCTTGAGCTTCACAACCTCGTCGCCAACGACGATTTCGCCGGCGCTTGGCATCTCCAGCAGGTTGATGCAGCGCAGCAGCGTGCTCTTGCCGGAGCCCGATGATCCAAGGATCGCGATCACCTCGCCCTTTTTGGCATCAAAGGAGATATCCTTCAGCACTTCGAGCGGGCCAAAACGCTTGCGCAGGTTGCGCACTGAAAGGGCTGTCTGGTCAGACATTGACCTTCTCCATTGTGTTCGATGACGCCGGCGGCGCGCGCAAATGCGGTGTCAGCCACCAGTCGAGCAGGCCGACCAGCCGCGTCAGGAGAAAATTGATGATGAGATAGATCGCGCCGGCGGCGATGAATACCTCCACCGGACGATAGCTGGAGGAGATCAGGCGCGCGGCGATGCCGGTCACGTCCATCATCGTGATGATCGAAGCCAGTGAGGTCGCCTTGACCATCAGGATCAGTTCGTTGCCATAGGCGGGCAACGCTTGGCGCAGGGCAATCGGCAGAATGATGCGCCGGTAGAGCAGCAGCCCGGACATGCCGCAGGCGCGCGCCGCCTCGACCTCACGCGGCGGGACCGATCGCAGGGCGCCGCGCAGGATCTCACTGCCATAGGCAGCGGTGTTGAGCGACAGTGCCAGGATCGCGCACCAGTAAGGCTCGCGGAAGAATTGCCACAGGCCAAGGCTTTGCAATGTCGGGCGAAATTGCCCAAGGCCGTAGTAGATCAGGAAGATCTGCACCAGCAGCGGCGTGCCGCGAAACAGGAAGACATAGGTACGCGCCACCCAGTCCAGGCTCCGGATGCCGGACATGCGCATCAGGGCCAGGATGATGGCAATGACCACGCCGATCGAAAAGGCGATGAGGGTCAGTTGCAGCGTCAGCGGCACACCGGCCAGCAGTCCGACGAAACTGTCGCGGATGAAGAGCAAGTCCATTACGCCGCCTCCCGCACCATGCTTCGCGAGGCCCGTTTTTCGAGCCAGTCGAAGATGCGTTGCGAAAGCCAGGTGATGACCAGGAACAGGGCGGCGGCGATGAGGTAGAATTCGAACGGCTTGCGCGTGGAACCGGCGGCGATCTGCGCCTGACGAAGGATCTCGACCAGTCCGGTCACCGACACCAGCGCCGATTCCTTCAAGGTCATCTGCCAGACATTGCCGATGCCGGGTATGGCATGGCGCGCGACCTGCGGTGCGATGATGCGGCGAAACAAGAGCAGGCGATGCATGCCAACCGCCTTGCCGGCTTCGATCTCGCCTGTCGAAAGGCTGCGAAAGGCGCCGCGAAACACTTCGGCCTGATAGGCGCCGGAAACGACGCCGATGGCCGTGGCGCCGGCGATGAACGGCGGGATGCCGACAAAGCCGCCATCGCTCCAAAGCCGGAAAATCGCCGACAAAAGCAGGCTTCCGCCGAAATAGAAGAGATAGATGACCAGGAGATCGGGAACGCCGCGCAGCACTGTCGTATAGGTATCGGCGAAGATGCGTGTGGCCGTGCCGCCGGCAAGCTTTGCCCATGCGACAAGGCCACCGATGACGATGCCGAGCGCGAAGCCCGCCATCGCCACCATGATCGTCACCAGCGCGGCCAGGAGCAGGGACTTGCCCCACCCTTCAGGCCCGAAGCCAACCAGATCCAGAAATTCCATATACCGTTATCCCGTCATCCCGGCCCGTGACCGGCCTGACCTCATACGTTGAACTGGAAACCGTCAACCGTCAGCGTCTGCCCGGTCATGAAGCAGGGCTCCGACGTCGCCAGGAACGTCACCAGGCGCGCCACGTCGTCGGCGCATCCAAGCCGCCCAAGCGCAATGCCCTTGATGACCTCGTCGGCGCGCTCCGTCACATTCGTATCGATCTCGGTGCGAATGACCCCGGGGCAGATCGCGTTGATGGCGATGTTGGGGCCCAGTTCCTTGGCGAGCGCCCGGGTCATGCCGAGAATGCCGGCCTTGGCAGCAGCATAGGCAAAGCGGCTGACCGCTGCCGTGACGCCGCCCGAAAGCGCGTTGAGCGAAGACATCGACACGATGCGGCCGCCGCCCTGCTTCAGCATGTGCGGCGCCGTGTGCTGGATATAGTTGAAGCAGCTTTTGAGATTGATGGCGATTGCCCGGTCGAACTCATCCTCGGTGATGTCCAGGATGCCCTGTGGCGCGGACCGGCCGGCATTGTTCAGCAGGAAATCGACGCGTCCGAAACGGGCAATCACCTCGCTGACGACCTCGCCGGCCCGCTGGTGGCTGGCCACGTCGGCGACGAAAGTCTCGGCCTTGACGCCAAGTGCCGCGATCTCGCCGGCCGTCGCCACCAGCTCGCTTTCGAGCAGGTCGACGAGGGCAATGTTGTAGCCAGAGCGAGCCAGATCCAGCGCGCAGGCCTTGCCGATCCCGCGCGCCGCGCCGGTGACAATGGCCGTCTTGTGTTGTGACTGCATTCTCGAAACTGCTCCTTTTCAACGTCTTCTCAGCATGGTATGGCTCCGCCGATATTCTTCAATAGGAATATGGTTCACATACATGAACAAACCTGGTGACTCTGACGTCAAATCCGCTGTGCGGGTTCTGGAAATCCTGGAGCTTCTGGCCCGCTCCCCGAAGGCGTTGTCGCTGAAGACGATCGTCGCCGAGCTTGGCTACCCCAAGAGCAGCACGTTCAATCTCCTGGCCACGCTGGTGTCGCGCGCCTATGTCCTGCGCGACGAGGCGGACGCCTACCGGATCCACGATGCCTTCCGAAACGGGCCGGGCTGGTCGAGCGGCGACGAAGCGCAGCTGATCGCCACCGCCCAGCCGCTGATGGACGCGTTGCGCGACGCCGAGGGCGAGACCGTCTTTCTCGGCGCGCGCCGCAAGGATGGCCGCGTCAAGCTGCTGGCCAAGAGCGCCAGCCATCGAGCGATCCGCTTTGATTCCGACCTGACCGGCTCCGACCCTGCCTTTTGCACGGCGATGGGGCGGGTGCTTCTGTCGCATTGGCGGCCCGACAAGGTGGCGGCCTACCTGGCGCGCGAGCGCATCGTGCAGATCACCGACCATACCGTGATCGACCGCGTGCAGATCCGCAGGATCATCGAAGCCGCCCGCGACAATGGCTATGCCATCAGCGACCAGGAGGCCATCACCGGCGGATCGGGCGTGGCGGCACCCGTCCGCGACGCCACCGGCGAAGTGGTCGCGGCCCTCAACATCGCGACCATATCGCCTCGCTTCGATGCCTGCCGCGATCGCATGATCGCGGCGGTGATCAGGAACGCGGCCGAGCTCAGCCACAGGCTTGGCTACAAGGAAACGACGAAAGATCAATAATATGGATATTCATTTCGAGGGCCAGCGCGTGCTGGTGACCGGTGCCGCGCGCGGTATCGGGCGTTCGATCTGCGAGAGCTTTGCCGCCAATGGCGCGGCCGTGATTGCCACCGACATCGATGAAGACGCGCTCAAGCCTTTGCTCAGCGAGGCAAGGCCCGCGCGCGGCGGCTCGTTAGCCGGCGAACGGATGGATGTCACCGACGAAACCGACATCGCGGCGGTCGTGGCCCGACACGCGGGCGACAGCGGCTTCGACATCTTCGTGCATGTCGCCGGCGGTGTCCTCGGCCAGGCCCGCAAGCCCGTCGAAGACGTGCCGGCACGTGACTGGGATCGCATCTACGACGTCAATGTCCGGGGCGCCTTTCTCGTCGCGAAGGCAGTGGTTCCGGCCATGAAAAGCAAGCGCAGCGGCAAGATCGTCCACATATCGAGCGGTGCGGGCCTGGGCGTCAGCCTGACCGGGATCCAGGCCTATGCCAGCGCCAAGGCAGCCCTCATCAGCCTGACACGGCAGCTGGCCCATGAACTCGGCCCGTTCGGGATCAACGTCAATGCGGTTGCCCCCGGCTTCCTGCGCACCAGCCCCGACTATGAGCGGCAATGGGCGTCCTATGGCGAGGACGGGCAGCAGGCGATGATCAACTCCATCCCGCTGCGGCGGATCGGATTGCCCGAGGATATTTCCAACGCCGTGCTGTTCCTGGCTTCGCCCCTGGCCAGCTGGATTGCCGGCCAGACCTTGTCCGTCAGTGGAGGACCAACCCTGTGAGCAGCGCGAACGAAACCCCGGTCCCGACCTGGACATGGCCCGAAGAACGGTTGCAGACGATCATGAACCGCGCCCGTGCCGGGCGGAGCCTGAAACCCGCAAGCTGGCCGCAAGGCGGCGCCTGCGCCGTGGCGCTGTCGTTCGATAGCGACCACGACACGTTCGAGCTGCGCGATGGCGGGCGCTCGATCTCGGCCCTGTCGCAGGGCCAGTTCGGTCCCCGGCAAGGCATTCCGCGTATCCGCCGCTTGCTGGCGCGCGAAGGCATTCCGGCGACCTTCTTCGTTCCCGCTGTTTCGGCAATCCACTATCCCGATGAGCAGCGGGAGCTGATCGCCAGCGGTCACGAGATCGGGCTGCATGGCTGGATCCACGAGCGCAACACCTTGCTGGATGCACAGACCGAACGCGACCTGCAGATGCGCGCCGCCGACACGCTGGAACAGATCACCGGCGTGCGCCCTGTGGGCATTCGTACCCCCTCTTGGGATTTCAGCGACAACACGTTGCGCATCACCGCCGACATGGGGCTGCTCTACGACTCGTCCCTGATGGCCGACGTCGATTGCTACGAGCTTCTGCTCGACGGCAAGCCCAGCGGCGTCATCGAACTGCCGGTGGAATGGATACGCGACGATGCCGCCTATCTGGTGATGGATCGCTGGGGTGGGCTGCGGCCGCAGATCGCGCCGCACGACATCCTGAAGATCTTCATCGCCGAGTTCGACGCCGCCTATGACGAGGGCGGCATTTTCCAGCTGACCATGCATCCCGACATCATCGGCCATCGCTCGCGGATCTGGATCGTCGAGGCGCTGGTCGCCCACATACGCAGCCGCGGCAAGGTCTGGTTCGCCACCCACGCGGATGTGGTTCGCCATGTCAAAGCAGACTGCGCCTGACGGACGAAATACGGAACGCTGAACCAGGTTCATGTATGTGAACATGATTCTGCTTTTCAGACACTGAAAGCCATATCAAGGTTGGCGTTGAGCTTCCCGGTGTTCCTTTCCAGGCGACCGGGGTCCGACTTCAACCTGGGAACGAAAACGAGAAAACAATGGCCTCAAGATCATCGCTGGCAGCCGCGCTTGCCATCATTGCATTGCCTCTGCTGGGCGGTGTCGCCACCGCAAAGGACTGGAAATCGGTTACCGTTGGCGTCGAAGGCGCCTTCCCGCCCTTCAACTCCGTGAACGCCAGCGGCGAGGTCGAAGGGCTCGATCTCGACGTCATGAAGGAAGTCTGCAAACGCGCCGCGCTCGATTGCAAGATCGTGGTGCAGGATTGGGATAGCCAGATCCCGTCGCTGCTGGCCGGCAAGTTCGACGTGGTCCTGACCATGGGTCCCAACCCAGAGCGCCGCAAGGTCATCGACTTCTCCAATCCCTACGTCATCACCCCAAACACGTTCCTCGTGCCCGCCGATGGCCCGCTCGCCAACCTGCCCCACACAGGGGAAAGATTGTCGACCGATACGCCGGAAGGCCAGAAGGCCGTGGCCGATCTCAAGGAAGCACTGACGGGCAAGACGCTTGGCGCCTCGCTGTCCACGAGCCAGTTGCAGTTCGTCGAGGAGAATTTTGCCGGCGCTGTCGAAGTCCGGACCTACAAATCAGCCGAACAAAGCCATCTCGATCTCGAAGGCGGCCGCATCGATGCGCAGTTCGACAATGTTGTGTTCGTCAATGATCGCGCCAAGGGCAGCAATGGCGCGCTGAAGGCCAGCGGCCCGTTGCTGACGGGTGGCATCATGGCCACCAACGTCTGCCTGGGCATCCGCAAGGAAGAGCCTGAGCTCAAGGCAATCCTCGACAAGGCTATCGAGGGCATGCGCGCCGACGGCAGCTTGGCCAAAATCTCCGAAAAGTGGTTCGCGATGGATTTGAGCCCGCAGAAATAAGACTGGGGGCGCGGTGCACGTGCCTACGTCGCACCGCGCCCAATTTATGAGTGCATGTCACCCACCCAAGGGAGAAATCGCCGTCCGGAAGGACGGGCAACCTCCCTGCAAGACCGTCCGATCAGTCCGCCTTTTGGGATCGAACCGCGGAATCTCCGTGAGGATAGGCATACGGCGGCATCGGAATATCGCCTCGCCTTGCATCCAGAAGATTCAGGAGAACCGCCAGATCTCCGGCCTGCCAGACAGTGAGGCCGATTGCGCTCTTCGTTGACGCAGGCTCGCCCGTGGAGGTGTCGAATACAGTCCACGTCCCGTCCTGTTCCTTCCTGAGATTGAACTTTTGATTAGCCACTCGCCCTACCCCTTTTACCCGCACCGTCGAGATCGACGGTGATGCCCAACCCTTTCACTTCCGTCCGAAACAACATCCCCCGATTGCGGTATGGTGCTTCGGTCGATGCGAACAATCGCTCTGTTTGTCGCTTCGATCTGTGATGTGGTTCACAGGCGGTAACCCGATTTCCGAACAATTGCCCGACGCGAAAACCGGCTCGCCAGCGCCCCAAAGCCATGCGTATGTGGACGACCCTCCCAATTCGTGCTGCTATATTAGCACGAAATTGACCTTCGATACCGGTAACATTCCAGAGAGCAGTCACGTCCCTTGGATCAACGGAACCTGATCATGCCCAGCGCAAACGACAGCGATGACCTGCCGCGCCTAGCCCGGATCGATCCGAGCCTGTTTGATCTGCTGTTCAGCGGCTGCAAGATCGAACGTTATGCAGCGGGCCAGCATCTCTTCGTCCAGGAAGACGTCGCCGACCGCATCTATGGCGTGATGAGCGGCACGGTGGAGATTTCGATATACTCGCCAGGCGGCCAGAAACTGGTGGCCAACATCGAACTGTCGCGCAGCCTGGTCGGAGAGATCGGCGCGCTCGACGGGCGCCCGCGCACGGCGACCGCGATCTGCCTGACCGCTTGCGGGCTGGTCTCGCTCAGCCGGACACAGCTCTTCGATCGCATCGAGAAGAATCCGCCATTGGCGCGCGCCATGATCGAATTGTTGTGCACGAGATTGCGCTGGGTCAGCGGCGAACTCGGAGACCAGGCCTTTTTCGGCATCGAGGCCAGGCTGGCGAAACGGCTGATCTTCCTTGCCGGCGTGATGGCGGATGCCGGCGGCTGGATACCGATCTCGCAGTCGGAACTCGGCGAATTCCTCGGAGCAACCCGCGAGTCCGTCAACAAGACGCTCAATGACTGGCGCACAAGGCAGATCATCGACATCAAACGCGGCGGGTTGCGCATGGTCGATGCCAGTGCTCTTCGCCACCTGGCCGAGTCGCGCGACGACGACTGACGAAGGACCGCTCATGGAAATGTTGGCCGCTCAGAGCCGCGATATCAGATAGCGCAGCGCGGACCGGCTCGGCATGAAGAAATATCCGCCACCCCGCGTGGTGATGAATTTCGGAATGCCTTTCAGCACGGTGGCCTTTTCCCATGACGGGATGGTGAAACTGCCGCCGCGATGCTTGCCGATCATCGGGTCCCTTTCGTCGACGAGGCCCTGGAACGAAGACGACGACACCCAGGTCTGCTGGATGAATTCGTACTGGCGCTCGATGTCGGCGTTCATGCACATGAAGAGCAGGCCCTTTTCGACCGCGCCCTTCTCGTCCTGCTTCTCATAGCTGCGGCCCGCCCGGATGATCCGGTGGCGCTTGCCGATCTGGATCTGCGTCTCATGGTCTTCGCCCAGTGAATCGCGCGGATTCGACCGACGGACATGGGCACCCAGCGGACAGCGATGCCCTTGTGGATCCTCGACGCCAAAGGCGTAGTCATTGTCGACGCTGCGACCCGGGCGACCGTCGGGATTGCGCACCAGCGAGCTGCCGTCGGGCCAGCGGCCAAGCATCTTGGCGGCAACCCAGCGCGGGGTAACAGCCGGGTTGCCGGTATCACTTGCCACCTGCGTGGCCGCGGTCTTGCAATAGTCATGGAAGGCTTCGACGTGCTGCTCGAGCTGGCGCAGCACGATGAAAGTGCCGTTGCGACCGAAATCATGTGGCGATGGCGGCTGGCCGGGGATGATGCGGTTGTGGCGCACCGCCGGCAGGATGCCGTCGCGATCTTGCGACGCCTGGACCCAAGGCGATGCCGGATAGAAGCCATGTT
Source organism: Mesorhizobium shangrilense (assembly GCF_040537815.1). Taxonomy (NCBI): domain Bacteria; kingdom Pseudomonadati; phylum Pseudomonadota; class Alphaproteobacteria; order Hyphomicrobiales; family Phyllobacteriaceae; genus Mesorhizobium; species Mesorhizobium shangrilense. The sequence goes on from NZ_JBEWSZ010000001.1 coordinate 4,033,097, forward strand.
CATCGCGATAGCCGAACAGAAACTCGCCCGGCGCCACCAGGTGCATCGGCGCGGTACTGGCCTTGGCGCGCGTGGTTCCGATGACGATCGGCTGCGAAACGCCGTCGACAAAGCCAAAATGCTCGAGCGACTTCTTGCCGTCGCGTATTACCATCAAAGGCAGTTGCGCGACCACGGTCATGCCCGCATTCACGACCCTTTGCTTGATGGCAGCGATCTCGGCCTGCAGCATCTCCTGGCTTTCGGCATAGCAAACGACCGCCAGGTCCACAGGGTTTCTGTGCGAGCCCCATTCCCATTTGTCTGGCGCGCTGTCGCCGAGATCATTGAGAATGCGGCTGCGCTGGGGGTTGCCCATGCCATGGCGGAACGCTGCCGGAAATGAATCCAGGGGATCGGCACCGACGCCGCCATCCAGCCCCAAATGCTTGAGGCCATTGGGACCGAGCGCCACTGTCATGGCGCGCGCCGACGGGACGCCATCGCCGAAGCTCGTTCGCTCGACGACAAACTCCAGCCACGCTTTTCGGCTGACGCTGGAGAGATTGTCGGGAACAGCGATGCCCAGCATGTGGGCATGGCCCAGCGAGCCGAACGGACCAAAGAAAATGGACTGGATTTCACCGGTTTCCAATTGCTCCACGGCTGGCGGAGCAGGCGTGAGGAGGCTGATCGCCGCCCCGGTTTGCTGCGTGCTCGGACGCGGCAAGGATCCGAACAGGCTCAGCCAGTCACGCGCTTCGCTGCCGGTCGCCCCGGCGATGCCTCGCCTTATCTGGGAATTGACGCGGATACCGACCGTATTGAGATCGTGATAGGCCGAATACCAGAACAGGGTCGGCACCTGCTGCCGCCGCGCCCAGCGCTTGAAGCGATCAGCATCGCGCGCGCCGTCGAGAAACAGCCAGCGGGTACGCGGATATCCTTGAGTGTTGCTCCATACGCCGGTCAGGCCGGCAGCCGCCTTGGCGATGAAATCCTCGAGATAGCTCTCCCAGCTGCCGCCGTAGTTGGAAAAGAACACAAGCTTGTTGGTGCCAGGCACCAGCACCCAGCGGGCGAAGTGAATGGTGTTGATGTTGGCGAGGAAGCCCGGCTTGAAGACTTTCTTGGCCGAGATGGAGATAAGGTAGAACGAAAGCCTGAGCGCCAGCCACCGCAAGGTTCCAGGCTTCATCGTCGAGATCGCCGTCAAATGGTTCTGGGCGAAGTGATCCTCGTGGGCGAGGATCTTGTTCAGGGCGATGAGGTCGATCGCGGTGTTGTCAGGACGGTCGCTGTTTTCGAGCCGCCTCAGGGCAAGGAAACAGGCACCGAGGAATAGCCCCGTCAAAGCCAGAAGCCCGAGCGCGGCCAACAGCAGCGCAACGCCGGCAATGATGACGGTGGCCAAAGTGACACCGGCCGGATCACCGAACACGTGCACATAGATCGCCCATGTAAAGACGAGCACGGTCACGAAGACGGCGGCCAGCATTGGCGGCGCCAGCAGCGTCGTGGTTATGGCTTGCCACCACTTTCCTGGCGGGTCTTCGAGCAGGCTCTCGGCCGGCTCGAACGCCCATGCGAATTTTCCCGATGACCGCACATGACGCCGGGCTTCCTCAAGCACTGCGGCGGCACTGACGCTGGCGGGCCGAGGTTTCTCGACAAGGGCGCGAATGGAGTCGGCGAGTTCGGCTTCAGCCAGGATACGCTGGACCGAATGCCCCGGCGTCCCCGAAAACACCAGACCGGCATTGCTGCCGAACGAAGGCGAGATATCGACATTGTGCTTGCGCAGGAAGTCGTGCAGCGGCGCGCCATCTCCCAGGTCGCAGGCGTCCTTGAAAACCGGCCGTAGCCGATGTCCGATGGCCTGCGTCACGGCATTGATGACGTCATCGATGCTGCCGTCGCCGGAGATTTCGAGAACAAGCGCCCCTGCCTGACGGCCCGACCCATCGTCCGCCTCGTCAGCGGGGACCACAGCCAGGCTGGTGAAATGAATGATGCCGGCTGCGTTCAACTCGGCGCGGATCTCGTCGTCGGCCGGGTTGCCGAGCTGGCCGACCCGGCGGTTGACGTCATCCAGCGATGCACTTCGAGCGATCGGGCAGACCACCGTCACCATCGACTGGTCGACCGTCCGGCAAAGGGCCGGCCGGTCGAAATCGACCGCGAGGCTGTCCGGATAGGCGCCGACATTCGTCATTCGTCCGACCTTGCCGGGGGACCGGCGCAGGTTAGGCTTCTGGAACAGGGCACGCAGACTTTCGCCGATCTGGATCCTGGCGATTTCGGCGCCTATGCACAGATGGATGCCATGTCCAAAGACCATGTAATCGCGATCCGGACGCGTGATATCGAAGACATTCGGGTTCTGCACGGCATCGGGATCGAACATCGCCGACAGCGTTGCCGGCATGACCACCGTTCCCGCCTTCACCACGCGCTCGCGGCGCGTTCCCCTGGCGATGGTCGTATCGCGGCTGGTGTAGCGCCACGGACCAACCCAGATCGGCTTGAACCGCATGGCTTCCCGAATGGCCTTGTCCAGCCTGTCGGTGTCTTCGTCGGCCAGTGCCGCATCGATGGCCTGTCGGGCGTCCGGCCGCGACAGGATGACGTCGAGGCAATTGCTGCCGGCAAGCAGGTTGGTCGGAACGAAGCCGGTGATCATGCCCAGCATGATCGAATGAAGATCGGGCAATGACAGGCGCCCCTGATCGAGCAAGGCGACCAGCCGGGGCAGAGGCTTCTCGTCCTTCGCACCCTTGTCCCTGATCGCCGCGATAGAGCGGTCGATGACCTTGATCAGCCGATCTCCGGCCACCACGGCAAGCTGGCGCACGGTCGGGTTCGCGGTCGGATCGGAGAAGAACAACGCACTCAAGCCCAGGGACCAGTTCGCGAACTCGGTCTCGTCGTCAATCTCGAGGCCGAAGTAATCGCGGCAGATGCGCACCGGGACGATCTTCATCAGATCGGCGACCGCATCGAAACCGGGCGTGGCGCCAGTCATGATTTCGCGCGACTGCTGCGCGGCGATCGGCCTGACAACGGCTTCGACCTCCGACGGCGGAAAGGCGCTCAGCACCGATGATTTCATTCGCCGGTAGGCGGCGCCATCCTGCATGCCGAGGATGAAGTTCGATCCCCGCGCGAGCTCGGTCATCTCCGGCCCGTAAGGCGTCTCGAATTCGTCGCCGCGCTCCAATATGTCGCGAACGTCGGCATTTCTGGTGACGAGCAGGAAATTGCCTATGGCAAGGTTGGGCCAGAACCTGCGCAAAAGCGCCAGGAGCCAGCGAGGATCGCTGAACAGGAAGCCGGCGAGGCGCGCCGCAAAACCCTTTGAACGGAGCCGTTCGATGTCGAAGGGCGGCATTTGCGACAGCGGACGCTGGCTTTTCTGGGCCGCGCGAATGGCGTCGAAGTATTTGATCCTGATCATGCGCGTTCAAGCCCCCCGGCTATCCACGTCATTGCGATGCCGGCTCCCCAAGGCCTAGGTTTGCAACGGTTCCGCGTATGTGAAATTTCTCACAGTTCCCCGGACTCCGCCATCTCGATCATGCGGTTGATTTGGCCAGTTCGACATTGGCGATGAGAAACTCGTTTGCGGCCTTGTCCGCGAATGGTATCCAGCGAACCCGCTGCTCGGAGAAATCGGGATGCCGTGCCATGAAGATGGCCAGTTCCCGCTTGGCATCGTCGTTACGGCCGCTTCTCGCCAAGGCCCCGACCTTGACGAACCTGGCATAGAAATAGCCGGGCGACAGATTGAGCGAGCGGTCGGCGGTGGCGATCGCGGATGGCCAGTCTTCGACGAAATTGTAGGCTGAGGCCAGTTCGCCAAGATTGTGGAACCGATAGAGGTCGAAGGGGCTCAATCGCTCGGCATCGAGAAAGAACGGTATCGCACCCGCGGCGTCGCCCTCCAGCAGACGCGCGCTGCCCATTGCCGAACGCGCGAAGGCAAAGCTCGGATTGATGCGGATCGCCTCCTCCAGGTGGTCGATCGCGGCCCCGGGCTTTCCCCTCATGATCTCGATGACGCCAAGGTGGGCGTGCGGGCGCGGATCCTGGCTATCCATCAGCAAGGCCTTGCGGGCGTATCGCTCGACCTTGTCCAGATCGTCGCTGTCGCCGAAATGCAGCCACGCCCGCCAGAAATACCACCATGCCAGTTCATTCAGGACGGTGCTCGAATTCGGATCCTCCTGATAGGCCTTCTCGAAGAATTCCAGCGCCATTTCCGTATCGCCGCGCGTGCGCCGGTTCATGTGCCAGCGACCGCGCCGCACCAATTGCCAACTCTCCAGGCTTTCCCAAGGCACCTGGAACGTCCGCACCTGCTCGGCGCGGTCGACTTCCTTGTCCAGTATCGAGACGATCTCGCTGCCAATCTGGTCGCGCAACTTGAAGATATCGACCAGATCGCGGTCGAACCGTTGTGACCAGACCAGTCGGCCGTTCGATGCATCGGCAAGCGACGTGTCCAGACGGATCTTCCCGTTGTTGCGTATCAACGTGCCGCTGACGACGTAGCGCGCGCCCAGCGCGTTGCCGATCACCCGCGTGCCCAGCGTATCGTCGCGAAACTGGAAGCTGGAACTCTTGGCGATGACCGAGAGCCATCTGGTGTTGGAAAGGCCGTAGATGATGTCCTCGGCAATACCATCGGCCATGTAGCCGATGTCGCGCTCGCCGCCCTCGCCCCTGAAGGGCAGGACGGCTATGGCCGGCGGGCCTTTGGAGAACCTCTGCTGGTTATTCTGGGGAACGGCTGGGACGATGGGAGACGCGCCGTTTCCGTTGCGGCCGGCGATCAGGACGCGCACCGGCAGCACGATGTTCTTCAGCGTGAATTCGCCGAGATCGGTGAACTCGGCCGCGGTCTTGTCCTTCACATGGTGCCAGGTCGTCTCCGAAACGGCGAGGCCGTCATGCGGTGCGAATTCCTGGATTCTGGCGGCGATATTGACGTCGTCGCCATAGAGCCGCCCCTCACGGACGATGACATCGCCGGTGTTGATACCGGCGCGAAAGGGCATGCGCATGTGTTTGTCGACGGATGCATTGAGCGTGCCGATGCGCTCCTGGAAATCGAAAGCCGCGCGCAGGGCCTCGATCGGATTGCCGAACTCGGCCATGATGCTGTCGCCGGCTTCGCCGAAGGTGCGCCCGCCGAATGCGCCGCAGCGATCGACGATGATGTCACGCCTGGCCTCGAATGCGGCAACGGCGGATTCATCGTCTATGCCCATCAGGCGCGAGAATTCCACCGCGTCGATCGAAACGATCGTCGCCAACTGACGCGTGTAATGCCGCTCAGCCATGCCTGAGCCTAGTCGCCCCTTCTGGCTCTCGTCCATCGCAAGCAAGCCCCGCAGCGGAACGCAGTCCGCCGCTTCCACCGGAAGATCACCAACCTCTGCAGGATTGGCCCGCCGTTGCCCTCCTGTCAGGCTTCGAGGTGTAGCAGGGTCCTCGCAAAAGCTCCACCATGATCCGCATCCCCGAGGCGAAGGGTGCAGGTCAGGGCAGAAACTGAAATCGACTCATGGTTATTGAAAGGTATCCAAGACACCTTCTGCTCCGCCTTCAGCGGATTCTCCCGCTCCATATGAACGGGCGGTGTGGCGGATCGATCGCGGCTTCGCCATCCAGGGAAACAATCTCTGGCCAGTCTGTCTGACCGTGCGACGGACGATCCGTTCGTTCAATGAAGCCCGCCCACGGCCGGCGCCGAAGGGGGCGGGGGGGCTTGGGGTTACCTTTGGCACCGGCCAGGCGGGATTAAAGCGCCGCGGGCAGAACGTAGCACGTCTCCCGCGAGCGGTAATTCCGTGATCGCGGAAGGTCCTGCATGAATGCTTGGCTTGAAATTGTTCACTGGGGGTGCTCATGCGGGTTCGAGGGCGCCCGGGACCTCTATCCGACAAGCCGGGGCGACGCGCTCGCCATCGATGGTGAACGCACCCAGTTCTTGACCAAGACCGGCGGCAATCAGTCAGCCGGGCGGAAGCCTCGATGGAGGAGCAGAAGCGATCCCAGGCAAAACCCAACCGCCACGAGCCCGGCTATCATCAGCCACCGCATGAAAATCGCCTGTTCGTCGTGGCCGACGATGCGATAAAGATTGTTGATCTCGATCATTTCGGCATTTGACAGCCGCTTTTTGGGCAACGCTCGGTCGGTATAGAAATATTTGGTCATCGCATTGAACTCGAGTTCATCCCCGATGAACATTTCAGTGGGGTTCAGATCCGACGTGACATGATCGCTGCTGGTATACGGGAACTCCTGCGTGGCGCGGATATCGACATTGCTGAAGTCCGGTTTTATGGCGCCTGGGTGAAACCAGCCTGGTGAATACTCCATCCACTGCCCAGAGCGAGGCATATGCGTGACCGGCTGGTTCACGATCTGGATTACCCGCTGCTCCGCCCGCGCGGTTTCGGCATTCAGCTTTTGAATCGCCGGCAGGGCCCAGAAGACAGCAACGGCCACAACCAGCACAAGGCTCGTCAAACCAACCAGGCGCAGGATATGGCCGACAGGGCGCGCCGGTTTCACCATGCGGCCGGCGAGCACAGGCTGGGCGCGACTCTCGCGGCCTCTTCGGCCGAAAGCGACGCCCTGCTGATTGTCGACGTTCATCCGGCCACCTTGAACAAGTGGGGCTAACGCTGCGTTAAAGGCACTCGGTACTGGTTCAGAAGCCCGGTGCGGGTCGAATCTCGTCAAAAAGGGGTTCGGCAAGCAGTGCGAAACGCCCACTGCCTCGCCAGCCAGGCCCGCATGATCCCCTTGCGATCCAACGAACAAGGCGCGAGGCAATTCCCTCGGGCACCAGATGCCGCGTTGAACTTCCGCGATCACGCCATGCCGCATCTCAGCGACTCAACTAGTCTTGTCGCGCGGCGGACCTGATACCCGCCTGGCCGGCGCCATCGCGAACTCCCAAGCGGCGCCGGCCATCTTAACCATGGATCAACGGATACGATCGAAGGGCCGAATATGTCCGATGATGGCGTTGCATCCCCGCCGCTGCCTCAATAGAAATCCTGAAATCGATGTTACAAGGACCGCGAGATGACAGAAGAGACCGACCGTCGCTCGGCAGAACTAATCGGACTGACAACAGAAATTGTCGCCGCATATGTGCAAAATAATTCCATACCCTCGGCTAACCTGCCGGATCTGATTGCTTCGGTTTATCTCTCGATTTCAAATCTTGGTCCGCCTGCAATCGTCGAACGGCCCGTGCAGACGCCTGCCGTCAACCCGAAGCGGTCGGTGTTTCCCGACTACATCGTGTCGCTGGAGGACGGTCGCAAGTTCAAGTCAATGAAGCGCCATCTCAGCCTGCTTGGGATGACGCCCGACGAGTACCGCCAGAAATGGAATCTGCCGCCTGATTATCCCATCGTTTCGGCCGATTATGCAGCTCAGCGGTCCGCTCTCGCAAAGGCGGCGGGCCTCGGTAGAAAAGCGGCGCCCGTGAAAGCACCTTCCAAGCGAAAGTCAAAAGCCTAGAGGGCAATAATCTGCGCAACCAGTCAGAAAAGGGGCTCTGCGATGGCTGCCAAGTATGTTTGCTGGGGCGGTCGTAGCGCCGGCTGCCCGCTCCCCAGCAACCGGAACACCTTGACCCAGAAGCGGAAATCACGCTCCCGACCGTCAAAATTCGCGCTCAGACCGCAATGAGCGGCGGCCGTCAGCGCATCGGCGCCGTAGAGTTCAATGGCCTTTTGGGCAACGAGATCCGGATCGGCTCCATCCCAGACCGAAACATCGTCTAAACCGTCGATGCGAGTTTCTGACATGTAATGACCTCGCCGGGTCGCGCGTCGTAAGCGCGTAGGCGTTCCCACGTAGCGTGGTTGTTGCGGAAGTATCAGGTTCTCCTGGGTGATTTGTACCACGAATGGGGCTGGGATGCGCTCAATTGGCTGGTATTCCCGGTGGCCGCACCCAGCCTTGCCGGACCCGCGGCGCTCCCGCCTGGTCGCGAAACGCGAGCGCCTGGCGTCCGGCGCGCTGACCGGGACGCCGAATTGGCGCGTTGAACCGGCGGCCATCCGCCGCTGCTACTGCGGCGCGAACTCGCCCAGATGCTGCCAGTGAATGGTATTCTTCAGGTGGCGCCGCAGGGTGCTCGGCCAAGTATGCTTTCCGTCCAGGTCGATGAACAGGCGGTGGCGGTCGTTCTCCCATGCCAGCTGGTAGCAGAGGATGACCAGTTCCGAGCAATAGACGTGCTTGACGACGCCTTGATGGTTCTTCAGCCGCTCGCGGTACTTGTCGAGCCGCTTCTGCAGGCCGGCACCCGCAGTATGCGTGCTGAACGTGCTCTTGAAGACGGCGCGACCTATTCCGTAGACGGCGGAATTCTTGATTTCGTTGGCGATCGAGTCGACTCTGTCGACCTCGTCACCGGTGAGGTCGACCGTCGGCCTGAATATGTCCGCCTCATTGCCCCAGAGGTCGATGTCGTCGACCTTGATTCCTTTGCCCGTGGCATGAATGACATCGAGCCCCTTCACGACTATTCCGCAATGGGCCGGTTTGAATGTGCTTGTGTTGACGAGTATGTCCCCCGGTTTCATCAAACCGCGTTTCATGCCCGAATTGGGCCTGTAATAAGGTGCCATGATTGTCCCCCGGGGTGCGTTGCATGCCGAGGGCCCCAATCCCCGACGATTCGTCGATCTGACGGCGGCTGCTATTCTTATCCATACCTGTGGCGCCGGCAATTGGTCTGCCCGTCCATTTTCGGGAGTATTTGATTCTCGCCGGCGTGCGCCGTCGCCTCGATCAGGGGTCGTTTCGCAATGCCTGCACCGTCAGCTCGGCCAGCGAGTATCCAAGCAGCATGTTTGAATCGATCTTGGCTCCGGGGTGGCATCTCCGCATGAGCTCACAGAAAAAGCCCGCCCCGGCGTGAACCGAGGCGGGCGAACAAATCGCTATGTCGAGAGATCAGACCGGCTTGCAGTTGCTGATGCATTTACTCGCGGTCACCGCCGAAAGCGTCTCACGCTTTTCGAGTGTTGGCTTCACATACTTCTTCATGAAAAACTTCCCCCGTTGTGGCTTCCCTCCGTGGGGCGGAAATTTCATTGTGTAAAGCAAGCCTGCGAACCCACCCAAAAAAGGTCCGCCACCTTCGGGTAGGGTGAAACGATATGGCTTTCTGCAGTTTGCTATTCAGCCTATTGCGAGCGACCGTCAAATCGCTTGCCGCAGTCCAAAAGCCTTTCATGGACATTAGATCGGTCGTTCTGTTGACAGCGTCCGTCATAGTCAGAATCTTCGTTTTGTAATCCGCCGCGTCCACCCGGTGCGTATTTCAGGCATTCCCGGACACCTATAAAAGCGAGACCCAGTCGCCCTAAGCCTGAAGGCTTCGGTGAGGTCATAGCGGGTCGGCAAAATAAACTTTCAGAGCCGACATTCGCTCCGGGGGTGCCCCGGCAATGCGCCGAGCCGACCAGAGAGACGGAGCCCAAAAAGCCGGCCTCTAAGGTCTTGGAAATATTAAGAGAAACTTGGTGGTGGTGGCAGTCAGGAGCGAACTAGTCTCTGCCTCAATATTCCCTGATACCAGGCTAAATACAGGGTATTTTCGTCATTTGCAGGGAATTCAGATTCGAGTCGATCGGAATGTCTCTGAAATTTCCGTGGTTTGCGACTAAATTCCCTATTTGAAATAACAGGGAATTAGCCGCCATTTATCTGGTGCTCGATGGGACTTATCGTAAGCGTCCAGGGAATGCACACTTGTTAGCAGCGTAAGGGTCCCGATCTCTTTTGCACGGCGAATTTTGCCGCAAAGGAGAAGAGGCATGCCCCGATTGAAGGCCACCAAAGCCGCGGAACTGGAGGCTTTCTGGCGAGCGCATTTGGCCAGCTGGCGCGCAAGCGATTTGAATCAAAGAGAATACTGCGAGGCCCATGGGCTGCCGTTAAAGCGGTTCGGGAACTGGCGTGCCAAGTTCAAACACGAGGATCGCGCCCTCCCCCGCAAGGTGCTCTATCGGCGCAATGGAGGGCTTAGTCCTATGACTAGTCCTAGGACTAAGGAAATTTCCGCTGCGCCGTCGAGCTACATCCCATCGGCCCGATCGAGCGGTGCTGGCTCGAGACGCAACTTTAGTGAGGCTGACAAGCGGCGGATCGTCGAGGAAGCCTGTCGTGAAGAAGTCTCAGTATCCAGCATCGCCAAAAAATACGGGATTGCAGCTAGAGTCTTATTCCGCTGGCGGAAGGAGTTAGTCCCGCCAGTCGGGTCGACCATCGTTCCCGTCGTGATCAGCGATGCACCAGAGCAATCAACGCTTGCGTCTTGCTCAGAGCCTACCATGCCGATGCCTGCACCGATCATCGTCGAGCGCGCCTCAGGAATCGAGGTTGAGCTGATCGGCGGGCGGCGGGTTCGCTTCGAGCGCGATGTCGACCCCGAGACGGTTCGGCGATTGGTTGCCGTTCTTGAGGGAGACGCGCGATGATGTTGGCTTCCTCAGGCGTAAAGGTTCACATCGCGCTCGGCGTCACGGATATGCGCAAGGGCATCGACGGCCTGGCCATGCTCGTCCAGGGTGTCCTGAAGCAGGACCCGTTCTCGGGCCATCTGTTTGCCTTCCGCGGCCGCAAGGCGAACCTCATCAAAATCCTGTTCTGGGATGGCACTGGTCTGTGCCTGTTCACGAAACGGCTGGAGCATGGCCACTTTGACTGGCCCGCCGCAGGACACGCAGGAGGCACTGTGAGCCTGACCTCGACGCAGTTGTCGATGCTCATTGAGGGCATCGACTGGCGTGCGCCCGAACGCCGGTGGAAACCGGCCGTGGCGGGGTAATCCGCGGCTGCGACGGATTGACTCACAGCTCAAAAAGCCTTCGGTTCCGGACGCAGACAGGCGTAAAATCCAGTGCATGACCATCGATCTCGCGGCCCTGCCGGATGACATCGATACGCTGCATCGAATGATCAGCGACCTGGTAACGGCACGCGACCATGATCGCACCGAGGCGCAAGCCGAGATCGATCGGCTGCGGAACATCGTAAAGGCACTGCAACGTATTCAGTTCGGACGGCGCTCCGAGCGTCTCGACAATGACCAATTGCAGCTTGGCCTTGAGGATCTCGATGCCGACGTCGCTCGGGCAGAGACAGGGCTGCCGGAGAGGCCGGACAAGAAAGTGGCACCTGCACGACCAGCCGAGCGTCTGAGCCTACCTGATCATCTGGAACGTGAGGACAGGCATCTCGACATCGACAGCCAGGTCTGCCCTGGCTGTGGCGGACCGATCCATGAGATCGGCGAGAGTGTTAGCGAGATGCTGGACTATGTGCCGGCGCGCTTGCGCGTGCTGCGCATACGGCGCCCCAAATATGGTTGTCGCGCCTGCGGAAAGATCCATCAAGCACCGGCACCCGAGCGCCCAATTGCAAAGGGATTGGCAAGCGCAGGCCTTCTTGCCCATGTGCTGGTCAGCAAATACTGCGACCATCTTCCGCTCTATCGTCAGTCCCAGATCTTTGCCCGTCATGGGGTCGAACTCAACCGCTCGACGCTCGCGAACTGGGTCGGTGGCGCCGCATGGTGGCTCGAGCCACTGCGAGCACGGCTTGCCGAACAGGTCTTGGCGTCTTCCAAGCTGTTTGCGGACGACACACCGATCCCGGTCCTCGATCCCGGTCGAGGTCGGACACGAACCGGACGGCTATGGGTCTATGCCCGGGATGATCGACCGTGGGGCGGATCAGATCCGCCGGCGGCAATCTACTTCTACAGCCAGGACCGCCGAGCCGAGCGGCCAGCCGTTCATCTGGCTCGCTTCCGAGGTATCTTGCAGGTCGACGGCTATGCCGGTTTTGAACAGCTGACGGCGCGCGGCGATATTGTGCTGGCGGCCTGCTGGGCTCATGCACGCAGGAAGTTCTACGACGTCCATCAGGCAATCGCATCGCCGATTGCCGAGGAGGTCCTGCGCCGCATCGGCGAACTCTACGCAATTGAGCAGGACGCTCGCGGGCAACCTGCTGGCGACCGACAGCGTATCCGCCTAGCCCGGTCTCGCACACTGGTTGACGCCATGAAGCCATGGCTGGAAAGCCAGCTCATCCGTGTCCCAACGCGCAGCGCTCTCGCCGAGGCAATCCGGTACACGCTTGCTCGCTGGCCCGCGCTATGCCGCTTCCTCGACGATGGCAGGATCGAACTCGACAACAACACGGTAGAGCGAGCGATCCGTCCAGTCGCACTCGGTCGCAAGAACCATCTATTCGCGGGCTCTGATGGCGGTGCCGACCGGTGGGCCATCGTCGCATCGCTTCTCACCACCGCCAAGCTGAATGAGGTCGAGCCTTTCAGCTATCTCAGGGACGTGCTCGAGCGCATGTCCAACGGCCATCCAATGAGCCGTCTCGACGATCTTCTGCCCTGGAATTGGAAAGATCCAAACGCTCGATTCTGATTTGGTGTCAGAATTGAACGCTTACGACTTATCACCTATCAGGGTCAGCGACTTATCAGTAACCGTCTCCTATCGACCTCGGCAACAATGTCTGGCGCGGCCCTGTCAAGGGCATCGCGCCGCAGTTGCGGCACGAGCAGAACGTCACTGCCTTTTCGGCCAAATCGAGCGCCAGCCGCCGCCCCTTCGTTTGGCACGCACCCACCTTCGCCGTCTCGCTCAGGGCACGCAAACAGCGAAGGGCACGCCTTAGCGGCAAGGCTGTAGAATGCAAACGCCAAGAATGCGACCTTGCCCGCCGATTTATAGGTAGGCCATAACCGTAGGAATCCTGGTGGCACTGGCCAATCGGAAGACCGTCTCGTGGGGACCATAGTAGTAAACACCACAAGAAGGTCGATAAGAGCTCAACCCCATAAAATCCTGGGAGCGGCTAGCTAGGTCAGTGTTTCAAAATCTGGCTGAGAAACAGCCTGGTCCGGGCGTGCTGAGGGCTCCCGAAGAAGCTGTCCGGCTTGCCTTCCTCGACGATCTGGCCTGCATCCATGAAGATCACGCGGTCGGCAACCGCGCGGGCAAAACCCATTTCATGAGTAACGCAAACCATGGTCATGCCGTCGCGCGCGAGGCCGGTCATAGTGTCCAGCACTTCCGACACCATTTCGGGATCGAGTGCCGACGTCGGCTCGTCGAAGAGCATCACCGCCGGCTTCATGCACAGGCTCCGTGCAATCGCGACGCGCTGCTGCTGGCCGCCGGACAGTTGCACCGGGAATTTGTTGGCCTGTTCGGGGATGCGCACGCGCTCCAGGAACTGGAGGGCGGTCTTGCGTGCTTCCGCCGCCGAGACGCCTTTGACCCACATCGGACCGGCCATGCAGTTCATCAGCACAGTCATATGCGGAAACAGGTTAAAGTGCTGGAAGACCATGCCGACATTGCTGCGCACTTCGGCGACGTTCTTCATCCTTGGATGGAGATGGATGCCGTTTACGCGGATGTCGCCAGCCTGATGCGCTTCGAGGCGATTGAAGCAGCGGATCAGGGTGGACTTGCCCGAACCGGACGGCCCGCAGATGACGATGCGTTCGCCCTTGTGGACCGTCAGGTTGATGTCCTTCAGCGCATGGAATTGACCGTACCATTTGGAAACGGCCTTGGCTTCAATGATCGGTTGCGCGCTCATCGCACCTTGCTCCTGGCATAGTGCCGTTCGATGCGAGACTGGATCAGCTCGAGGCAGATCGACAGCATCCAGTAGATGACCGAAGCCGAAATAAGCATTTCCATGTGCTGGAAGGTTTTCTGACCGAGCGTGCGGGCAAGGAACATCAATTCCCAGACGCCGATGACCGATACCAGCGAACTGTCCTTGAGCATTGAGATGAACTGGTTACCTGTCGGCGGAATGATCACGGGAAGCGCCTGCGGCAGGATGATCCTGCGCATGGTCAGCGAAAAGCCAAAGCCCATGGAGCGCGACGCCTCCCATTGACCACGGTCGATGCTCTGGATTCCTGATCGGAAAATCTCGGTCATGTAGGCTCCGTAGCACAGCGACAGCGCCAGGATGCCGGCCGGGACGGCGCCGACGACGAAGCCCAACTGGGGCAAGCCAAGATAGATCAGATAGACCTGCATCAGGAGCGGCAGCCCGCGAAAGAACGATGTGTAGAAGCTGGCGATGGCATAGGCGAAGCCGTTGGTGGACAGTTTGGCGACGGCACCCAGTATGGCGATCAGGGAGGCGATGATGATGGAGATCGCCGAGACGTAAAGGGTGGTCACGACGCCCTGGGAAATCAGAAACGGCAGCTTTTCCCAGATGAAGGGCAGGCTGAGATGAAAGGTCTCGAAGAAGGCCAGGAAGAGCAGCAGGAGTTCGAACCAGACGATGGCGATCTGGATGCGCAGCGAGGCGAAGCCGATCAGGACGACATTGAAGACGAACAGAAGTGCGATGACGAACGCAATGGCAAACCTGCCATAGAGACCGCTCTGGGATGGTTCGCCGATAACCGGGCGCATCAATTCGCCAAAGCCCGTCGAGGCCAGGTTGAAGGCAAGGAAGATCGCGAAGACGACGCTGAACATCGTCGCGACAAACCATGGCTTGTGCACGAGAATGTCTGCTTCGACGGTATCCGGGTAAAGCATCGTCTGTCCCCTCGGATGGTTCGGCGGCCCGCTTCAGCGGACCACCAACGAAAGTTGAGACTATTTCACGACCGAATAGTCCACCCCGTACCATTTCTTGGACAACGTGCTGAGCGTGCCGTCTCCTTTCATGGCCTTCACCGCATCGGCGATCTTGGCCGAGAATTCAGGATCGCCGTGTTCGATGGCGACGGCCAGCGGTTCATAAAACACCGGTTCGCCAATCTGCTTGATCGGATAGCCGGCCTTCACGGCATCAAGGATGCTGGGCAGGGACGAAACGACGGCGTCGAGCCGAACGCCATCCCCGATCCGCAGGTCGTCGAATGCCGTGGTGGAGTTCTCGTAGGAATGCACGGTTTTCGGATTGAGCTTGTACTCAAATGGCGGAGCGCCGGCCGCGTCGAGCGTCAGATCCTTCTTGGCATAGGCTTCGAAGGTCGATGTCGTCGTCGCGCCGACAACCTTGCCATCCAGATCACTCAACGACGTGGCCTTGCTGTCCTTGTGAACGGCAACGGCGGCTGGAGTGTAGTAGTAAACGGCAGGAAAATCGAAAATCTCGGCCCGCTTCTTGGTGGGTGTCATCGAGCCGACATGCATGTCCCAGCGGCCGACCCAGTTGCCGGCGGTGATGATGTCCCAGCCCGGCGTCAGGAATTCAACCTTGACCCCGATGCGCTTGCCAATCTCCTTGGCCACGTCGACATCGAAGCCGTCCAGTTCATTGTTCGCATTGAGGAAGGACTGCGGCGCCCAATTGGCGTCGGTGGCGACCTTCAGCGTGCCGGCCGCCACGACGCGGTCGAGCACGGCTCCGGCGTAGGCCGGAAGCGTCGCCAAGGCAAAAGCCAGCGAAGCCGCCAGCGTAGTCAGTTTAGCTGATGTTTTCATATGTTCCGTTCCCTTTGTTGTTATTTGCTAAATTAGAGATGAGCCACCTACCGCCGTCTTCCCGCGAGGCAGAGGAGGTTTGTCGCACCGGTTGCTCGGAAGAATGCTAAGTGCACGTAGCGGAGACCCATGCCGTCGTGGCCAGCGATGCGACCTACTCGTCATCCCGGTTCGGCCTTCATCTCGTCGCGAACCGCGCGCGCGATACGAAAGCTCTCGACGCCGGCCGGAATGCCGCAATAGACGGCGATCTGGATCAACGCGGCACGGAGCTCCTCGTCGCTCAGACCGTTGCGCATCGCACCGCGGAAATGCACGCCGAATTCATGCATCCGCCCCAAAGCCGCCAGCATGCCGAGATTGAGCAGGCTGCGCTGCTTGAGGTCGAGCGCCTCGTCCGTCCAGCATGTGCCCCAGCAATACTCGTTGAGGATATCCTGGAAGGGCCGTGAGAAGTCGTCGGCGTTGCCGATTGCGCGATCGACATAATCGTCGCCGAGAACAGCACGCCGAACTGCTTCGCCGGCTTTCTGCAGCTCGTTATCCATGGCTGGTCGCCTCCACCCGTTGCGCGTGTTCGATCAGAAAGTCCGCCATGAGGCCGGCAACCCATTCGGGCGCCTCGACAAGGATCGAATGCCGCAATCTCGGCAGGATCTCCAGCCGCGAACCACGGATCTGATGGTGCATGTGGCGCGCCATGCGCGGGTTGGATCCCTGGTCGTCCTCGCCGGTGATAACAAGCGTCGGCGCCCTGATCTGGTCTAGAACGCCGCCGAAATCGGTCTCGGCCAGCACCCGATACGCGGCGGCGTAGCATGCCGGATCGTTTTCGGCGTCGCGGCGGCGCAGCTCGGCAATCACATCCGGATTGCGCTCCTGAAAATCCTCCGTCAGCCAGCGCGACAGCGATGCGGCATGATGGGCGCTCGGCTGGCTGGCGGTCAGGGCGGCAAGACGGCCGAGAACCGCCTGGCGTTCCTCCGATGAACGTCCGGCAACGGTCGCCAGCAGCACGAGCCGGCGGAGCCGATCGGGATGGGTAAGCGCTAGGCGCTGGGCGATCAGGCCACCCAGCGAGAAGCCGGCCAAGTGAAAGCTTGCGAAGCCGACATGGTCGGCCAAGGCCAGCGTGTCATTGACGAAATCGTCGATTTCGTAACGACCCTTGATACGCGCCGACCGGCCGTGACCACGAAGATCGAATGTCAGCACCGTGAATTGCCCCGGCAAGCGAGCCACGACCCCGTTCCACGCTTCCAGATAAGAACCGACACCGTGAATACAGAACAGCTGCTGTGGCCCGTTCCCGTCGACACGATAGTTGAGCGTGACGTCGCCGTTGACGAAGGAACCGGCCGCCATCGCCCTCAACGCCCCACCGCGACAGCCTTGGCGCGATCCCGCTCGGCGAAGTGCGGCATGACCTCGTCAACGAACAGTTTGATCGTCTTTTTCTGCAGCTCGAACGGCAGATTGAAAGTGAGCCCAAGGCAGTATTGATCGACGCCCGCCGCCTCGTAGTCCTCAAGCTTCTCGATGATCTCGTCGGGCGTGCCGAACATCAGGTTCTTGCGGATGCTCTCTGGGTTGTAGTTGTCTTTGCCCTTGACGCTTTCGTAAGGGACAGCTTCGGGGAAACCGTTCTCCACCGTGCCTATGTTCTGGAACAAGTTCTCGAAGGCGCGCCCATAGTCGATGGCGTGCCGGACCGCGACTTCCCATTCATCCGGCCTGTCGTAGATGCAGGTGCGGCGCTGCATCATCAGGCGTGGGCGCGGCACTTCCGGGTGATCGGCGGCCGCCTTGCGGAATTTTTCGCCGAGCACGGCAATCTCGGCGGCCGGTGCTGAAAGCGGTGTCGACAGAATGTTCGCGCCGATGCCGACGGCCCAGTCGAATGTGCCGGGGTCACGAGCCGCGACCCAGATCGGCGGATGCGGCGTCTGCAAGGGCTTGGGTACGCCGGCAGCGAGCGGAAATTTCCAGTAGTGGCCGTCATGCGCATAGTCCTCGGCCCACAGTTTTTTCACCGCCGGCACCAACTCCTTCAGATAGGCAACGCCCTCCTGCTGCTGCATGCCGCCGGCCATGCGGTCGAACTCGTACTGGTAGGAGCCGCGGGCAATGCCGAACTCCAACCGGCCGCCGGTCAGATGGTCGCAAAGCGCCGCCTCGCCGGCCAACCGGATCGGGCTCCAGTAAGGCGCTACCAGTGTCGAGGTGCCGAGCCGGATCTGCTGGGTGTGCTGCGCCAGCCAGGTCAGAGTCATCAGCGGATTGGGCGAGATGGTGCATTCGATCGTGTGATGCTCGGCGGTCCACAGCGTCTCGAAGCCACCCTCGTCAGCCATTTGAGCCAGTTCGAGCAGATTGCTCTTCACCTTCGACATCGGCATGTCGGGCGAGAAGCGCTCCATAGTCAGCGACACTGCAAATTTCATTGTCTTGTCCCGTACTGTTTGGTCGGCCTGGATGGTGTCAGCGCAGGCGAATGACGAACGGGTCCTGCATGGCCCCGGAATAATCGATCATGATGTTCTTCAGGCGCGAGAACTCCTCCATCACGTCGAGCCCACCGCGGCGGCCATAGCCGCTTTCCTTGAAGCCGCCATTGGCCGACATGAAGGAGGAGGCGCGATAGGTGTTGATCCAGACCGTTCCGGCATCGACATTGCGGGCAAAGCGCAGCGCGCAGTCGATGTCCTTGGTCCAGATGCCGGACGACAGGCCGTAGCGCGTGTCATTGGCGAGCGCGGTCATCTCCTCTTCCGAAGAGAAAGGTATGACGCCGACGACGGGTCCAAAGATCTCCTCCTGCATGAAGTCCATGTCGTTGCTGGCATCGACCATGACGGTCGGCTCGAAATACCAGCCATCCGCGAGCTCGGCGGATTGCGGCCTGCGGCCACCGGCCGCGATCCTTGCCCCCTGATGGACACCGGAGGCTACGTAGCTTTCGACCTTGGCAAGCTGCGCCGAAAGCGCCAGCGGGCCCATATCGGTATCGTCGTTCAAGGGATGGCCGACCCTGATTCGTTTGGTCCGCTCGACCAGGGCGTCGACGAACCGGGTATAGACACTGGCCTCGACGAAACAGCGTGATCCGGCAACGCAGCTCTGACCCGCGGCGGCAAATATGCCGGAGACCACGCCATTGACGGCATGGTCCATGTCGACGTCGGCAAAGACGACATGGGGCGATTTTCCGCCGAGCTCCATCTGGCACGAAACCAGGTTGGCGGCCGCATTGGTGGCGATGCGCCGGCCAGTGGCCGTGCTGCCGGTGAAGACGATCTTGGCGATACCGGGATGACGGGTCAGCGCGTCGCCCGCACTGGCGCCGGTGCCGGTCACGACATTGACGACGCCGGCCGGGAACCCGGCTTCCATGACCAGTTCGGCGAGCGCCAGCGTCGAGGCGGTGGCGTGCTCGGATGGCTTGATGACGACGGTGTTGCCGATCGCAAGGCAGGGCGCTAGGGTGCCGGTGAGCAGCATCAGCGGCGAATTCCATGGCGTGATCATGCCGACGACGCCAAGCGGCTCGCGCATGTTGAAGTTGAGCATGTCGAGCTTGTTGACGGGGATGGTGTCGCCCAGAAGCTTGTCGGCCATCCCAGCGAAATAGGTGTAGGAATCCGGCATGGCGCGCATTTGCGCCCGCATCTCCTTGAGGAGCTTGCCATTGTCGCGGGTCTCGATCAGCGCCAGTTCATCGGCATGTTCCAGCACGAGTTGCGCCAGGCGATAGACGAGTTTGCCGCGGTCGGTCTGGGTCATCCGGCGCCATGCGGGATCGGCGAAGGCCGTCCGCGCGGATGCCACGGCGGCGTCGACATCGGAGGCGTCCGCCTCGGCCAGCTCATACCACGGCTTGGCTGTCGTCGGATCATAGCTGGGAATATACAGGCCACCTTTCGGGGCGACAAAGCCGCCGCCGATGAAAAGCTGCTGGCGAGAATTCTCGAGCGATTTGACTGAAGTCTTCATGGCTTTTCCTGTTCGGCGTCCTGGGGGCCTTGTGTCCATGGCTGCGAGCCGCCATCGATGCGGGCGAGACGCCCGCCATCGCCAGAATCCATGTAGATGCTGAAGCGCTCGTCGTGCCGCTCGTGGCTGTAGCGGCGCAGCAGCGCGCGAATCTCACGCGCCGGAATGTCCTCATAGGGAAGGTCCGCCAGAGGAAAAAACTTGAACCCAGCGGGCACGGTGAACGCGGCCGATGCGCCCGAAAGACGGGCGCGGTAGATAAGGAAGCCGGGATCGCTGTCGGCGACATCGAAGACGGAATAGAGGAACGTCTCGTCCGGCAGCAGTGTCAGCGCATCGCCACCTTCGAGCTTGAGTTCGTTTTCCGCCTTCCGGCTCTTGGCGCTGGGAAGTACCCAGCCGCCCTTGCCGTCGGCGCGCAAAAGGATGTTTCCGTCCGCCTCGATCAGGTAGCCGACGATCATCGAGTGCGAGGCAAGCCAGCCCGGCGGCAGCGGATCCTTCACCGAGGCATAGCGACCTCGGCAAAAGCCGAGCGGCGCCGAAGGACTGGTGCCGAAGGCCTGCACCGCTCCGATCAATACGACATGATCACCGGCATCGACGCGGTTGTGCACGGTGCAGTCGAACCAGGTCAGGCACTCGTTGAGGATTGGCGCGCCGGTGTGGACGCGGTCATGGCTGACCGATCCGAATTTGTCATGAGCCTTCGAGGCGAAGACCGCCGAGACATCGGTCTGCCCCTCATGCAGCAGGTTGACCGCGAAGGAATCGGAGGCGTTGAACGCCGCATAGCTGGCAGCCGCCTTGCCGACGCAAACCAGGAGAAGCGGCGGATCGAGCGAGACCGAGGTGAAGGAGTTCGCCGTCATGCCGCGCGGCGTGCCATCGGCGTCGCGGGTGGTGATGACCGTGACGCCGGTTACGAAGGTTCCGAATGCCCTTCTCAGCGCAATCGGATCGATCGTCGGCTGCGGGGTCGTCAGCATCTGGCCTCGTGTTCCCTTCTTCGGATTGCACGAGACGTTAGCCGCTGACCTGCCGCCGTTCTTCCTCCTGTTGATAGGAACAGGTCCGGCGATCGCTGCTGTGTTTGTGAGCAAGAAGGCAAAGCGCGAACTGGTCAGCGACGGTCGTGTTCCCAAAGCCGGAAACTGTCTGCTCAGCCGAGACTGGACGGAGTTGTTTTTATGGGGAGCCGCGGTTGTCGATGACCTCGCGCAAGCGGATGGCGAGTTCAAAAGCAAAGCGCCGTTCGGGCGTATCGAGATCGACGCCGAACAGTTCCTGGATGCGCGCCAGCCGGTATCGCAATGTGGTCACGTGCAGGCCCATCGCGTCGGCGCAGGCCTGGCTGCGGCAACCTTCGCGCAGATAGGAAAACAGCGTTTCCATGTACGGCGTGCCGTGCTGGCGATCATGGTCGGCGATCGCGCCGACACTGTCTTGCACGAAGCCGCGCACATCCTCGACATCGGCGGCCGCGACCAGCATCGGCAACGGACCGAAATCCTGGCTGGCAAACACGCCGGTGCGGCCAAACGAGCGGCCAATGCGGATCATCCGCCGGCAGCGATCCCACGCCGCCGGATAGTCTGAAAGCTTCGTACAGAGACCCGAAAGAACGACGAACGGCTCCTGGCCGAAATAGCGTCCCAGTTCCTCGGCGATCTTGCGCAGCAGTTTGGCGATACGCTCCTTGTCGTCGCCCAGTTCGGGCGGGATCAGACAGACGAGGCCGTTGTCGACAACGATGATGCCGGCCGCGACCGAATTCTGCTGCAGCAGCCGGATCACGGCGTGATGCGGATCGACAGAACGTCCGGCGCTGCCCTGCGCTGCTTCAGGCAGGTCGACGACGATCATCTGGCGTGGTGACGCCAGCCCGATACCAAGCCGCTGAGCTCGCTGCATCACATCGGTGGCATCATGCCAGCGGTTCTCGACGACCTCCATGAACAGGTCCGTCAGCGTGCGCGTTTCGAACCGGAAGCGGATGAAGCTGCGCATCATCTGGACGCTGAGCGCGAATTTGGCGCTGTCCAGCAAGAGCAGGTCCAACTGGCTGAACGGTTCTTGCATGGCGAAGACGACCAAGGCGCCAACGGCTTCCGCGTCCACGCTCAAAGGTTCGATCTTCGCGCTGACGCGAAGCCGGCGCGTACCGTCGTCTAGGAAGAACGTGTGAGCCTCGTTTTGCGGTCGATCCACAGCCGATCGCGCGACCTTCATGATCTGCCGGTGCAAGGTCGTGTTTGCAGCAAGCTGCCAGGCCGCGTCGTCGAAATGCTTTTCGCTTGGCGTGCGGCTGGCGACGATCAGGTTGGCGGTGAAATCGACAACCACCACAGGGTTGGGAACCAGCGCGCTGATCTTTTCGGCAAGCGAAGGCACCGAGCTTTCCGCCAGGGCCTGCTGCAGAAGCGACGTATGCGCCTGCAAGGCTTTCTGCAGCCGTTCCGCCGCGCGCTTTTCGTCGCGCAGCTTGTGCTGTTTCTCGACCGCGATCTCACCGAGATGGACGATCATGCCGATGAAAGCGATATCGTCTGCCGTAACGTCCATGATCTCGCGGGAGACGACGCTGAGCACCATCGGCCGTCCCGCCTCGTCGACGCAATTCATCGGCATGACCAGGACGCTGCGGTAATCGCGTTCGAACGCCTCCTTGCGATAGCCGGAGAACTCCTCTGAAACCCGGGCGTCGCGGATGTAGACCGGCTCGTTCCGTTTCAGGGCGATGATCGACGGGCTGGTGGCGAGTTCCCAACGATCGGGCAATGGACGCTGGATCAAGGTCGGGTCATGCCGGACGATGACGTAGGCATGGCCGTGTGACGCGTCGATGCTCATGATCGAGCCCATCGTCCATTTGGCGTGCCGGCAGGCGGCCAACACAAGATCGCGCAGCACCGTGCCAAGGTCGCCTCCCGAGTTGATCAGGCTGGCTGCATCCCGCAAGGAGAGGATTTGCGACGGTTGGTTCACGTTCCGATTTGTTCCTGCCAGGACGTTGAGAGCCGAATATAAGCAATTCGGGACCTTCCGAAGCTACACGTCTTCCGAGCGCGAGACATCCGGATTTTCCTCCGAAGCAGAGGAAGACGCGTGACCAACCCCTCCCCTAGCCTGATCGCCGAATTCTGCGCAGGAAAGGCCGTTGGAACGAATGGAAATCAGGAAAATCTGCACCTTCATTGAGGAGGTTCTTGTCGAAGGCGGAAAGGTGGCCGGCAAGCCAGTCACCACAATCGTTGTTGCGGCGGTGTTGAAGAACCCATGGGCAGGTCGAGGCTTCGTCGAGAACCTTCGGCCCGATATCCTGGACATCGCCCCCAAGGTCGGCGCCGAGCTCACGAGGCGGTTGATCGCCCTGATGCCGTCGACCGAGATTGAATCCTACGGTAAGGCCGCATCGGTAGGCGTGAACGGCGAGATCGAGCATGCCTCGGCGCTGATCCACACGCTGCGCTTCGGCAATCTGTTTCGCGATGCGGTTGGCGGCACGACCTATCTTGAGTTCTGCAACACGCGCAACGCGCCTGGCGCATTACTGTCGCTGCCTATGATGCACAAGAGCGAAAACGGCAGGCGCTCGCACTTCCTGACTGCGAACTTCCAAATCGCGGACGCTCCCGCTCCCGACGAAGTGATGGTTGCCATCGGCGGGGCCAATGGCGGGCGGGTGCACGCCCGAATCGCCGATCGCTTTCAGGACATCGCGGAGATCGAAGCAGAGAATGGGTCCACACAATAAGTGGTTGTTCGGGCAGAGCTCAGATTGTTCTGCCAGGCTCCAAGAAGTTAAGTCGAGTTCGATCTCAAGAGGCCGGCACGAGATCGCGGGCTATATGTTCGGGGACCCTGAACTGATCGGCTGCGGGGTGATCCTTGTTTTTGGCTCGCTCAACGTGGACATGATCCCAATGAGAATCTGACCACGTGTCAGAATTGGACGCTGACGACTTAACAGGGCAGCTTTGTAGCGTTCGGGAATGCACACTTGTTAGCAGCGTAAGGGTCCCTATCTCTTTTGCCGCAGAGGAAAAGAGGCATGCCCCGATTGGAGGCGCTGTAAGTTTGACCTCGGTGCAACTGTGCAGCCCTGTCGGCCCTTCGCGAGGGCGGCTTCATCCGGACGGTGCGAGGGTGCAACGGTGGCAATTTTGTTGCCGAGGATGTCGGCGTGCTTCTGGTGGAGGCCGCCAAAAGCACTCGGCTGACGCGCAACGAGATTCGTGACCTTACAGACTGGAGGAGAGCGATTTCTGGCGAGGCAGTTATCTGGCCGCCGAGCGCGGCGCCGAAGACGACTTCAGGCAGATCGCTCAATTGGCGCTGGATTTCGACAACTGTGTGCACAGCCTGCCGAACTTGCGCATGGCTGATGCGCGCTTTCATCGACGGATCGCCGAGGCTTCGAGGTCAACGCGCCTCATACAAAGAGAGGGAAATCCAGATGGAAATGAACAGGCTCATTTTGTCAAAACGGCTGCTAAAAACCATTGAGAAGCTTCTGGGCAAGAGTCATGAACCGATCGTCGCGGCCATCACAAGTCGCAATGGCGAACTCGCCCGCCAGGAAATGGTTGCGCATGCAGAGGTCACGTTCAACTGGCTCGTCGGTCTGGCCAAGTCGGAATGACGATGCCGTTTGTTGCGCGGACTTCTCACCCAGAAGGAGCCACCTGTCGTGATCTACTGCGCGCATGATCGGTAGACGAAATGCATTACAGGCCTTGGGGCATCAGTCATAGTAGGCACCAGGCGCAAGCTTCACACTAGTGCGGAATGCCGTGTCATGCGTGCAGATGACTAGCGCACCATTTTCATCCCTAATTCGCCGCAGAGACAGCCGGCTCTCAATCATCGCATCTGGAGACCATGTTAGAGCTGCGGCAGGTAGACGAGTAATGTCTTCGAGATCGGGCTCATAGGCGGCATCTGCCACCAACAGGTACGATCGACTGGCGCCTTTCACCAGCATCGATTGATGTCCCTTTGTGTGCCCTGGCGTAAGAACCAGATGGATCGAACCGTCTCCAAACATGTCTTCGTGGCCGTTCACGAACCGAATGCGTTCGACAGGCACGTCGAACTCACTTTGAATGTAGATGCTCTCCTGGTAAACAGGCGGGTTTCTGGCGAACTCCCATTCTGCCGACTGAATCCAGTACCGAGCATTGGGAAAGGACGTCATCGCACCAGCATGATCGTAATGCAGGTGCGACAACACAACATGATGGACGTCCTCTGGCTGAACCCCAACTGTCCTGAGAAGCGCTCGAGCGTCATCGGCGGGGCGGACGTCGATACCCCAGTTTTCCGCTTCTGGCCCGAGATAGGCCTTGATGTCTTCGATTAACCCAGGGTTGGCCCCTGTATCAAAAAGCACCAAGCCGCTGCTGTGCTCGACGAGATAGAAGAAATAGGGAGTTTCCCTCGTTCCGGCTGGGTTGGAAGAAAACGGATCGAAAATCGCGTTGGGGAATCGTTCAAACCCGCAGTGGAAGGCATGTAGCTTCTTGAACATGTGTGGCTCCGCGTTCTCGGTATCGGAAGATCAATCGGCGAGTGTCTTGGCGATCTTGCCAAGGCGGTCTGGATTGCGCGCCTGAATTGTCCTCGCAAACGCCCAAGCCAGGACGACGGCCAAAATTGCCACATATACAAAATAGCCGAGAGGCGCCGGAGGAAACGGATAGACGTTGCCGTAGGCAACCAGCAACACGCCGGCCATCGCGACTGCGGGGACGACACCATGTTCGACTATGCGGAAATCGCGGGGGTAGCGGCGCCTAATAAAGATCGGCAAGCCGAAAATCAGCATCGCGTAGCAGATGATGAAAAACAGCGTGGCCAAAAACGACGTCCAGCCTGCAACATTTTCGGGGGAGTAGGCTGCTCCCAGCAGGAAGCAGATGATGGCCGCCGCCACCCCAAGCGACACCGCAGCATTGCCAGGAGCTTCGGCCTTGTTGAGCTGAGCGAGCCACCGGGGTGCATACCCGTCCCGTCCAAGCGCCGAAATCAACCGTGACGCCGCGCTGAAGGTCACCAGATTCAAGGCCAGCAGGCTGAAGCCGGTTGCCGACACGATAAGCACCTGCAGCCACGGGCCGCCAAACCGTAGCGCCAATTCAGCGAACGGGCTCGGGTTCGTGGTGAGCTCCTTCAGGCCTGCATCTGTCATCCCAAAGCCGATGACTTCGCAATAGGTAACCAGGACGAAGAAGGCCCCTAGTGCGATGGTGGTGGCCATCACTGCGAAAGGGATGGTTCTCGCAGGATTTCGAACTTCGCCGCTCAGCGTCGTGGCTGATTCAAAGCCGACAAATGCGAAGATGGTGAAGACGTTGCCAAGCAACAATCCGGAGAGACCCTGCACGCTCGAGGAAGGGAGGAAAGGCGCGATGCTCAATCCATTTGCTCCTGACTTCACAAGGATTGCCACGGCCAACACCATGAAGGCGGTGACTTCAATTGCCAGCAGAACGAGTCCAGCCCGAAGTGAAGGTTTCACGCCGGAGACTGTTAGTGCGACACTAAACGCGCAGATGGCGCATGCCCACAGTCCCCAATGCCCTCCCAGGGCCGGAAACGTTCCAGTCATGAAAATGGCAAAGAACAGTGGCTGAAAAATCAGAAGGATAAGATATGCACCCAACTGCATCGCGCCACTGATGAAGCCTGCGACGGGACCGAACGTCTGGGTGAGGTAGATGTAAAAGGATCCGGCGGTAGTTATTCGGGATGCATACCCGCGGATCACGATCGCGATCGCCACGCAAATGATGAACGCGCTCACAAACGCCAGCGGCGACGCAAAACCGGCGTACTGCGCAACGTAAATATTACCCGCTGTCACACCGACAGCCGGACTTACCAATGCTGCCGACTGCGCGACGGCTTCCCAAAACCCGACCGGGCGTGAAACCGCGTTTTCAGCATAATCTGGATTGCTCATAGGACCCCTCCTTTTCGTCAACCAAAGCTTGTTTCGCATTCATGTGACTACGTATTCATATACCCGCGAATCAATTAGTCAACTTGCAAGTTTGGAGGATTTTAAGCCTTCAATAGGGGTTCTCGGACAGTACTTCTACGGATCAGCTCGCCGGGGATGGTATGGACTCTGGGTGCCCTTGGATCGGTTGAAGTGATGAACTCCAACGTTTTCTCAACCATGAGCTCGAGGGGCTGACGTATCGTCGTCAAATCGTAGGCAGACCAGGCTGCACTCGGTACATCGTCAAATCCAACCACCGAAACGTCCTGTGGAACACGCTTGCCCAGCTTGAAGCGCAGACAGTCGAGCGCGCCAAACGCAATAACGTCGTCGCCACAGAACACGCCATCGATATCCGGGACGTCGGCGAACAACGCGGCGGTCGCGTCCATACCCCACCGATAGTCGAATATTTCTTCGATGACGGTAACCGGTGCCAGGCCGGCCTTTTCCACCGCCGAAACGAAGCCGACCCTGCGATCCGTGTTCGTAGATGAATTCGGCCTGCCCCCAATGTACGCGAGGCGCTTACAACCACCACTGATCATGAGTTGTGCTGCCTGGGTGGCACCGAGCTGGTTGTCGCACCTGACCACAAAAGATTCAGACCGTTGGGAATGTCGGCTCAGGAGCACAACTGGCACGTTCATCGATTCGCACATTTCTGCCGCTTTGGATGAGAGCAAAGCGGTGGTGATAATGATCCCTGCAACCCGGTACTTCAAAACCGCAGGGATAACATCGTCCACTGTCTGATGGTGGGCCGCGTTAAAAAGAAGAACCTCGCGGCCGCTGCGCTGAATGGCGTCCGTCAGGGCATCTAGAGCTATGGGATAGAAAGGATTGATGATGTCGGCCATCACGACGGCGATAATGTTGGATTGCCCCTTCGTAAGCCCGCGCGCCAAAGGGTTTGGCCGATATCCCAGTTGTTCGGCGGCGTCCTCGATGCGTTGTCTAACGTCGCTCGCGACGTAGCCATTGTTCGCGATCACGCGTGAAACAGCTGCCTGAGACGCATTTGCCAGTCGCGCCACATCGTGTTGCGTGATCTGGCTGAATGGCTTGATTTGACCCGCGTCGTTTTCGCTCATTGCTTACACCAGTTGAAGTCGAAGATGTCCGAACGGCAATCTTCGCAATCTGTTAGCTCTCTGATCCGAGTCGCGTCAATAGAACCAGTTTGGCAGTTTGAACCTTGCGTGCACTTGACCGAGACTTATACGCATGGTGACCCGGCTCTCGTCGGCGTTCTGACGAGACCTCACCCTTACCCGATGCAGAGACATTGCCTACGCCACCCCTGGCAGGGTCGCCAGAACTGTGGGGCGCAAGAAATCCGCGGCAGAACAGTCCAACTTGATGTGTTGTGGCGCATTTTTCTATGAGCCAGGCAGGCGCGATTTGATGTCATCATCGGCGTCGTGCCTGCCGCGATCGGCTTGGCATCCGGCAACAGGGACCCTTTTCAGCTTGGTTGTGAAATTGGTCTGCAGCAGCTCGGAACCGGCCGGGGCCGCTCACAGAAGGACTCCGGACCGCAGCTGGCATCCATCGTCTGCTCCATCCGCGCCTGGTAGGTGCGCTTGCTTTGGTCTAGAGCATTTCATGTTTTGACGGAAGCGTATCCTGCGTTTTCGAAGTAGTTCTTGCATTCGGCTGCCTCGATGGTTTCGACAAGGTGGCCGATGTGACGCCATGTGTCCTCGACGGTGCGCTTCTGGGCCTGGCGCATCCAGTGTTTGATCTTGGCGAAGGCCTGCTCGATCGGATTGAGATCCGGCGAGTAGGGCGCCAGGTACCAGAGCCTGGCGCCGGCAGCCTTGATCATCTGCCTAATGGCCGCCGACTTATGGCTTCCCAGATTATCCATGACGACGATATCGCCGGGCTTCAGCACGGCGATGAGCTGCTGCTCGACATAGGCGCGGAAGCATTGGCCGTTGATCGGGCCGTCGAAGACGCAAGGCGCCGCGAGCCGATCCCAGCGCAGCGCGCCGAGGAAGGTCATCGTGCGCCAGTGGCCGTGCGGAGCAAAGCCGCGCAGCCGCTTGCCCTTCGGCCCCCAACCTCGCAGCGGAGCCATGTTGGTCTTGATCCAGGTCTCGTCGATGAAGACCAGGCACTGCGGATCGAGGCCGGTTTGCCAAGACCGCCATCGCTGACGCCTGCGGGCAATATCAGCACGCGCCTGCTCAATGGCGAACAGCGTTTTTTTTGAAGCTCAGGCCCTCGCGGCGCAGGAACAGCCAGACCGTATTGTGCGAGACCTTGACCCCGCGCGCATCCAACTCGTCCTTCAGCCGATGCAGCGTCAGTTCAGAGGTCTGATTGATCCGCTCCACGATGAAGGCCCGATACGGCTCCAGAACGCGCTTGCGGTGTCCGCCCATCTTGCCCGGCGCCACCGAGCCGGTCGCACGGTAACGCTGCGACCACTTCACTACAAAGGAAACTGCAACGCCAAAGCGCGATGCAACCGCACGGCAGTTCTCGCCGGCGCCAACTGCCTCAACAACACGCTCACGAAGATCGTTTGAAAGGGCTCGCGTCATCAGATGCTGGCCTCCACCCAGCCAGCATCTTGAATCACAAACAACCTTCTTTGAGAGTCCTACGATTCTCTCAAAACAGGAAAGGCTCTAGCTTCGCCCTCGCCCGATCACCACCGCGACGAGCATCACCGCACCGAAGATGATATCGCGTAGCGCAACAGGCAGGTTCGCACCTGTCACCAAAGTCCCTAGCGCGACCAGCATCAGGCAGCCCCCGAGAATGCCGAAATAATGCCCGCGTCCACCGCTGGCGAGTGTGCCGCCGATGAGTACCGCAGCGATCGAAGGCAGCAAGAATGGTGCGCCCATATTGAGCGTAGCGTGGCGACTGAAGCCCAGCAACAAGACGCCGGCCAATGCAGCGCAGACGCCGCTGAGCACATATACAAATGTTACAGAACGCTTAACAGCAACGCCGGAAAGATGCGCGACGCGTGGATTGCTCCCGACGAGCACGATCTGCCTGCCAAAAACGCTGTAATTCAAAAGCCAAGTTGCGACAAACGTAAGCAAAAGCAGCAGCCAGCTGGCCGGCGCAAGGCCCAGAACGCGGCCCTCGAACAGCGAGACCGCAATGCCCGGCGCCTGTCCCTGAGCGAAACCGCCACTGTAGAGCAGGCCGGCGCTCTGCATCACGCCATTCATCGCCAAGGTCACTATTATTGCTGGAATGCCGAGTACGCTGATCAATAATCCGTTGAAGAGTCCGACCAGCGCGCCGATACCTATCGCCGCCGGTATTGCCCACAGAGCGACCACATCGGAACCGTTGGTCATGGTAGCCACGAAGACTCCCGTGAAGGTCAGAGTGTAGGGTACGGAGAGGTCGAGGCCGCCCGTCATCAAGACCGCACCCTGTCCGATTGCCAAAACGGCAAGGAAGACCGTGAGCA
Source organism: Mesorhizobium shangrilense (assembly GCF_040537815.1). Lineage (NCBI taxonomy): Bacteria > Pseudomonadati > Pseudomonadota > Alphaproteobacteria > Hyphomicrobiales > Phyllobacteriaceae > Mesorhizobium > Mesorhizobium shangrilense. The sequence goes on from NZ_JBEWSZ010000001.1 coordinate 4,063,071, forward strand.
CGAGCAGTGAATTCAGGTAGTTCAAACTGAAGCTGGAGGCTCCTACCACAATGAGCAGAGAGGCATAGACGAGAGCCAACAGTACCCAAGGCGGCAGCCAGCAACGAACGTCGACCTCGTTGCGGCGGAGCCAGCTCCGCAAGCCGCCTGTTTGAAGCTCTGGGATAGGTCTAGAGGGCGATATTGTGACGGATCGGCCGCGAGCTACACGAGGGGAGCGCGATACTAACTCGGACAGGGATGAATATAGCGAGTGGCGCTGGCCGATCGAACCGCCGATCACCGCCGCGATAAGCAAGCCGGCCTCGACAATCGACGTCCAGTCGGAAACAACACCGAGGTTAAGGAGGGCTGAGGAGATAATCATGAGACTCGTTGCAGCGAAGACCGCGCCGACGCAATCCCCTTTACCGCCGCCCAAGGCGACACCGCCTAGGACGGCGGCGGTGAAAATGCGCAGCAGCATGCCGCTGCCGATAAGCGGGTCACCCGTATTGGTCAGCGCGGCGAGGAAAATCCCCGCGACCCCGTAGAAAGCGCCCGCAAGCACATAACCCATGAATTTCGTGCGCTGGGTGTGAATACCGTTGGCAAATGCGGCCGCCTCGTCCGAACCCGTGGCGTAGAGGGCGGTTCCGAAACGGCTCGACTTCGCGAAGAACCAGACCAACAGGCCAGCCAAGATCACCGCGGCACTGCCGGGCACCGTGTTTACTATGAGGTCACCGGTGAAGACGCTGACAAGGCCGCTAGGAACGGTTCCGCCGGGGCTTGGCATCAGCAGAAGGTTTAGCCCCATGATCATGAACATGGTCGCAAGTGTAGCGACAACTGATTGAATGCGAAGAACGGCCACCAGATAACCATTCAAAGCACCTGCAATCGCGCCAACTGCGATACCGCCAATGCAAAGTAGAACCTGTCCCGTGAAACTATCTGTCGCATTGAGTACGACGACCACGTTCACTAGCGCCACGACTGCGCCGCAGGACATGTCGAGGCCGCGGAGGATAAACACGATGGTGAGTCCCATGGCGGCAAAGGCGAGCGGCCCGGCATTGGTTACAATGGAACTCCATTCGAAATAGGAAAAGGGCTCGAACAGAAGTGTCTGCTGCCAGAGGAAAACGAGAATACAGAAGACGATCGGCACCAGAAGGTTCTGCTGACGAGAGACAAACCTGCGCACAGCAACAGCTGTCATTTTAAGATTTCCATGCGGAAGAGGCAGTCGTGGGTGTTCGTTCCCGGTTGCCCATGGCAGCCGAAACAATGCGGTTTTCACTCAGCTGTTCCCGGTCTAGCTCCAATGCGATCCGCCCTTCGTACATAACGAGTACCCGGTCGCAGAGGTGTACAAGCTCTGCCGTCTCTGTCGAATAGAGCAGTACCGAACGGCCCTCGGCGGCGAACTCCCTGATCAACATATAGATCTGGTGCTTCGCACCGATATCGACGCCTCGCGTCGGATCGAACATGAGCAGGATGCGGCTTCCCGCAACCAGCCACTTGCTCATCACGATTTTTTGCTGGTTTCCGCCGCTGAAGGCTTTGCCCGGTAAGAAATCTGCGCGGGGCGGCACATTGAGTCGGGCGAAAGCAGCGTCGACCAGAGCACGTTCGTGCGTCCGGTTGAGATGGCCCCAATGCGAGAGGCTTCCAATGCTGGGCATAGAAGCAGTCTCACGGGCCGGGCGCTCAAGCAACAGGCCCTCTCTTGCGCGATCCTCTGGAATGAGACCCATGTCAATGCCGTTCGCGATGGCGTCGCGCGGCGATGACAGCCGCACGGCGCGGCCGTCGATCTCGATGGTGCCCGACGACACCGGCGCGTCGCCGAAGAGGGCGCGAAAAAGATCGAACTGGCCCATACCTTGGAGGGCCGCTAGCCCGAGCACTTCCCCCGCCCTCAGGGTGAACGACACCTCGCGCACCTTCGATCCCGTCGATACTCTCTGCGCTGCGAGCGGTGGGGTCGCGCTGCTTGCGCGACAATCGATCCATGCCGGAAAAATGGTGCCTAGGGAACGCCCGATGACATGTTCGACCACCTCTTCATCGGAAACATCGGTGGCGGCGAACGTGCCTACATGACGGCCGTTGCGAAGGAGCGTCATGCTGCTGCAGAAGCGGCGGACCTCTTCCATACGGTGCGAGACGAATGCGACTGTGACCCCCTTGGCCGAGAGCCGCTCGACTATTTCATGCAGCCAATCGACATCGTCGGCCGAAAGGGCTGATGTGGGCTCGTCGAGCAGAAGCAGCTTGGGGTCGCGCGATATCGCCTTGGCGATCTCAATCTTTTGGCGGGTGGCGAGATCGAGGTCGGTTGTCAACGATTGTGGGTCTATAAAGGATAGGCCAAGTGCAGCAAGAGCTTCCTCCGCCTTTTGACAGGTCAGACGATTTGATACGACCCCGAAACGGATTGGCTGATAGGGGATCAGCAGGTTCTCAGCGACCGTGAGATGTGGAACAAGTGTCATCTCTTGGAACGCAGTCTGAACGCCCAGTTTATGGGAGGTCTTTGGGGAGGCTGTCGCTATAGCGCGACCAAAGATGGAAAAGCTGCCGCTATCTGGAGCGACGAGACCACTGAGGATTTTCACGATGGTGGATTTTCCTGCGCCATTTTCGCCAATCAAGGCGCGAACCTCTCCCGAACCAATGCTGAATGATACGTCGTCGAGCGCTACGGTCGCTCCATAGCGCTTGGTTAGGTTGGCGATCTCGACTGCATGCATGGCTGGCACCCCGCAAAGGCCCTCCATACGATGGCGCCGGCAAGCGAAGGGCCTTCGCTTGCCGGCTTTTCCGGCACCATGCTGCTACGGATTGCCGGTTAGCGCCTGCTGAATGCCGATTTCGGCCGTCTCCGGCGTCCAGAAGTCGATAACGTAGTCGTTCGGCACCAGTGCAGGCGGCAGTGTGTTGCAGCCTTGGCCAAACTCCTGGGCGCTACCGGTTTGGCAGAGCTTAACGTTGGCGGTAATAACCTGGACAGGATCGTAGGTGATGGTTCGCGGGTGCTTTTTGCCGTCGAGAACGTCCTTTACGATCTTCAACGCGTAGGGGACGCCTGAGAGTCCGGATCCGACAGACAGGCCGCGCGCGCCAAGCGCGCCTTCGATGCCCGATTCCTTCGGGAGCATCTGGATTCGCGCGCCATTCTCGGCCTCGCCTGAACAGGGTATGATCGGATTTTTGGGATACCAGCCGTCCTCTACCTGCATTTCCGTGAGGGTGTCGCAGCCCAATTGTGCGACAATGCCATTGACATCCTCCCAGCTGTGCGTGGCCAGGAACTCACGCATCTTGAGCCTGGTTTCCTGCGCACTCCACATGCCGACTAGCTGCGCTGTCACCTTCATTTCAGGATGATCTGCAAGCGCGTCGACCAATCCCCTGTGATGGTCTTCGTTGTAGGACACGCCGGGGACGCCAAGGAACTCAATGATATTGCCCTTCCCGCCTAAGGCGTCGATGATAAACTGGGTGCGTATCTTGCCTAGCTTCACGCCGTCCGCCTTGAGCGTATAGGCACATGGCTCAGTCACACCGTTGATCACAGCCACTACGATTCCGCGGTCGCAGGCACGCTTTATGACGCCATTCAACGCGGTGGGCGAAATGGGATATGCGATTATGCCGTCGGCACCGGCACTTATCATCGATGTAATCTGTTGGATTTGGCGCTGCGCGTCAGCCCCCGAGGCCTGTACCCGAAGCTCGACTTTATCGGCGAAGCCCGGCATCTTCGACAGCGCTATAATGGCATTCATGGCTTCCGTCTGCCAAGTATTACCAAGATAGCTCATGCTGTAGTAAATCAGGTACTTGCCGTCAGCCGTTTTTGCTTCCGCTTGTCCCCACGAGCCCGTGAGGCTCAGCGCGGCCAAAAGCGCGAGACTCGTTACACGCGGCGACAATATTCTGCGTAAACTCATCAAATACTGAAACATTATCGTTCTCCTCTGGTTTTATTGCATCTGGAAGTCGAAGGGCCGTTACCCTTGGATGCGGACGACGAGTTGCAGCGGGGCTTCCGGTTACCGAGCGCCGCAACGATTGACGTAAACCGACCACAAGCTGGTCAGGCCTGTGAGATAAAGGCGGTCGCCACGTGGGCCGCCGAATACGAGATTGGTGATCGCTTCCGGAACGAGGATGCGGCCGACCAGATCGCCATTTGGCGCAAGGCACTGAACGCCGTCACCAGCGCTCGTCCAGATGAAGCCCTCCGTATCCAAGCGAAAGCCATCCGGAAGCCCCGGATTGACCTCGGCGAAAATTTGGCTCGGCCCAAGGCGCTTATCGTCCCGTACGTCGAAGACACGGAAATGATGTGCGCCGTCTGGAAATTCGGTGCAGCCAGTATCGGTCACGTACAGCTTCTGCTCATCGAGACTGAAAGCCAGCCCATTCGGCATCTGGCAATCATCGGCAACCATGGTAACGGCGCCGCTGTGGGGATCGACACGATAGATGTTGCAGGTGGCCTGTTCGCGTTCGCCGTGTACGCCTTCCCAATTCTCCCGGATGCCATAACTTGGATCGGTGAACCAGATCGACCCGTCGCTTTTGACGACAACGTCGTTAGGTGAGTTGAGGCGTCGTCCCTCGAACCGGTCAGCAAGCACGGTCAACGAGCCGTCATATTCCGTTCTGACAACCCGCCTGCCACTGTGCTCGCAAGTCAGGAGCCTGCCTTGGTTATCGCGAGTGCTTCCGTTAGCATGGTTGCTTGGACTGCGGAAAATTGTGGTGCCCTGACCCTCCACATACCGAAGCATCCGATTGTTCGGAATGTCGCTCCATATGAAGACGTCGAGATCAGCGAAATACACCGGACCTTCACCAAGGCGCGTCCCCCGAAACAGGCGCTCTAGGCGAGGCCCGCCGAAAACGCATTGCTTAAACACCGGCTCGACGAAGTCGAACGTGAGGTCGAATGTATCCACCGAATGCCACCCCAGCATGCTCGACTCCCGTTATGCGGCCTATCATGGCGTCAGGTTGATTCATGGGCCGCAGCCATATGTGAATACGTAACCATAATAAATGCTGGATAGCTGTCAAGGCGGAATTTTTACATGGTCGCTGTTGACGGAAGATAAAGCTCCGTCCAGGATTATGGATACGTATCCATATGGAGCCTCTGATGAAATCCGATCCGCTTCTCCCAATCATAGGATATTGCGATCCATGGAGCGTCCGCCCTGGGGAGGAACTTCACTTCATGATCTCATCCGCGGGCGGCAGGCCATTCCGCTCGCGTGTGGTGCGGGTCCGGCACGCCGATCCAAACCCTAGTGGGCCGGGCATGAAGCTGATCGACATGCCCAGCTTTGGTGAGCGGACTGTCGACGGTATCGAGCAGGAAACGCGCGTCGGCTCGTTCGGCCGTGCGCCCGCGCCTGACTGCCGATCAAACTTCTTCCTTGCGCTTAATATGCGCACCCTTCGCACTATCGAGCGCAAGCAATGTCTCTTCGGACTGCTCGATAAAAGTCAAGACAACCACGTTACCCTGTGCTTGTCCGGCAACGAGCTGGTCGTGGACGCCGGCGGCTACGCAATATCCACAGGGGTCGCCATCACACCGCTTTCTTGGTGGTCGGTCGGCCTTGGTATCGACATGGAGCGGCATCAAGCGGTTCTCGAACTGGTCGCTTTACATCCGCGGCTCGGCCCGTCACGCAAGGTGCGCAAGTCGTTCGATCTTGGCCGGCTCGTGACGATGCCACAGGATGGGTGGGCGAATGTCAGCTTCGGCGCGCTCGACGCTTCGGGCGACAGGCTGCATTTCGACGGTCAACTTGAGGCGCCGGCGATCGGCGCCGGAGAGCTTCCAGACCTTGCGGCGATCGGAGGTTCGCTGAAACTGCCGCGCGACCGCTGTCTGGCGGCGTGGGATTTTTCTGGTGACATGACAACTCAGTCCTTCCCCGATCGTGGACCCAGTCGACTGGGCGGGGAATTCGTCAACTTGCCGACACGCGCGATGCGCGGCTCTAATTGGAGCGGCCACGCCATGGCCTGGATGGCCGCGCAAGGCGAGTATGGCGCCGTACATTTCCATTCGGACGACGTAGGTGATGCCGGTTGGACTAAGAGCTGTGTCGTCAAGGTTCCAGAGGGCGCTCCCAGCGGCGTCTACGCGCTTGTGGCCGAGAACGATCTTGGCCAGGACTTGATCCCTTTTTACGTATTGCCGGACCGGAACCGCACGACGGATCGGCGCATCGTCTTCCTGGCATCGACCATGACTTACCTTGCCTATGCAAACCATGCGCGCAGCAACTGGAAAGGGCAGTTGGAAGAACGGGCGAGCCGCTGGAAAGCCTATCCGCACAATCCAGATACTGTTACCAATTGGGGTTTCTCGACGTATAATTATCATCCGGATGGATCAGGTGTGGCGCTATCGTCGCGGCGCCGGCCGATCCTGACGATGCGCCCTGGCTACCTTACGTTTCCCGATGCAAAGGGTTCCGGCTTACGCCATTTCCCTGCGGATACGCACTTGCTTGACTGGCTGGAAGAGAAGGGACATGCCTTTGACGTCATAACAGACGAGGACCTGGACGAGCATGGTGTCGACATCCTGCGACCCTATTCCGTGGTCATTACCGGTTCGCACCCCGAATACCATACCGAAGCAATGCTCGACGGTCTGGAGCAATTCCGCGCTGAAGGCGGCAGGATTTGCTACATGGGCGGCAACGGATTCTATTGGCGCATCGCGCGATCGCCGGACCTACCTTGGGTACTGGAGATCCGGCGCGCCGAAAGTGGCATCCGCGCTTGGGCGAGCGAGCCGGGGGAATACTACAACCAGCTTGATGGCAGTTATGGCGGCCTTTGGCGCCGCAATGGCCGTCCGCCACAGAAACTCGTGGAAATAGGCTTCGCGGTGCAGGGTTTGTTTGAGGGGTGCCCCTACTACCGGACTGCCGAATCCTACGCCCCCGAGGTTTCGTGGATATTTGACGGCGTGTCGGAAAACGTGTTTGGCGATTTTGGCCTATCTGGCGGAGGCGCAGCCGGATTCGAGCTGGATCAGGTTTCACCTTCGCTCGGCACGTCGCCAGGTACAGTCGTGCTGGCTCGTTCCGCGGGTCACGGTCCAAGCTTTCTGGGGGTGCCGGAAGACATCCTGACGCATACCTTGGCCGCTGGGGGAAAAGTCGAGGTGGAAGCGCATCTCGTCTACAGCGACAAGGACGGCGAGGTGTTTGCCACAGGCTCGATAACTTTCTTGGGCAGCCTATCTCATAACGGCTACGACAACTCAGTATCGAGACTTTTTGACAACGTCCTTCGACGATTTAGCCAGCCTAGATAAGATTTTGGACCACGATCCTCGACCCTAGGGTGCACCGTGCACCCAATGCAGTGGCGCGACAGATATTCCGATCGTTGGTGAAATCCACCCCAGATATTCGGTTGGACCCTTTGCCGCGAAGCTGCCTCATCGGGATCATGCTGTGGTCGCACGACTAGCCGCCCGGATGACACATCCGCTGCTGATAGAGATGGCGGGCCTGACATTTCAGGAGCCGATGTCACTGTTGACACCCGATGTGCCAAAGACATAAATGCATACGTATCCATACGAATAACCGCACTCGAGAACGACAGGAGGCAGGATGACACCCCCAAGGTTGACAACTGCGCACTCGAAGCATGGATACGTATCCACGTCGGAGCTTTCTATGACCCCTGACCATCCCCTATCCTTGGCTATTGCGACCCTTGGAGCGCGCGTCCAGGTGAGACGCTCGCCTTCATGGTTTCTTCGGCTGCCGGCCGACCGTTCCGATCAAAGGTTGTTCGAGTCCCCTCCGGAGATCCCGGCTCGGCTTTGGTCTATCGTCCGACCAGTCTCCATGTAAGGGGTCGGATATGACCGATGTATCGCCCGTTCTCGACCGCGCCGATCAGAACCTTCCATCCAGCCTCGATAATCTCTTCGAACTGCTTCGAATCAAATCCATCTCGACCGATCCAGCCTTTAAGGCGGAGTGCCGTAAGGCAGCGGAATGGCTGGTCGCCTACCTGAGCACGCTCGGCTTCACGGCCTCCGTGCGTGATACACCGGGCCATCCGATGGTCGTTGCCCATCACGACTCGGCAAGCGCCGGTGCGCCGCATATTCTTTTCTATGGCCACTACGACGTGCAGCCGGTCGATCCGATCGAGCTTTGGGAGAGCGATCCTTTCGCACCTGCCATCAAGGACATGGGCAACGGCCGCAAGATCCTGACAGGCCGCGGCACCTCCGATGATAAGGGCCAGTTGATGACCTTTGTCGAAGCCGTCCGCGCCTATAAGGAAATCGAGGGTGCGCTTCCGGTTCGCATCACCATCCTGTTCGAAGGCGAAGAGGAATCCGGCTCACTGTCGCTAAAGCCCTTCCTCGAAGCCAATGCCGCCGAGCTGAAAGCGGACTTTGCTCTGGTCTGCGACACCGGCATGTGGGATGGCGATACGCCGGCGATCTCAGCCGGTTTGCGCGGCCTCGTCGGTGAAGAGGTCACGATCAATGCCGCCGACCGCGACCTGCATTCAGGCATGTTCGGGGGCGCCGCCGCCAATCCGATCCATATCCTCACCGACATTCTCGACGGCCTGCACGATGAGACCGGCCGCATTACGCTCGATGGCTTCTATGATGGCGTCCAGGAAACGCCGAGCAACATCAAGGCCTCATGGGAATCGCTCGGCTTGACGACGGAGAAATTCCTTGGCGAAGTGGGCCTTTCCATTCCCTCGGGCGAGAAGGGCCGTTCGGTTATGGAGCTCATATGGGCGCGGCCAACGGCTGAGGTAAACGGTATCTCCGGCGGCTATACCGGCGCCGGCTTCAAGACCGTGATTGCCGCCAAGGCGTCAGCGAAGGTATCGTTCCGTCTCGTCGGGCAGCAGAACCCGGCGGCAATCCGCGAGAGTTTCCGTGCTTATGTCCGCTCGAAGGTTCCGGCCGACTGCTCGGTGGAGTTCCATGCGCACAGCGCCTCGCCCGCGATCCAATTGTCCTACGACTCGCCGGTGGTGACCAAGGCGAAGAACGCCCTTTCCAACGAGTGGCCAAAGCCGGCTATCGTTATCGGCATGGGCGGATCGATCCCGATCGTCGGCGACTTCCAGAAGATGCTCGGCATGGAATCCCTGCTCGTCGGCTTTGGCCTCGCCGACGACCGCATCCATTCACCGAATGAGAAATACGAGCTGAGGTCCTATCACAAGGGCATCCGCTCTTGGATCCGCATCCTCGACGCGCTCATCGCCTAGACTAAGTTGTCGAACGGGGACGCGTGACCAAGATTACGCGTCCTCTCACTGTTTTCCTCTTCATTGCTGCATGGTACCATTCGCTGTGGCCAGCAATGTTTGCACCCGTATCAATTTCGATTCGACAATCGTTGGTTTAACGACCAGATGGCATCCACGCGCGCCGGACCAATCTTAGCAGGATTGCAGCCCGCTCGGCGTCTCAGTCGCCACCGTATCCAATGCCCTTTCCGGCAAGGCTGCCTTTCGGCGCAGCTGGTGCCGCGCTTCGCGCAATGGGGCGAGGTGGAAGCAGATGTGGTGCACGGGTTTGTCGTGCCGCCAGCCGGGACCACCATGATCGCCATCGCCTACCGCCATGGTAAGGCGGAAGGATGATCGCGCGTCGGCTTTCTGACCGGCTGGGGAGAATGGCACGGCAGCCACAATCTCACAGTTTTCGGCGCAATATCAGGGACATAACGGTTGCCGCCAACGCCGTCATCGCCGTCGGCGGCGGCGTGGCCGTTGCTTCCAACGGTCAAATCGACATGCTGCTGCCCGTGCCCCTCTCCGGACCGGTGGCGACGGCACCGCTCGAAGAAACCGCCCAAGTCTTCCGCTCTATCCGTAAGGGGGCTGAAAAAATTGTCGGCTGGCGGCCGCCTTACCTCGTCATCAAGGCCTGCTTCGGCGCGACGCTGGCGTGCAACATCGGGCCGCATCAGACCGATCGCGGGATTGCCGATGTGGTGGCAGGACGCGTGCTGGAGAGGCCGGTGCTTGGGGAGGTTTAGGAAATTTGCCTGGTGTTGGCTACGCGTTCGTAGCGCGCGCGCACCCCCCTCTGTCACTATCGTGACATCTCGTTTCCAGATCGGTCGGCTTTGAACTGAGGCGCTGTCATCACGCAACAGCGGCTTTTAAGACCTTCGCGAACCCTTAGTCATTCCCTCACGCTAACAGGGAAACTCGAGAACCAGCTCACTGTACACCGGTCGCGATGCGACGGCCACATCATGCGACTCCATCCAACACTGGCTCAACCTTCAACAGGTCGTTCGGTAGAGGCCGCTGCAACGATTTGGCTTGCTGCCAGGGAGCGCTAAACCACGTCTCCACTTCTTCCCTCGTTGTCAGGGTCACAGGCATGGCTTGCTGATGAATCGGTGCGACGATGGCATTCGGCTCGGTCGTCAGGAGCGCGAACAGGTCGATGGTGACGAGGCCATCCTTGACCTTGCGCACGCTGGTCCAGTCCTTGTCCCAGAGTGCGGAGAAGAACATCGGTGGGTCGTCGCCTGTATGCTCGAAAAGCACGGCGCGCGAATCCTTGAATTCAACTTGCTGACGGCGAACGGCGTCGCAGGTTCGGGCGGCCACTTCCAAAACGCCTCTAATAGAACAGGCCTACTCACGGAATGCGACTCAATTCTCTGGAAGAATCATACCCTGCCAACTAGGTCGTCGGCATTTAGCGCATCTGCAAACTGCCAGCCTCTGCGACAGACAGATCGTTCAATTTCCACCCCTGCCAGACGGTCGGCGAACCCGTAAAAACGTCGATCACCGAGCAGCAGAAATCATCGATAGTTGTGCGGAAGAGCACCGGCCTTCGAGGTCTCGTTTGGTTTTAGGAAATAAGCGGCACGCACTCATTGTGACTAAGCAAACGGCTCGGTTTCCCCAGCCATTTTCTGAAGTCTTGCCGCGAAAACCTTAGATAGTCTTGGCGAAAGCGACAGCCGTGTCAGACATGCGGCTGGAGAAGCCCCACTCGTTGTCGTACCAGGACAGGACGCGCACGAAGTTGCCTTCCATGACCTTGGTCTGGTCGGTCGCGAAGATCGAGGAATGGCTGTTGTGGTTGAAATCGCGCGAAACCAGCGGCTCGTCGGTGTAACCGAGGATGCCCATGAGCTTGCCGTTTGCGGCAGTCTTGATCGCTTCGTTGATTTCGGCAACCGAAGTGGCCTTCTTGGCAACGAACTTGAAGTCGACGACCGAGACGTTCGGGGTTGGGACGCGGATCGAGGTACCGTCGAGCTTGCCCTTCAGGTGCGGCAGAACGAGGCCAACAGCCTTGGCAGCGCCCGTCGACGTCGGGATCATGGACAGGGCTGCGGCGCGGGCGCGGTACAGGTCCTTGTGCATGGTGTCGAGCGTCGGCTGGTCGCCGGTGTAGCAGTGGATCGTGGTCATGAAGCCGTGGTCGATGCCGACCGCGTCATCGAGAACCTTCACAACAGGCACGAGGCAGTTCGTCGTGCAGGATGCGTTGGAGATGACCAGGTGTTCCTTGGTCAGCTGGTCATGGTTGACACCGAAGACGACGGTCAGGTCGGCACCGTCAGCAGGAGCCGAAACGATGACGCGCTTGGCGCCGGCGGCCAGGTGCAGAGCAGCCTTGTCGCGGGCGGTGAAGATGCCGGTGCATTCCATGGCGATGTCAACGCCGAGATCGCGATGCGGCAGGGTGGCCGGATCCTTGATGGCGGTGGCCTTGATCGGCTTGCCGCTGCCGACGATGATCGTGTCGCCGTCGACCTTCACGTCGGTCGGGAACTTGCCGTGGATAGAATCGTAGCGTAGCAGGTGGGCGTTGGTCTCGATGGGACCGAGATCGTTGACGGCGACGACTTCGATGTCGGTGCGGCCGGATTCGACGATGGCGCGCAGTACGTTGCGGCCGATGCGGCCGAAGCCGTTGATGGCAACCTTTACAGTCATGTACATTCACTCTCAAACTGGCAACGTTTTGGTTGATGGCGCAGAACGCCAAAGCGGCCTGCAAATGGATGATATTTCTCCCTATTCGCAACACTGTGAATCCGAACACTTTTGACTACAAGCATTTGGCTTTAACTTGTTCGAAACACCGGTAACGCTGGACAGATTAATGTAGCTCAGCAGCCAATGGTTCTCTGCGTGAGCTCTCGGAGATCGCCGGTACCGACTTCGGTGACGGTGTGCTCGATCTGCCGCCTCGGCGATTCTAAGCGAATAGGCGGCTAGCTCTCTCCTTTGCTCCCACGTCAAGTAGGGCGCCGGCGTGCGCTCGACGACTTTCTGGTTGCGCCGCTGGATGGAGCATTCGCGTTCGAAGAGGTGCACGACATTGCCATGCGTATCGCCGAGGATTTGGCTTTCGTCGTGACGGGCACGCTCGACCAGCTTTTCGATAAAAACCTCGTCTTTGCCGAAAACAGCCATCGCCTCTCGTTTGGCTTTCGGTGACTTCCTTGGCGAGGTCCTTGGGATCGCGGATGGCGCGCATGCCGCGCCCGCCGCCGCCCCAGGAGGCCTTGAGCATAACGGGATAAACGATCTCTTCGGCTATGCGTGCCACTTCCGCCATGTCGTCGGGCAAAGGCTCGGTCGCTGACACGACCGGCACGCCGACCGAGATCGCCAGATTGCGGACCGCGACCTTGTTGCCGAGCTGGCGCAACGTATCGGCCCTGGGACCGATGAAGATGATGCCGGCCGCGTCGCAGGCATCCACGAACTCTGGGCTTTCCGACAGCAGGCCGTAGCCGGGATGGATGGCGTCAGCGCCGGAGAGCTTGGCGACGTGGCTGATTTCCTCGATGGAATGGTAGCTTTCGTCAGCCTTGAAGCGATGCGGGGAGAGCTTGTCCTCCTCCGCCCAGATCGTCAGTGTCTTTATGCCCAGCTCATTGGCGGCGCGGAAAACGCGGATCTCAATTTCTGAGCGGTTGGCACAAAGGATTTTCGATATCCGCAATCTCATCTCCCAGATTCAGCGATAGGTCGCGGGCTCCCGCCCGTCTCAGCGCGATGAACTCGTTCAGTCTTTTTTGGCGGCGTAATAAAGCGCTCCCGTACCTCTGTGCGGAAAGCAAATCCCGACGGTGAGGTCCGGATCGCGCCTGTTAAGTCACATGGCTTCAAGACACATGGCTATCCCCATGCCGCCACCGATGCAGAGGGTTGCCAGACCCTTCTTGGCGTTACGGCGCCTCATCTCGAAGACAAGCGTGTTGAGAATGCGAGCGCCGGATGCACCGATCGGATGACCAATTGCGATAGCACCGCCATTGACGTTGACGATCGAAGGATCGAAACCAAGGTCCTTGGTCACGGCGCAAGACTGCGCGGCAAATGCTTCGTTCGCCTCGATGAGATCGAGATCGCCGACCTTCCAGCCGGCCTTCTCCAGCGCCTTGCGGGAGGCCGGGATCGGGCCGGTACCCATGATCTGCGGATCGACGCCTACTGTCGCCCATGAGGCGATGCGAACCATCGAGGTGATTCCGCGACGGGCAGCTTCCTCTTCCGTCATCAACACGGCCGCAGCAGCGCCATCATTGAGACCCGACGCATTACCGGCGGTGACCGTGCCTTCCTTATCGAAGGCCGGCCGCAGCTTGGCTATCGCGTCCAATGTTGCGCCGGCACGAATATATTCGTCGTTCTCGACGGTCACGTCGCCCTTCCTGGTTTGGATGAGGAAGGGAATGATTTCATCCTTGAAGCGGCCAGCACTCTGTGCGGCCTCCGCCTTGTTCTGGGATGCAACGGCGAACTGATCCTGTTCGTCACGCGAAAGCTGCCACTGGCGGGCAATATTCTCCGCCGTGATACCCATATGGTAGCCGAAGAAGGCGTCCATCAGGCCATCCTTAATCATCGTGTCAACCATCTTGAAGTCGCCCATTTTTACGCCACTGCGCAGGTGCGCACAGTGCGGAGCCATGGACATGGACTCCTGACCGCCGGCGACGATGATCTTCGCATCTCCGAGCGCGATCTGCTGCATACCGAGTGCAACGGCGCGCAAGCCGGAGCCGCAAAGCTGGTTGACACCCAAGGCAGTTGCCTGCTTCGGCACACCGGCCTTCATGGCTGCCTGACGAGCGGGGTTCTGACCTTCACCGGCCGGGAGGACCTGACCGAGGATAACTTCGTCCACCTCCGCTGCATCGACGCCGGCCCGCGCCAGCGCCCCCTTGACGACCGCCGCACCCAGTTCGTGCGCCGGAGTATTTGCGAAAGCGCCGTTGAACGAGCCTACTGCGGTACGTGCCGCGGACGCGATAACGATGGATGTCAAAGTCATGATCTACTCACTTCCCATCAAGATGTCGAAATCGGCGCCTGTCTTGGCTTTGATTTCATCCAAAGAAACGCCGTCAGCCAGTTCGGTTAGTGTCAACTTTACGTCGCCATAACGGGAAATCTCGAACACACCGAGATCAGTAATGACGAGATCGACCACACGTTTCCCGGTGAGCGGCAAGTTGCATTCCTTCAGAAGTTTCGGTTCGCCTTTTGCCTCATGCTCCATGACTGCCACAACGCGTTTGACCCCTGCGACGAGGTCCATCGCACCGCCCATGCCCTTCACCATTTTTCCGGGGATCATCCAATTCGCCAGGTCGCCACTTTGTGATACCTGCATGGCGCCAAGGATCGACAAATCGATATGGCCGCCGCGGATCATCGCGAAACTGTCGGCAGACGAAAAATAGCTGGTCTTCGGCAAAGCGGTAATCGTCTGCTTGCCGGCGTTAATGAGGTCTGCATCCTCTTCGCATTCGTAGGGGAAGGGACCCATGCCGAGCATGCCGTTCTCGCTTTGCAGCGTTACTTCCATGCCGTGGGGAATGAAGTTTGCGACCAGTGTGGGAATGCCGATCCCGAGGTTGACGTAAAAACCATCCTGCAATTCCTTGGCAGCGCGCGCCGCCATTTGTTCGCGTGTCCAGGCCATATCAGGCGATCTCCACTTTCCTTACGGTGCGCTGCTCGATCCGCTTTTCCGAATTCGGCGCATGCACGATCTTCCGCACGAAAATCCCTGGCGTATGGACTTGATCGGGATCGATCTGTCCGGCCGGCACGAGGTGCTCGACCTCGGCAACTGTCGTTTTAGCGGCTGTCGCCATCATGGGATTGAAGTTGCGCGCTGTCTTGCGATATACGAGGTTGCCTTCGTGGTCCCCCTTCCAGGCATGAACGAGGGCAATATCGGCAAAGAGGCCTGTTTCCATGACGTAATCGTCGTCTCCGAAACGGCGAACTTCTTTCCCTTCGGCAATCAGCGTATCAACCCCCGTTTTGGTGAAGAAAGCAGGTATGCCTGCGCCCCCTGCCCGAATGCGCTCTGCCAGCGTGCCTTGAGGATTGAATTCCAGCTCCAAAGTGCCCGACAAAAACTGTTCGGCAAACAATTTGTTCTCACCAACATACGACGAGATCATCTTCTTGATCTGCCGGCTCTCAAGCAGGATGCCGAGACCGAAGCCGTCTACCCCAGCATTGTTGGAAATGACGGTCAGATCCTTGACTCCGGAGAGACGGATCGCTTCGATCAGACTTGTCGGTATGCCGCACAGCCCGAAGCCTCCGGACATAACCGTCATGCCGTCGGTCAATAAATTTGCCAACGCTTCGGAGGCCGAAGGGATCACTTTTCTCATGATTTCCTCGTGGATCAATCTAAGCCACAGGTGGCTCTCGCGGTAAGATTAGGACTTGATTGTTACGGCGGGGCGGGGATTACGAAATCCGTTGCCCGGCCTCGTCGAGTAAGACACAGCCTTGCGGATCAAATCCGACATCGATGGTCTCGCCTTCGCGGATGATTTGGCCGTTGATCGGAGCGTTGGCGCGGATGCTCGTCCTGCCGCCGATGGCGATTTCGTAGATGGCGCTGCCGCCAAGATACGAGCTTGAGATCACCCGGCCGGACAGCCGATTGCCGGCTGTGGTTCCGACCGATAGTTTCTGGGGCCGAACGACCACCGTCACCTTACTGCCAGGCGCGATAGGTCTAGGCGAGATCACGTTGATCGTCGGGCCGGCGTCAAGCGTAACCACGGTCTGTCCGGCGGATACGCTCGCGGTGCCTGCCAGCATGTTTGCCTTGCCGAGGAAATCGGCGACAAAGGCAGTGGCCGGCGTCTCGTAGACCTCCTCCGGAGTACCTATTTGCTCCATCGCGCCTCTGTTCATGACCACGATGCGGTCCGACATCGAAAGCGCTTCTTCCTGGTCGTGGGTGACGAAGATGGCGGTGATGCCGGTCTCCTTCTGGATCTTTTTGATCTCGACGCGCATCTCCTCGCGCATGTTGGCGTCGAGCGCCGACAGCGGCTCGTCGAGCAGCAGCACCTGCGGCTCGAAGACGATGGCGCGGGCAAGCGCGATACGCTGCTGTTGGCCGCCCGACAGTTGCGAGGGCAGCTTCTTCTCGCTCCCCGGCAGCCGCACCATGGCCAGCGCCTGGCTGACCCTGCGCGTGATCTCGGGCTTCGGCACGTTGCGGTATTTCAGCCCGAAGGCAACATTGTCGAACACGGTCTTGTGCGGAAACAGCGCATAGCTCTGGAAAACCAGCCCGATATTGCGCTTGTAGATCGGCACGTCGTCGACGCGCCGCCCGCCGATCATGATCTGGCCACCGGAAATATCGACCAGCCCGGCGATGGAGCGCAGGATCGTCGTCTTGCCGCAGCCCGAAGGCCCGAGCAGCGTGACGAAGCTTCCCTTGGTGATCGACAGCGAGAAATCCCGCACCGCGACGAACTTGCCGTAGGCGATGTCGATGTTGCGGAATTCGACCGCCGGCTGGCCCATCCCGGCGGCTTTGCCGGATTGAGCTTCGCCAGCGCCGGCTTTCGCCACCCCGGCCATTGCCGGCCGGGGTGCTTCGGAGAGGTCTTGACTATCAGTCACCTTTCGCGATCCTGTCCCACTGCTTGGTCCAAGCGTCCTCGTTGGTCGCCCAGTAGACCGGATCGGCGAAGGTCAGCGCCTTCATCGTGCCCGTATTGTCGAAGGCCGGCAGCTTCTCGATCTTCTCGGTGAGCTTGACCTTGGTCGGATCGAGCGAGGGCGGATAGCTCTGGCCCTCGGCCACCGCGATCGAGGTCGCGGGATCGAGCATGAAGTTGATCAGTTCCTCGCATTCGGCCATCGGCGAACCCTTGAGGATCAGCATGTCCTCCATCCAGGCATAGGAGCTGGCCGGATCGAGATAGCCGATCGGCTGGCCCTGGTCCTGCAGTGCCGCGACGCGGCCCGACCAGGCATCGGTCACCACGATCTCGCCCTTGGAGAGGAGGTCCATCAGCTCGGCGCCGGAGCTCCAGAACTTCTTGGCGAGGTCGCGCGTCTCGCGCACCTTGGCCCAGATCGCATCCATGTCCTTGATGTTGTTCGGGTCCTGCCCGGTGGCAAGAGCAGCGTACCAGACGCGCGTGGTCATGTCGGCATAGCCACCGACCTTGCCGGCATATTTCTTGTCGAGCAGCAGCGCCGCGCCCTTTTCCTTCGCTTCCTCCGGCGAGATCACCTTGGTGTTGTAGGCGATGCCGCTGGTGCCGTAGTCGTAAGGCACGGCCGACAGTTTTGGCGTCAGCTTGCGGAACGGCTCGATCATGGCGGTCAGCACATTCGCCATGTTGGGAATGTTGGCCTCGTTGATCTCCGAGTTGAAACCGGCATTGACGTATTTGATGTAGTAGTTGACGCCGGAGGAATGGATGACCTGGAAGTCGCCGGGCTTCGAGGTCTTGATCTTGGTGATGATCTCGTCCTCGTCGCCGAACGTGCCCTGCACGACCTTGATGCCGGATTTCGCCGTATAGGGCTGGAAGGCGTATTTATCGATCGCTTCCTGCACCACGCCGCCCCAGCCGTCGAAGCGCACTTCCGAGACGGCGGCCAGCGCGCGTCCCATCCAGGGCATCGACAATCCGGTGGCGGCGGCAGCCGCTGCCGTCAGGCTCAGGAACGAGCGTCGGCTGATATCGCCGTTCGCGTAGCGGTTGCTCAGCCGCTCAAGCCGTTTGGTGTTGGTCAGTTTCATTGCAGTTCTCCCATTTCACGTTGCTTTTTTTCTGAACCGAGTGAGGCTTTGCAGGATGAGCCCGCCTATCAAGGGAATGCCGACCGTCACCAGGATCATGACGGTGCCCAATGCATTCACTTCGGGGCTGATCGAGATCTTCAGCATAGACCGCGGCCGACCGGGTGCCGGTTTCGAAATTGTCCGACATCACGATGCCGGGACTTCCAGGCTGGTCGAGATGGACATGGCTGTCGATCCCGCCCGGCATGACTAGAAGGCCGGACGCGTCGATGATCTCGGGCGCGCCGTCCAGGTTCCTAGCAAGGATGACGATACGGCCGTCCTCTATTCCGATGTCGGACGGGAACCGGTCAGTCGCGATGGCGACGGTTCCGCCCTTGATAATCGTATCCAATGGCATTTCGAGGCGTCCTGGTTCATCGACTACAGAGAGAACTCGATGTTCTGCGCACCGTGCCAAAGGACCTTCTTGCCCAGCTCGGCCAAATTCTCCTGGCCTTCGGTGATGGTCAGGAAATGATTTCCGGCAAGCTGGCCCATCTTGCTGGTGAAATTGACGCCGCCATAGGCCAGCAGGATCTCCGTCTCGCTAAAGCCGCCCGGATAGAGGATGAACTGGCCCGGCGCCGGATAGCTGGTCGCGTTCTCGTAGCTGACGCCGAAATCCGTCTCGCCCAATGGAATCCAGCAGCCTTCGCCGCTCCATTTGACATGGATGATGCGCTCCTTGTAAGGCAGCAGAGAGAGGAAAAGCGCGCAGGTCTTGGGTGCAAGCTCTTCTTCCAGCCTCGCCTTCAAGCTGAAGTCGCCTGCCTTGATGTTGATCGTTTTCACTTGCCGATTCTCCGTAGTGTCAGAGTTTGAACGGCGTTGTCCCGCCGCGTCGAGGAATTGAGGTGGTCGCCCGATCAGGGCGGCCGGGCACCGGACCCCGGCGGCAGGCCGGATCGATTCAATGCCCAGGCTTTTCATGCCTGTCTTGTCGCGGCGCTCAGTTCGGCACCGGTATCGGCTTTAAGTAGTGCAGCCGTTCCAGCCGCTTGCCGTTCGATAGTTTCATCATGCTTCTCCCTTTGGTTCACCTCGTCTCTTCAACTTCGTCAGGCTCTCCAGGATCAGGCCGCCGATCAACGGGATCCCGACGGTCACCAGGATCATCACGGTGCCGAGCGCGTTGATCTCCGGACTGATCGAGATCTTGAGCATCGACAGGATCTGGGTGGGCATGGTCTCCACGCCCGCCGGTCGCCAGAACAGGCTGGCCGAGGTATTGTCGAACGAGATGGTGAAGGCGAGCAGCGCACCACCCACGACCGCCGGGATGAGAAGCGGCAGCGTGATCTCGCGGAAGGACGAGAAGCGCGAGGCGCCCAGCGAAAGCGCCGCCTCCTCATAGACGCGCCTTATCCCGACCATGCGCGCCTGCGCGATCAGCACCACATAGGGCACGGCCAGCATGATGTGGCCGAGCACCAGCAGGAGCATGGTGCGCGGCTGGTCGACCGCCTTGATCAGCACCAAGAGGCCGACGCCGAGGATGGTTTCCGGCACCAGCGCCGGCAGGATCACCAGCGTGCTCAGCGCCTGCTTGCCGGGAAACTCGAAGCGCACCAGCGCGAAGGCCGTGACGACGCCGACTGCCGTGGCGACGGCGGCTGTGACCACCGCGATCCACAACGAGGTGCGGAAGGCGGACAGCACGGCATCGTTGTTCATCAGCTTGGCGTACCATTGCAGGGAAAAGCCGGTCATCGGGAAGCCGCCGAACATCGAGGCGTTGAACGACAGGATGACGGTCGCCACGATCGGGGCGAACATGAAGATGTAGACGCAGAGCGTGACGAAGCCGGTCAGCCGCCACGCCCACCGGCCTTCTTCCTTACGTCGCGCCGTCATCCGCCCAACCCTTTCACGATCTGCGACATGCCCATGTAGCGGGTGTAGATGGCGGCGAAGAAGCCGAGCACGATGAACAGCACGATGGAGAGCGTGGCGCCCATCGGCCAGTTTAGTTCGCCCAGGATGGTGTCGTAGATCAGGTTGCCGAACAGCGCGTCGCGTCCGGAACCGAGCAACTGCGGCGTCACATAGCTGCCGGCGGCCAGCACGAAGCAGAGCAGCAAGCCGGCAGCCAGCCCCGGCAGCGACAGCGGCAGCGTGACCTCCCGGAACGCCTGCGCGCTGGTGCAGCCCATCGAGCGGGCCGCCGAGATCAGCGTGCGGTCGATGCCTTCGAGGCTGACATAGACGTTGAGGATCATGTAGGGCAGCAGGAAGTGCAAAAGCCCCAGGATCACCGCGCCCCCGTTGTAGAGCATCGGCAGCGGCTCGCTGATGATGCCCATCTTCAGCAGCGCGACGTTGATGACGCCCTGTTCGCCGAGGATGTTGATCCACGAGAAGGTGCGGATGGTGAAGCTGATCCAGAACGGCACGATGAGCAGGAGCAGCAGCACCCACTTGTGCCTAAAGGTGGTGGCCCAGATGAAATAGGCCGGGAAATAACCGAGCACCCCGCAAAGCAGCGCGGTGATGGCGCCGACCCTCAGCGTTTTCAACAGGAAGCCTGAATAATAGCTGTCGGTCAGGAATTCATGCCAGTTCGCCGTCGTCAGCGCGCTGGTTTCGACGCCCGCCGTGACGAAGGTGAAGAAGGTGTAGGCCGCCATCATGGCGATCGGCAGTACCAGCAGGAAGATAAGCAGCAAGAGCACCGGCGCGACCAGCATCCAGGCCAGCCGTGGATCATACAAAGTCCATCGCTTGTTCATGTTCGCCGTAACCATCTTATCGAAACCGGCAGGGGGCGTAGGGCTTGGGTCGTTGAACGGTGTCGACTGAAGCCACTCCTGCATAGCCAGAGTCCCTCTCGTTCGCCTTCCCGGGCACCATAATTACAGGTCTCGGCGGCAGATGTGTATACGTAACCATACTACGACCTTTGCCTCTGTCAAGCGCGATTCAGGCGCGGAATTTGGGGAAGACAACGCAGGTTCAGGCTTCGTCTGCGGCGCGCCTGACTTCTTCAACAGCCTGCTAGAGGTCGTTGCAGGTCAGCTGGATCCGCAATGCCTTGTCTTCGTCGACGAGCCCGAAATTAAGACCGACATGGCTCGTTGCGCCGAAGGGTCTCTAGAAGGAGACCTTATCACTCCCCTTTAACTGAAGCATTTTTCTGGCTTCCGCCGGGGTTGCGATTGAGAGACCGAGTCCCTCGATAATACCACGCACTTTCGTGACCTGTTCGGCGTTGGTGGTCGCCAATTGGCCCGGCCCTGACCAAAGTGAATCTTCCAGGCCGACCCGAACATTGCCGCCCATCGCGGCGCCTTGCGCAGCAATCCGCATCTGATTTGCGCCCGCTCCTAACACCGACCAAGAATATTCTGTACCGAAAAGCCTGTCGGCAGTACGCTTCATATGCATCACGTCTTCCGGATGGGCACCAATGCCGCCCAAGAGGCCGAATACGCTCTGGACGAAGAAAGGGGGTTTGACGAGAGCACGGTCCACAAAATGAGCCAGGGTGTACAGGTGTCCAATGTCGTAACACTCTATTTCAAAACGGGTTGCGTTTTCTACACAGGTCGTCAGGATATGCTCGATGTCGGCGAAGGTGTTTTTGAAGACGCGATCACGGGAGCCTTCGAGATAGGGCTTCTCCCAATCATGCTTGAACTCTTTGAAGCGCTTCAGCATCGGATAGAGGCCGAAATTCATCGATCCCATGTTGAGTGAAGCGACCTCAGGCTTGAAGATTACGACTGGCCTCAGCCGCTCTTCAACGGTCATCGTCGGAGCCCCGCCAGTGGTGATGTTCACTACGCAGTCGGAGCGTTGCTTTATGATCTTCAGGAAAGGCTCGAACGCTTGTGGCGACTGGTCGGGCAAGCCATTGATCGGATTGCGTGCGTGAAGATGGACAACAGCAGCGCCGGCTTCGGCCGCTCCAATCGCCGCAGCGGCGATTTCGGACGCCGTTACAGGCAGATGGGACGACATCGAGGGCGTATGGATCGATCCCGTAACGGCACAGGTAATGATAACTTTTCTTGTAGGCATGCGGCTGTCCCTCATCATAGTTTATAGTTTGCCGCCGGATCCAGAGTTTGCGCCATACTTGACGCCATCGGCGACGAACTTGTTCGCCACCGAGATGCCTTGCTTCGGATCTGAGACGTCATCGCCGATCTCCAATTTCAACTTCTCACCGTTCACTCCGCCAGACGCATTGATATCAGCGGCAGCCTGTTCGGCTCCCTTCTGAACCTGGGCTCCGAAGGCCGCGTTCGGGCCCGTAATCGGACCTGCGACGCCGATCCCCTTGCGGCGTGTCAGGCGCCTATTGGACCTCCTCGCGGACCCATCCGTCGATCCGCCCGTCCATGGTGGCCAGCGCCGTATCGAGGCGGCGAAGCAGTTCCTGCACTTCGTCACCGGATATGATTAGCGGAGGCGAAATGATCACGGCGTTGTTGAGTGGAGGGACGCCCGCCGGATAGACGATCAGACCATTATCGAAACAATCTGCCACGAAGGTCGCCGACGTGTTTCTACTCTCGTCAGGAGCCCGGCGCGATGCGCGGTCCATGACGAATTCGAAGCCCCACAACAGACCGCGGCCACGCACATCGACCATATGGCTGTAGCGCTGAGAAAATGCTTCCAGACCTGCCTTGAGCTCTTCTCCGCGCAGATTTGCATTTTCAAGCAATTTCTCCCGCTCGACATAGTTCAATACGGCCAACGAGACGGCTGCGCCGACCGGATTTCCGGAAAACGTATGGCCGTATGGAGGTGCGGCGGAATTCTGCCGCAACGTCTCAATGATATGTTCGTGCACGATTATCGCTGCCATCGGCGCGTATCCGGCGCTGGTGCCTTTGCCGGTGGTAATGATGTCGGGCACAATACCTTCGCCGATGGAAGCAAACCAGGCGCCCGTGCGACCCAATCCCGTAATGACTTCGTCCATGATCAGGAGAACGCCGAGCCGGTCGCATATCTCGCGGAGCATTGTGAAATAACCCGCAGGGGGCATCAACACCCCGCCGGCCGCGCCCACTATCGGCTCTACTATAACAGCCGCAACCGTATCGATCCCTTCCCGGAGAAGGGCGTCTTCCCAATCTTGAGCACACTTTCTGGCGTAGTCAGCCTCACTGAGATCGCCGGCATAGCGATAGGCATAAGCCGGAGGCACAACCGGAAACGGGTGGAGCAACGGGCCGTAATCCGCACGCCGGGTAGCATGGCCGGACATCGAAACCGCGCCCATAGTCACGCCGTGATAGCTGGTGTGTCTACCGAGTATCTTTACCTTGCGCGACAGACCTTTGGAGCGCCAATAGTTTAGAACCAGCCGGATGGCGTATTCGGAAGCCTCCGATCCACTGTTCACAAAAGAAACCCAGTTGAGATTTCCAGGGGCCAGAGAGGCAAGTTTGGTGGCAAGATCCTCAGCCGGCTTATTGGAGAACTGATTGAAAAAGGCAAAGGCGACTTCGCTCGCCTGCTTACGCATGACATCGGCAATCTCTTCGACGCCATGCCCGATATTAGCTGTCATCGCGCCGCTTGAGCCATCGATGTAGTCCTTTCCCTCGACATCGTAGAGAAAGACGCCTTTGCCATGGGAAACAATAGGGTATGTCTTCCCGATAGGATGCTTGAGAAGTGCGGTTGTCATTGTCCCCTCCGACGTCAGAATAGGAGATTTCAAATGTGGATACGTATTCATCTACGCAGTTGACACGACTCATGTCAATAGGGATAACGGAACCTTCGAGGGGATCGCGTCCCGACGGCTTGTCTTCTCCCAGTGGTTGCGACGTTCCAATGACCCTCGGGGGCGACCACGACGTCGGCAATGCACGTCACGGACTTCCCATTCACCTCGCTGAGCTTCCAGCAACGGATTGAAGGCCGCCATGTTGCATTGGTCGGATCGATCAGCAGCACGCGGCCGAAGGGCGATCGCCATCCGACTATCAGCTCCCAGTTCTCGCCCTTGATATCGTGAACGATGGCCGGCCCGGCCAGGTGAGCAGCGACCGCACGACGAGGCCTACACCCTTGCCGCTCGGGTCCGGGCGAAGCACACCACATGCTCCGGACCGTCGTGACGTAAATAGCCGCGGTCGAGTTTGCCGAGCACCACGCCATCCGGACTGATCATGCCTTCGGCCGCAATTTCGTCGCGCATCGCCCGGCGCGCCGAACAATAGGTCGCAGCGTTCTTTGCCGCGCGCGTCATACCGACATTCCGATGGCTGTGGCGGTCGCGATAAAGCTGCCGCTGCCGCGATCAGCGCGCCCTCGATGAAGACCGTCGGCGCATAGGTATCGTAGAAAAACCACCACCAGAAGAATGCGGGTGGTGGATATACCAACTCACCAGCGAGTTCGAACCACGGCGAGCCCAGCTGCGGTTGGAGGCCGAACCGCCATGCCATCCGTTGTGCCGCGCACCAGGTGGTGACGAGAACGATCAGAAGGACGGTAAGGGGCTGCCCCCCACAATATCTTGGTCGCCGGCACCTCTTCCCCCCGCAGTCGGACAATCGGAAGAGAATGAGAAACGCCGGTGTTCCAGGTATGCAAGAAGAAAGGGAAGGGCAGAGCGAAGAGGCGTAGGTGGACGGGGAAGGACTTGCTGAATTCTGATTTGTTTGGGGTGAAACAACAAGCAAGGTCACGGCACCTCCTTACCCAACGTCAATACACGACAGCGGTTTTTGGCATAGATTTGTATTGATGCGACGTGCAAGGGCTGTAACAGATCACATATGTCGCCCACCACGAGCGTAGACGGACGCCCAGCATCGCTCACCCTTTCGCTCGGCCTGCCTAGTTCGCCCGCGCCCTCGAGACTTGGAGCTCACTGCGAACAGATGCAAGACAAGGTAGCATCGTCGAAGAGGCAGCCCGCAAAGACCGGTCACCGGCATTCTATTGCCGCGGAACTGATTGCGGTGCTGGTCGCGGTGACGATTGGTCAGCCGCGGGTAATGACCATCGAGCGAGGTCAATCCTTGCCTTCCGGCCCATTCGAGCTTGGACATCGTTCGCTGCAATCTGGATTGAGGGATTGGGTCGAACAGCAGACAAGACACCCTTTGGGCTATATCGAGCAGCTCTATACGTTCGCCGATCGCGACAGGGCGGCAAACGGCAGTGCGCAACGCGTGGTTTCGATCAGCTATCTTGCATTGACCCGGGAGGAGCAGGCGGCCTCCGCCGACAAAGCCGCCTGGCGCAACTGGTATGACTATTTCCCGTGGGAAGATCACCGAGCTGGTGTTCCCTCCTCACTACGGGACGATATCATTCCGGGATTGAAGGCGTGGGCAGATGCCGCCGACGATCGCCCCATGCATGATGACCGCTGGCAGCGTGCCGCGATCGCCTTCGGTCTCGATGGCTACGCCTGGAACGAGGAATTGGTGCTGCAACGCTACGAACTGCTATATGAGGCGGCGTTTGTGGAGGAAGCAGACCGCAACCACGGTCAAGACACTCCGTTGTCGGTCTTCGGCCGAACCATGCAGGCTGATCACCGTCGCATCCTGGCCACTGGCATCGCCAGGCTGCGCGCCAAGATCAAATATCACCCTGTTGTCTTCGAATTGATGCAACCGACCTTCACGCTGCTTCAACTCCAGCGCAGCGTCGAGGCGCTGGCTGGCCGGCTCGTGCACAAGCAGAATTTCCGTCGGTTGGTCGAGCAGCAGGAGCTTGTCGAAGAGACCGGCAGCTCGACGACCGACACTGGCGGCCGACCGGCCAAGCTGTTTCGCTTCCGGCATGGTGTCCTGGCCGAGCGCGCAGTCGCCGGGACGAAATTGCCGCTTTCGCGTGCTTGACATTCCTTATACTCTCTATAAGCATATGCCCTATATATACTCTTTTTGAGTATTAAGGGGACTGAAAAATGGCGGAAGTCTTCGCGCGCAGCGCCGCCCTGTACGATCGGGTCAAACGTGTCATTCCCCCCATTGAATGGCCGGTGTTTGCTGGGGATATCGAGGCCATCCTTGACCTCAAACGGCAAAGAAACGCGGTCATCCTGGCGCATAATTATCAGACGCCGGAGATCTTCCACTGCGTCGCCGACATCGTTGGCGACAGCCTGGCGCTCGCCCGCAAGGCGATGACGGTCGAAGCAGACGTGATCGTTCTCGCCGGGGTGCATTTCATGGCCGAGACGGCCAAGCTGCTCAACCCGGACAAGACCGTGCTCATTCCGGACGCGCAAGCCGGCTGTTCGCTGGCCGACTCCATCACCGCCGCGGATGTCCGGCTCCTGCGGCAGCGTTATCCCGGGGTGCCGATCGTCACCTATGTCAACACCTCCGCCGCCGTGAAGGCGGAGTCCGACATCTGCTGCACGTCGGGCAATGCCAAGGCGATCGTTGAAGCGCTGGGCGTGCCGCAGGTGATCATGCTGCCGGATGAATATCTGGCCCAGAATATCGCCGCCCAGACCGCCGTGAAGATCATTGCCTGGAAAGGCCATTGCGAGGTGCATGAGCGGTTCAGCCCGGCCGATATCCGCCAGTTGCGCGAGGATCATCCCGGCGTGACGGTGCTGGCGCACCCCGAATGCCCGCCGGAAGTGGTCGCCGAAGCCGATTTCTCCGGCTCCACGGCCGCCATGTCCGACTATGTCGGACAAAAAAAGCCGGCGCGGGTCGTGCTGATGACGGAGTGCTCGATGAGCGACAATGTCGCGGTCGATCATCCCGACGTCGAGTTCATCCGCCCCTGCAACCTGTGCCCGCACATGAAGCGGATCACGCTGGGCAACATCCGCGAGGCCCTGCAGCAAAACCGCCATGTCGTGAGCATCGATCCCGGGATTGCCGGCCGGGCCCGGCTGGCCGTCGAGCGGATGCTGGCCATATGAATGCGGACGTCCGCAGCTTCTTTGGCAGACCTATTATTATCGGCGGCGGCATTGCCGGGCTGATGACCGCGCTTCATCTGGCACCCGAGCCGGTGCTTCTTGTTTCCAGGACGCCACTCGGACTTGACGCTTCGAGCACGTGGGCACAGGGCGGCCTGGCCGCCAGCCTCGGCGATGACGACAATCCAGCACTGCATCTCGCCGACACGCTCGTCGCCGGCGATGGGTTGTGCGACGCTGAAATGGCGAGCCGCATCCTGCACGCGGCGCCCGGCGCGATTGAGACGCTGGAGGGCTTCGGGGTCCGCTTCGACCGCACGCCGGAAGGGTCATTGCGCCTCGGACTGGAGGCGGCGCACGGCCGCCGGCGCATTGTCCATGCCGGCGGCGATGGCAGCGGGCGCGAGGTCATGCGTGCCTTGGCAGCGGCCGTGCGTTCCACGCCGTCGATTGTAGTTGTGGAAGGCGTAGAAGCGCGCCGGCTGGCGGTGAGCGAGAATGCGGTCCAGGGCGTCTGGGCAAGCTGTTCAATGGGTCCTGTGTTCTTTGGCTCGCGACGGGTTGTCCTCGCCACCGGCGGGATTGGCGGGCTGTTTTTCGACACCACCAATCCTTTGAGTAGTTGCGGACAGGGCCTGGCACTTGCAGCGCGCGCGGGTGCTGTCCTTGCCGATATGGAATTCATCCAGTTCCACCCGACCGCGCTTGACGGGCCGGACCGCCCCATGCAGCTCATCAGTGAGGCTGTTCGCGGCGAAGGCGCGACAGTCGTCGATGAAACAGGCCGGCGCTTTCTCGACGGCCTACAGGGTGCGGAACTCGCGCCGCGCGACGTTGTGGCGCGAGCCATCTGGGAGCATCTTTCGAAAGGCCATCGCGTCTATCTCGATGCGCGGGACAAGGCCGGCCCAACATTCGCGCGGCGGTTTCCGACGATTGCTTCGGCCTGTCGCGATGCTGGCATCGATCCGGCGTATGACCTCATTCCCATTCGTCCCGCCCAGCATTACCATATGGGTGGTGTTGCCGTGGATGGCTCCGGTCGCACCTCCGTTACAGGGCTTTGGGCTTGCGGCGAAGTCGCCTCGACCGGGCTGCACGGCGCCAACAGGCTCGCCAGCAACTCGTTGACCGAGGCGGTTGTCTGCGCGCGCTGCGTCGCTGAAAGTCTGGCAGGAACTCCTGTCCTGCGAACAAAGCTGGCGACTGCAAACGATTTCCCTGCGCCCGATCCAAGGACTGTGCGCCCTCTCTTGTCGCGAGCGCTCGGCATCGTGCGGGATAGCGAAGGTTTGAAAGCAACTGCACGTGCCTTGTTGCCGCTTGCCGAAGGCAAGGACGCGGCATCGGATCCGGCGGCTGTCGGCTTGATGATCGCGATCGCCGCCTTGTCGCGCGAAGAAAGCCGCGGCGCTCACTACCGCGCCGACTTTCCGCATCGTGCTGCCGTCGCCCGACGCTTTGAACTCACTCTCGTAGATGCCTTGGCGGCAGCGCGGGAGCTCGCACACTCTCCAAGCCTCGAAGGGGCTAAGTGATGATGAAGCTCTCACCGCTTCCCATGGTCATGCTTGAGCCGCTTGTACGAGCAGCTCTTCTCGAAGACCTTGGCAGAGCCGGCGACGTGACCACGGAAGCCGTAGTCCCGAAGCAACACTATGCGAGGACCGTGCTGGCGGCGCGCCAGTCCGGCGTTGTCGCCGGCCTCGATCTGGCGATGCTCGCTTTCCGCCTGATCGATCCTGATGTCGAAATCTCGGTGGGGCGGGCAGACGGCAACAATGTCACGCGGGGAGAGGTCATTGCATCCGTGGTTGGACCGGCCCGGGCCATTCTCACAGCCGAACGGACAGCACTCAATTTCCTGTGCCATCTGAGCGGAATCGCTACAGCAACGGCATCGATCGTCGCCGCGGTTCGCGGACATGGCGCGAAGATCGTCTGCACCCGCAAGACGACGCCTGGATTGCGAGCGCTGGAGAAATACGCAGTACGCGCCGGTGGCGGATCCAATCACCGCTTCGGCCTCGACGATGCCGTTCTGATCAAGGACAACCACATCGCCATCGCCGGCGGCATTCGTCCCGCGCTTGAGCGGGCACGAAGCGGTGCCGGTCATCTGGTCAAGATCGAAGTCGAGATCGATACACTGGCTCAGTTGGAGGAGGCACTTGGCTTCGCTCCTGATGCTGTCCTGCTCGACAACATGTCCCTCGACGACCTCCGCCGCGCCGTCGCAATCGTTGGCGGTCGCGCGATCACCGAGGCTTCGGGCGGGATCACATCCGACACGGCGCGAGCGATTGCCGCGACCGGCGTCGACCTGATTTCCATCGGTCGACTGACCCACAGCGCGCCGATCCTGGATATCGGCCTCGACTATCGGGGCTCATGATCGCCTGAAGTACGAACGGAGTGAGTCAAAATGTCCTTTCCGATCATCGTCAATCAGACAGCAAAGACCCAGCAAAGCTGGGCAAACCCGGATGACGATGACTGGCGGTCGCGAGGTGTTCACCAAGGCTGTCGAGATGATGACCGATTGCTCGACAAGCGCGCTTGCCGCTGCAGGAGTGCGACCACAGGATGTTGGCCGGTTCTGCCGCATCAGGCCAATGCCCGTATTTTCGATGTGGTCGGGAGGAATCTTGGCATAGCGGATCAAGCAATCGTCAAGACGATCACCGGCTACGGCAACTCTTCCGCCGCGACTCTCCCTATCGCTGATCCACCAGAAAGAGCTGCTGGCGGCGGCAGGTGCCGGTCTCAGCGGCGGTGCGCTGGTGGTCGGAATTTAACGGGGCGACTCAGCCGCGCGCAGGACTGATCATGAATGGTGGATAGGACAACAGACCAATGCGAAAACTAGTCGCCGGCAAGTTGCACGGCATCTACGTCACCGAAGCGAACCTCAACTACCACGGCTCGATAACGCTCGACCCCGACCACTGTGAAGCCGCAGGGATCCTGCCGATGGAATTCGTGGAGATATGGAACAAGAATTCCGGTGCACGGATTTCGACCTATGTCATTCTGGGCGAGCGTGGCTCACGCTGCTGTATCCTCAACGGCGCGGCCGCTCGCACCTGCCAGCCAGACGACCAGATCATTGTCTGCAACTCCATCTATTTGGACGAAGCTGAAATCACCTCGCTGAAGCCGCGGATCGTCACGTTCGACCAGGACAACCACATACTCGACCGCCTGAGCTACTCCGTCGACCTTGACGCAGATGGCCGCTACAGTTTCTCCATCCTTGACGAGGCGAATGAAGCTTTGGCCATTCCTGCCCTGGTCTCCGGGGCGTGACTTTCCCCAACGCATTCGTCAGCCTTTCAGCACGACTTGATTGGCTGCCGATCACCGGCGCGGCCAAATGCGCTTGACAAAATAGCGCCGGCCCGTTCAATTCGGCGCATTCACCAGGGGAGTCCCGGCAAGGGGCTGAGATACTGCTAGAGCGCGCAGTGACCCGTTGAACCTGATCCAGTTCATACTGGCGTAGGGACGGTGCAAGCGCTTTGCGGGAGTTCACGCCCGAAGTCCTGTTTCCAAACAGGGCAGCCAAAGCGTCTCATCCTTCCGGCACAGAACTGGGTCTCCAATGCATGAGCAAAGGAGCCTCAAGATGAATGCCCTCACCCCAGCCGTCTCAACGGGACCGCTGCCTGCCTCACGGAAGATCCACAAGCTCGGTACCATCCACCCGCACATCAAAGTGCCGATGCGCGAAATCTCCGTCCATCCGACAGCGGGCGAACCGCCCGTCACCGTCTACGATCCGTCCGGCCCCTATACCGACCCGACGGTCGAAACCAGCATCGAGAAAGGCCTTGCCCGGCTTCGCCATGAATGGATTACCGCGCGTGCCGATGTCGAAGCCTATGACGGCCGCCATGTCCGGCCAGAAGACAATGGATTCGCGGCGGGCGAGCGCCTGACACCGGAATTTCCGGTCCGCGACCGACCGCTCAGGGCCAAGGCCGGCAAGGCGGTGACACAGATCGCCTACGCGCGCGCCGG
The DNA here is from genome assembly GCF_040537815.1 of Mesorhizobium shangrilense. Lineage (NCBI taxonomy): Bacteria > Pseudomonadati > Pseudomonadota > Alphaproteobacteria > Hyphomicrobiales > Phyllobacteriaceae > Mesorhizobium > Mesorhizobium shangrilense. The sequence continues at coordinate 4,094,120 of NZ_JBEWSZ010000001.1, forward strand.
CATCATCACGCCCGAGATGGAGTTCGTCGCCATCCGCGAAAACCTCGGCCGCGAGATCGCCCGCGGCAAGCTGCAGCGCGACGGTGAGAGCTTCGGCGCCGCTGTTCCCGATTTCGTCACGCCCGAATTCGTCCGCGACGAGGTGGCGCGCGGGCGGGCCATCATTCCCGCCAACATCAACCACCCAGAGAGCGAACCGATGATCATCGGCCGCAATTTCCTGGTCAAGATCAACGCCAATATCGGAAATTCCGCCGTCACCTCGTCGATGGCCGAAGAGGTCGAAAAAATGGTCTGGGCGATCCGCTGGGGCGCCGATACCGTGATGGACCTGTCGACCGGCCGCAACATCCACAACATCCGCGACTGGATCGTGCGCAATTCACCGGTGCCGATCGGTACGGTGCCGCTTTACCAGGCGCTCGAAAAGGTCGGCGGCGTCGCCGAGGACCTGACCTGGGAGGTCTACCGCGACACGCTGATCGAACAGGCCGAACAAGGCGTCGACTATTTCACCATCCACGGCGGCGTGCGGCTGCACTACATTCCGCTGACCGTGAACCGGGTCACGGGCATCGTCTCGCGCGGCGGGTCGATCATGGCCAAATGGTGCTTGCACCACCACCGGGAAAGCTTCCTCTACGAGCACTTTGCCGAGATCTGCGACATCTGCCGCGCCTATGACGTGTCCTTCTCGCTCGGCGACGGCCTTCGTCCAGGCTCCATCGCCGATGCCAACGACGCGGCGCAATTCGCCGAGTTGGAAACGCTGGGTGAGCTGACGAAGATCGCCTGGGCCAAGGATTGCCAGGTGATGATCGAGGGGCCCGGCCACGTGCCGATGCACAAGATCAAGGAGAACATGGACAAGCAGCTCACCGTCTGCGGCGAGGCGCCGTTCTATACGCTTGGGCCGCTGACGACCGACATCGCGCCGGGCTACGACCACATCACCTCAGGCATTGGCGCTGCGATGATCGGCTGGTTCGGCACCGCCATGCTCTGCTATGTCACGCCCAAGGAGCATCTCGGCCTTCCCGATCGCAACGATGTCAAGATTGGCGTGATCACCTACAAGATCGCTGCCCATGCCGCCGATCTGGCGAAAGGCCATCCGGCAGCGAAAGTCAGGGATGATGCCCTTTCCCGTGCGCGCTTCGAGTTCCGCTGGGAAGACCAGTTCAACCTGTCGCTCGATCCTGAAACCGCGCGGTCCTTCCACGACCAGACCTTGCCCAAGGAGGCGCACAAGGTGGCCCATTTCTGCTCGATGTGCGGGCCGAAATTCTGCTCCATGCGTATCTCCCACGACATCCGTGCCGAGGCACAGAAAGAGGGCATGGCGGCGATGGCGACGAAATACCGCGAGGGCGGCGATCTCTACTTGCCGGTAGACGAGACCGGCGTACCGCTCATGCCAGAGGCGCCGGAATCGTCATGAGGGCGCTCGTAAAAGGGGCCGGCGTCGCCGGCCTCACTGCCGCCTTTGAGCTCGCAGCTCGCGGCGCGGCGGTGACCGTCGTCGAGACCTGGCGTGGCATCGGTGGCAATGCGTCATGGTGCGCCGGCGGCATGCTGGCGCCATGGTGCGAGCGTGAAAGTGCCGAACAGCTGGTGCTGGATCTCGGACGCGACGCCGCCGACTGGTGGGATGCGGCCCTGCCGGGTCAGGTGACACGGGCCGGAACGCTGGTCGTGGCCGCGCCGCGTGATGCCGGCGAGCTCGACCGGTTCGCCAGTCGCACGTCGGGGCATCGGCGTGTCGATGAGGACGAAATTGCGATCCTGGAGCCCGACCTCGCCGGCCGCTTCCGGCGCGGATTGCTGTTTCCCGATGAGGCTCATCTCGACCCGCGCCAGGCGATCGCGGCACTTCATGACAAGCTCTCGGCCATGGGTGTCGAATTCCACTTCGGCTGCGAGGCCCGGCATGGTTCCGGTTTCGATCGTCAGATCGACTGCACCGGAATGGCAGCAGCCGATGACAGGCTGCGCGGCGTTCGCGGCGAGATGCTGATCCTGCGCACGCCTGATATCTCGCTGTCGCGCCCGGTCAGGCTGCTGCATCCGCGCTTTCCACTCTATGCGGTGCCGCGCACCGAGCATCGTTTCATGATTGGCGCGACGATGATTGAAAGCCAGTCCGCCGGACCGGTGACAGTGCGTTCCATGATGGAGCTTCTGGGTGCCGCCTATGCCCTCCATCCAGCCTTTGGCGAGGCCGAGATCGTTGAAGCCGGTGTCGGCGTTCGTCCAGCCTTTCCCGACAACCTGCCGCGCGTCGAAGCGAACGGTGAGATCATCGCGATCAACGGGCTCTATCGTCACGGTTTTCTCCTCGCCCCCGCCATGGCGCGCCAGGCTGCCGACCTGGTTTTCAGTCAAGACAGAACCAAGGAGCTTGCTCATGAGACTGACCGTCAACGGCGAAGCGCATGAGCTTGCCGCCACCACGCTGGCCGAACTGCTTGCCGCGCTCGACTATGAGGGCGACTGGCTGGCAACGGCCGTCAACAGCGACCTCGTGCACAAGGCCAAGCGGGCGGAGTTCCAGTTGAGCGACGGCGACCGGATCGAAATCCTCTCGCCCATGCAGGGTGGCTAGACCATGCTCGAGCTTTATGGAACCGAGCTTCCGTCGCGCCTGCTTCTCGGCACCGCGCAATATCCTTCGCCGGCCATCCTTGCCGATGCCGTCAACGCTTCGGGCACTTCCGTGGTGACCGTCTCGTTGCGCCGTGAAATGGCAGGCGGTAGGGCCGGCGAACAATTCTGGTCGTTGATCCGCTCGCTCGGCGTCAAAATCCTGCCCAACACTGCTGGCTGCCACTCCGTCAAGGAAGCGGTCATGACCGCGAAAATGGCGCGCGAAGTCTTCGGCACGAGCTGGATCAAGCTCGAAGTGATCGGCAACCACGATACGCTGCAGCCGGATGTGTTCGGCCTGGTCGAAGCCGCCCGCATCCTGTGTGAAGACGGTTTTGCGGTATTCCCCTATACCACCGATGACCTTGTTGTCGCGGAGCGGCTGCTTGCGGCGGGCTGCAAGGTCTTGATGCCGTGGTGCGCCCCGATCGGCTCGGCGCTGGGGCCGGTCAACATTATGGCACTGCGCTCGATGCGCGGACATTTCCCCGATGTCCCGCTGATTGTGGATGCGGGGCTCGGGCGTCCGTCGCACGCGGCAACTGTCATGGAACTCGGCTTCGACGCCGTGCTGCTGAACACGGCGGTCGCCAAGGCGGCCGATCCGGTCGGCATGGCGCGTGCGTTCGGCAAGGCGGTCGAGGCCGGTCGTGAGGCTTTCAGTTCGGGAACGCTCGAACCGCGTGACGTCGCCGTGCCATCGACACCGACGATCGGCAGGGCGGTGTTTTCATGAAGCTCGATCCTTTCTACCTGATCGTCGACAGCACTGCCTGGATCGAACGGCTGGTGCCGCTCGGCGTCAGGCTGGTGCAGCTTCGCATCAAGACCATGGATGAGGCCGGGTTGCGCGCGGAGATCCGCAAGGCGAAGGCCTTGTGCGCTCGATACCGGTGCCAGCTCATCATCAATGATTACTGGCGGCTGGCGATCAAGGAAGGCTGCGACTTCGTGCATCTCGGCCAGGAGGATTTGCAGACCGCCGACCTTTCACGGATTCGGGCAGCCGGCGTCAGGCTCGGACTGAGCACACATGATGATATCGAACTGGAAACGGCGATGTTCGCCGAGCCCGACTATATCGCGCTCGGCCCCATCTACCCGACCATCCTGAAGAAGATGAAATGGGCGCCGCAAGGGATCGAACGGATCAGCGAATGGAAGCGCCGGGTCGCACCGATTCCATTGGTCGCCATTGGTGGCCTCAACCCAGACCGGCTCGACGGTGTCTTTGCGGCTGGCGCGGATAGCGCCGCGGTGGTGACCGACATTACGCTGAAGGACGACCCCGAAGCGCGCACGCGAGAATGGATCGAAAAGACGGACCGATGGCGCTGAAGCGAGAACCGCATGTGCTTGTTGTCGGTGGGTCGGACTCCAGCGGTGGCGCCGGCATCGCGCGCGACATCGAGACGATCTCTTCCATTGGCGTGCGCACCTGCCTTGCTGTCACGGCGCTAACGGTGCAGACGCACGAAGCCGTCACGGCGATCCATCCTTGTCAACCCGGTCTGGTGGCCGATCAAATGCGGGCGGCACTTCAGGCCAACAAGGTCGCGGCCATCAAGATAGGCATGCTCGCAACGGCCGAGATCATCGTTGCCGTTGCCACCGTGCTGCGCGAAAATCCGCAGGTGCCGGCGGTGCTCGACTCGGTGCTGGCCTCGACGTCAGGCCGGGCGCTGCTGGCAACAGGTGCCATCGCCGTCATGAAGCGCGATCTGATGCCGCTTTGCCGGGTCGTCATTCCCAATCTCATCGAGCTGGCGCTCCTTGTTGGCTCGGAACCGGCAGTGGATGAGGACGGCGCGGTCAGACAAGGCCGGGAATTGTTGGCCACCGGCGCGCAGGCCCTGCTGATCAAGGGTGGTCATGCAACGGGACCCCGATCGACAGACATTCTGTTGCGTTCCGATCAGCAGCCAATCCACTTCGACACACCACGCCTTGCCGCATCGATGCGCGGGACGGGTTGCATGCTGGCCAGCGCGATTGCGGCGCATCTGGCGAATGCGAGATCACTCGAAGACAGCGTGCGCAAAGGCAAGCTGTTTGTTTTCGAGAAGCTCCAGGAGATTGCATCCATCTGAGTGATCGCCTTGCGGTGGTTTGCCGATCGGCCGGAAGCACCGTAAGACGGCGCAGCCCGCCAAAACTATTCCAGAGGAGACCGTCATCATCGATCCGGCGGTCGGGAGAGTCGGCCGGCTGAAAGAGGCGACGGCTACGAAATGGTCAGGGACCGGAAGGCATGGTTTGCGCCAAAGCACCCGCAAGGGGGGGCACCTTCCAAAAATGGTGGGCGGGTCCCGCACTGATACGCCGTCGCGAGATTTTCGCAGCCGTGGTGAATTCGGCAGCGGCGCCGAAAGCGGAGCCCGGGCAAGGCCCTTCTTGCGAGCGAGCTCGACGAGCTCCGCCTCACCCGTGATGCCGGCCTGGTAGCGATAGATGATTTTGGATGCCCGCCGCTCGCGATCGGCCTCGGTTTCGTTGGGAACGCCAGTTCGATCAAATACGCGCCCGAATAGCGCGATTTCTTCGGGAGTAAACACCCCCCTGCTAAAGGGCATAGCGGGCTACTGAAAAACGGGAGCGACATGAGCACAACGGCCCATCTCGTGACCAGCACATCCTGTGCTTCAGCATGATTTTGCGAAACGCTGCCGTCCTCCGCGCGCCACGGCGTCAGACTGCTCGTCGGTAAGTCCAGAGCTGTGCGGGCGGGATATTGCGGACAACGAAATCATAGTGGGACACGACATAGCGGTCGGGCATTTTGATCACCGGTGACAAGAGTCCGTAGGTGATCTGGATCACAGGTCTGCCAGCCGGAATGCGGGCCAGCAAATCTTCAAGCAAGGCAACGCGCTGTTCCATCGGAAAGCTTAACAGAGGCACCGCACTTATAACGCAGTCGAATTGCTCGCCGTGCCGATCGGCAAGCACTTCCCCTAGCGCGAACGCATCGCCCAATCGGAAATTCACGCCCGGAAAGCCGCGCGTCAGGCGCTGATAGAAATCCTCGGAATATTCAACCGAAATCAGCTGATGAGGTTTAATGCCCCTTTCCAAAATGGCCTTGGTGATGACGCCGGTTCCGGCGCCAAGTTCAAGAACCGGCATTCCCGACGCTGGGTTGATCACGCTTGCAATACGGCGCGCGGCATAAACGGACGTTGGCATGATCGCGCCCACTCGTTTCCTGTCTTTTTGCCAGCCCTTGAAGAAACGTACTTCCTCTTCAAACTTCCTGCCGAGGCGTTCCTTCAAGCGAAAGACCATATCCACTCCCTGCTACAACTATTTGTCTGGGTCATTTTGAAGACGCACGGTTTTATAGGCGTTGCGGCATTTTCAGCCTGATTACGAGGGGTTCCCCTCCGAGAGCGCAATGCGGTGCCGTGCAGCACCCGTCACTTAGTACAGGCCGAACTCGCGCAGTAACCATTCACGGAACGCACGAAGCGGCTTTTGCGGCAGGTCGATAGCGATCGGCGGCGAGAATTGGAACAGCCGTTGAAAGATGCCGCTATTCTGCACTCATTGCAGGGTTTTGGCGACGAACGAGATACCAAAGAATGGGCAAGCCGACAAAAATTATGCTCTGCTTGGGTATATCCCTCCATGAGCAGTGCCACTGAGCCGAGGGACATGTCAATGCGATGCTGACCGTGGCCGGTTCCCGACGACGGGTCTGAAATTTCGCGAGAGCCGATAAGCCGTTCGACGGCATCTTGTGCCATTTCGCTCGTAGTGTTCGGATCCCCAGTCGAAGTTCTCGACGTTTAGCCTGAGGCCGCCATCCTGCAAGCCCGCCTCGATCACCTCGCGACCAATGCCGTCCGCCGCGATTGCATCTTCACGCATTATATCCTCCCCCTCAAAAAATTTTCGGCCAGAGCCCTCCAGCACATCGCTTCAAGATGCTTTCTCGCCCCCCAACGCATCGTCTTATCTTATTCCTGGCTCTTGGTCGGGCGCAGTTGATCTGGCCGCCGAGCCGCGGCGATCTCCTTCAACAAACCGAGCGGGCAGTCAGCCCTTCCGACGCCCGTTCTGATTTTATTCCGGCTGAGGGATTCAGAGCATTACCATGCCGCCATCACACAAGATGTTCTGTCCGGTCATGTAGTCTGAATCAGACGATGCAAGAAACGCCGCCGTGCCCACCAGATCGCTTGGCAAGGAATAGCGGCCGAGTGGAATGCCGACGCTCAAGTCATGGATCGCCTCGCCGGGCAACTTCGTGAGACCCTTGCTGACGAATTCACGATCGAGCCCGTCCAACATCGCGGTCTTCACAATACCGGGACCCATACAATTGACGTTGATCTTGTGTTCAGCAAATTGTCTGGCTGCCGCCTGACTGAGCGCCGCCACAGCCCACTTCGATGCACAATAATGGGCGAAAGCGGGATAGCTCTGCCTAGAGGCGATCGAACTCATGTTGATGATCTTGCCGCCCTTGCCTTGTGCAATCATCTGTTTGGCAGCTTCCTGAATGCCGATCATTGCCCCCATGGCGTTGATATCCATCAGCCTGTGCCAGCTCTGCTCCGTCATATCTAGAAAAGTGGCATGCTCGATAATGCCGGCATTGTTGATCATCACGTCGAGCTGACCGAAAGCCGAGACCGTCTCTTTGACCATCTTCTGCATTTGAGCTCGGTTCGTTACATCTACCGTGATTGCGATCGTCCTGACACCGAACCGGTCGGCAATATCGCCCGCAACTTTTTCTGTGCCCTCTTCGTTGATATCGCAGACGGCTATATTGGCGCCTCGTTCGGCAAGTCCATAGGCTAGGCCTGCGCCGATACCGGTGACGCTGCCGGCGCCGGTGATAATAACATTTCTACCCTTGAGTTGGTCAGACATAGCTTACTCCTGATGACGTTCAGCTTTAGCAAATGCTCCTTTGGGGAGCTTGTGGACCGGCCATCTTCGTGGGTCCGTCAAACGCAAGGAGATACGGCCGGGTCCAGTTGCAGAGTTTTCAGAACGACTGCGCTTTCGACACGTCGCAGACGCTTGGCAACGCGATCGCTAGCGTTCTTTGATGGGCGCATGCACGGCCTCGGTCGACCGTCACGGCTATGGCCAGTTGATGACCATACCTTGTGGATATCCGGCATGGAGGGATCGCCCTGGGAACGTTGCAGCACCGCGATGACGAGAACACCCAAATGCTCCGTGCGGCTCGCCGCCGTCGCCCGAAAGTGCGGTGCCCAAGGGCCACAGCAGCATTGGACGCTACCAGCGACCTGCCGGGGCGCGCAAAGATATCAGGCGGCCGAGTTCTCGGCCCAGAAGCGTCCGAGCTCTTCGGAGATGAAGTCCGTCTTCTCCTCGAAAACCCAGTGACCACAGTTTTCGATCACGCCCCCGTCCGCTCTATCCGACAGAACGCGCGCGCTGTCTAAGCAATGCGAAGCAAGCGACAAGTCCCCTCCCCAAGAGAGGATCGGAAGATCCAGTTTCTCTTTCGCGAACTCTGCCAGCTGTGCAGCTTTTTCGTCCGTGTTTGCATAATGGTTCAAGCTGGCCCGCAAGTTGCCGGGCATCCGCATTTGCATGATATAGTGCTGAATGTCCTCCTCGCTGATCGCTGCAGGGTTGTAGGCAAAATTGCGAAAGAAGTGCCGGAGATAAACGTCCTCATTCCCTTGGATGAGGGAGAATGCGATATCCATCTGCGCATGGAATTTAAGGTGCCAATAAGCAGCGTTCGGATCTATGCGGCCGGGATAATCGAGCCCGAAATATGGCGCCTCGATCACCGAAAGCGAGAGCGCGCGCTTGGAGGCCATATAGGCCATGGCCACCGACGGCGGACCGCCCCAATCGTGGCTAAGAATGTGAAAGCTGTCCGCCCCTTCGACATCGGCAAGTTCGATCATATCCTGCGCTATCGTTGCAGGCATATAATCGGAGAACGAGTACGGTTTATCGCTGTCCGCGAACCCACGCAGATCGGGCACGATGAACGTGTATCTATCGGACAGTTTGCGAGCGATAGGCAAGAACTCGCGATGGTTCTGCGGCCACCCGTGCAGGCAGAGAACAGCGGGGCCAGCGCCCACGACGACATAGTGGAGATACACGCCGTTCACCTTAGCGCGCTTGTTTACGATCGGACCCATAACTTCCTCCTTATAGCCAAACATTGTGGCCCCCATCATTTATGTCCGATTGAATAGCTGGGGTCGAAGCAGCGCGTGAGTGGCAGGAACGACAAAAAGCGATCGATTGCTGCCAGGGAGATTTTCAGTTAACCCTCGGTAACAGGAGATTTTTCATGCATAAGGTTGCCGTGCTTGCGCTTAACGACATTGTCGCCTTAGACTTTGGTATCGCCTATGAAATATTCGGGTTCGCAAGGCTCTCCTCCGGGGCGAAGGGTTATGAAGTGCAAGTCTGCGCACTCACGCCAACGATCCACGCGAGAGGCTTCGATATTGGTGTTCGCCACGGGCTCGACGCGCTTGAATATGCACATACCATCGTCGTCCCGGGCAGCGAGGACCCAGTGCGTCCTGTCCCAGAACCGGTCCTCGCTGCATTACGAAGGGCTTGGGATGGGGGCGCTAGGATTACGTCGATTTGCACGGGCGCTTTTGTGCTGGCGGCGAGCGGTTTGCTCGATGGCAAGCACGCCGCTACGCATTGGCGTTTCGCCGAAAAGCTCGCTCAACTGTATCCAAAAATTACTGTCGAGCCGAACGTTCTGTTCGTCGACGAGGGCCGCGTTGTCACCTCTGCCGGGGCGTCGGCGGGGCTTGACATGTGCCTACACCTTGTACGCCGCGATCACGGACAAGCTGTGGCAGCACAGACAGCCCGGCTTGCAGTTGCGCCGCTTAGCCGAGGCGGGGGCCAAGCTCAGTTCATTCACCATGATCCACCAGGGTCCCCGTCCAGTCTTGCTCCCCTGATCGCTTGGATGGGAAACAACCTCCACCTCCCCCAGACTGTCGACAGTCTGGCTGCGCGTGCGAGTATGAGCCCGCGGACCTTTGCGCGCCGCTTCCACGAACAGACAGGTACGACGGCCTTGCAATGGCTCGTCGCAGCCCGTGTTCAGCGCGCCCGTGAGTTGCTGGAGGAAAGCGAGGTATCAATAGATCAAATCGCGTTTCTGGCCGGCTTCAACTCGCCGGTGACATTCCGCGCGCGGTTCCGCCGCATGGTGGGACTGACCCCCACCGAGTACCGTCGCCGGTTCAGTATGAACACGTTTGAATAATTGGTCGGGTCAGGCTCTTGCCAAGTTTTCGCCCAAGCGTGTTCCCCATCAGCACCTATGGCCCAGACTTGTGCCGCAAGGAAGGCATCGCGCAGAGCTTCTATTCCGCTTGGTCGAAAGAGTTCATGACGGCCGGTAAGCGCCGCCTAGCTGGAAATACGGCCCGCGCCGCCACCAGTGTGAGGTTAAGGATTTGCGCCGAGAGGCTGGTGCGCGAAGAAGGAATGCAGTGCCGATCCGGCGCTGCAAACCCGTCTGCTCAAAGTGCATGCCCAGACCCAGGGCAAGATCGAACGCTGACGCAGACCCTCAAGAACCGCATCCTCCTGGAAAACCACTTCCAGCTCGGCGACCTCGAGGCCCAGATCGAGGCGTCCATCGAGCACTACGATCACCGGCGGTATAATCAAAGCCTCGACAAGGTGACGCCTGCCGATCCCCACTTCGGCAGAGCTGACGCCCAAAACAGCGCAAAAGGATCGAACGACAAACATCCAACAACCTGGCGCGCGCCAGCGTTCCTTGCTCAACTTGACTTTTCTACCGATCGATCGCGGTCAGACGACCGTGTTTACCGACCTATCCCTAGAGGTCGTGGAACTCCGTATCCCGAATACAGCGTCCCCGGGGTTGTCTAGGTCAAGACTGCCGTTGTTCTTGTGCGCCGAAGACAACAGAACAATATTCCGCCAAGGGCGAGTTCTGTTCACGATTTCACGCGTCTCACCTCTTTATTATTGTTCAACGAACGGAAATTCGTAGAAGAACGGAGCCATTCAAGATCAGTCCCGACCTCGTTGCTCTAAACAAAGCTCCCGTAATTAGGCGGTTGCGCCCCCCTCAGCCTTCTTAAGGCGTTGCATGTGCGCCTGCGCTACTCTCACCGCCTCCGCCGTTCTCCCCCATAGGCCCGAAATCTTCTCGACAAGCTCGGGTCGAGCGCTCCGCGGATGTCCGGAGTTGAAAGGAGGTTGGGGATCGTATTCGAGCACGAGCTGCGTGAATTCAGCTGCCTCCTGACCCTTGATTTCTGCTAAGATAGTCAGAGCGAAGTCAATGCCGGCGGTGACTCCACCACCGGTGATACGGTTCCGGTCAATGCAAACACGTTCATAGCTTGGTTCGATACCCAAGGCTTTAAGCGGTTCATAGAATGGCCAATAGGTGGCAGCGCGGTAGCCGTCGAGGAGTCCGGCCATCCCGATAATGACGGAGCCTGTGCATACCGCAGTGACGTAACGGGCAGTCGAACCGGAACGGGCGAGAAAATCCAAGATTTCTTGGTCTTTCATGATCTCAGGCGTGCCGCCGCCACCTGGCACAAATAGAATGTCCAGATTATCGGGGACGTCGTCGATCGTAATCGTCGGATTCATGGTGACACCCATGTCCGTTGGAACTGGGTCCAGGGTCTTCCAGATGAGATGCGTTTTCGCGTGCAGGCCAAAGGCCGTTTGCGGGCCGGCAAGGTCCTGCAGGGTGAAACCCGGAAACAGCAGCATCCCGACCTGCAGTGGTCGCTCCCCAGCGTTATTCTTCTCTTGATCAGACATATCGTCCTCGTTCCGATTAGTGTTCGATATTGGGTAGTCGGATTCAAGCCGTCGCGTGAGTGGCAGGAACGACAAAAAGCGATTGATTACTGCCAAGGAATGTCCCTCGTCAGATCATTTGGCAGGTTGGGTTGCCGATTAGCGGAGCGACGGCCTCGTCTTGGGGTTGATGTTATACGGCGATCTTACCAGCAATGTCGGTAGGCACAGCAATGTGCCGCCAGCTATCGATCACGGTAACGCCGTTGTCGGAGACGAACCGATGGTCGGCGATGGTAAGGTCGCAGTTGCCGCCGCGTTCGGCAGCGAGGTCGACGATGACGGAGCCGGGCTTCATCATCGCCACCATGTCGCCGAGCCAGAGCTTTGGCGCATCGCGGCCGGGGATCGGCGCGGTGGTGATGACGATGTCGATCTCGGGCGCCAGTTCACGGAACTTTGCCAGTTGCTTCTCGAGGAATTCCGGCGATGATGGCGCCGCATAACCGCCGGTCGCGGCACCGTCCGCAGCCTGGTCGGCAAAATCGAGATAGACGAATTCGGCGCCCAAGCTTTCGATCTGCTCGGCGACTTCCGAGCGGACGTCGAAGGCATAGGTAATGGCGCCGAGCGAGGTGGCGGTGCCGATCGCCGCAAGGCCCGCGACGCCGACACCGATGACCAGCACCTTTGCTGGCCGCCATCAGCTGGCCGGTGAAGAAACGCCCGAAATTGTTGCCCGCCTCGATCACCGCGCGATACCCGGCGATATTGGCCATCGACGAGAGCGCATCCATCTTCTGGGTGCGCGAGATGCGAGGACCATGTCCATGGCAATGACCATTGGCGCCCTTCGCAGTCCCTGCGGAAGTTAACAACGCGACCTGACTTCTAAATGACGTTCCCGATCGATGATCAACGCTTGCAGTTAAGGAAGATGACGCTCATGCCATCGACGGGCCAACCGAAGACTTACCTCTCTGCCAACCGCGAAAAGCAAATCGTGGAAAAAGCTATTGAATATTTCTCCGAGAATGGATTCTCGGCTAGCACGCGTGAAATTGCTAAGCATACCGGGGTGACGCAGTCTTTACTTTACCGATACTTTAAGACAAAAGGCGATATTGTTGATCGCGCATTCAATGACGTATTCTTAACGCGCTGGAAGGGCGAGTGGCAGGTGGAGCTACAAAATCGTGCCGCACCTTTCGTGAACGGCTCAGGTTCTATTTGAAAGACTATTGCGATAGCATTCTCCACCGAGAGTGGATTAGTATATTTCTTTTAGGCGTCCTGAACGACCCGTCCATCAACAGGCTACATTTTGATGCTTCAGGAACGGACATTCCCGATTATATTGAATGAATTTCACCATTCCATTGGCGTAGCCAATACGGATGAAGAAAATAGACAGCTCGATAGCGAGATCTTGTGGTCGTTTCACTCAAGCTTCTTTTATTTTGGCGTTAGTAAGTATGTTTATCAACTGCCTGTTCCCGACGACATCAATTCTCTCGTGGACGCTAAGTAGACGCATTTCTAGACGGAGCAGCCAAAGAATTCATAGAACGGCGTACGAATAAAGGCATCAAGCCAGTGCCCCTTACGCACCGCAAAATTACAGACGATTTTGTTGATCATTGAATTGCTCCTCTACACGTTTTTCCGCCTCGATGCGGACAGTGACCAGGCGATCACTATTTGATCAGATGTTGCGCCTCTTGCCTTCCATGAGATCCAAGACCGCGCGCGCAGCTTCGAGAACATTGGTGCCGGGGCCAAAAACAGCAGCGATCCCGTGGTTAAGCAGGAACTCGTAGTCTTTGCGTGGCACGACGCCGCCGACTACGACGATGATCTCGTCGGCTCCACGCATCTTGAGCGCCTCGACGAGTTGTGGCGCGAGCGTCTTGTGCCCCGCCGCGAGCGACGACATCCCGACGACATGCACCTTGGATTTGACGGCAAGGTCGGCGGCTTCGTCCGGTGTCTGGAACAAGGCGCCGGCGATCACCTCGAAACCGATGTCCCCGAACGCCGACGCAATGACCTTGGCGCCCCGGTCATGCCCGTCCTGTCCAAGCTTTGCCACCATGATGCGCGGCTTCTCGCCGAGTGAGCCAGTCAGCGCTACGAGACGCGCAACCAGCGTCTCGTATTCAGGCTCGCCGGCATAGGCCTGGCCATAGATCTCGCGCACGACCTTGGGCGTCGCCACATGTTCGCCGAAGGCCCGGCGCAGGGCGTCGGAGATCTCTCCGACGGTGGCTCGTGCTCGGGCACCCTCAATTGCTACTTCCAGGATATTGCCCTTGCCGCTGGCCGCGGTCCGTTCCAATACGGCAAGGGCTGCGGCAACGCTCTTGGGATTGCGTTGACGCTTTATCTTTTCAATCCGATCGACCTGCGCTTCGCGCACTGCCTTGTTGTCGATGTCGAAGATGTTGATTTGATCCTCATTCTCGAGGCGATACTTGTTCACGCCGACGATCACCTCGGCGCCGCGATCGATAGCCGCTTGCCTGCGCGTTGCCGCTTCTTCGATCAAGCGCTTTGGCAATCCCTCGATGACAGCCTTGGTCATACCGCCCCTCGCCTCGACCTCCTCGATCAACGTCCAGGCTGCATCCGCGAGTTCCTTGGTGAGGCTCTCGACATAGTAGGACCCGGCGAGCGGATCGACGACCTTCGTCACTGCGGTCTCGTGCTGGAGGATCAGTTGTGTGTTGCGCGCGATGCGGGCCGAGAACTCGGTCGGCAGCGCGATCGCCTCGTCGAAGGAGTTCGTATGCAGGCTTTGCGTGCCGCCCAGCACAGCACTCATGGCCTCATAGGCGGTGCGCACTATGTTGTTGTAGGGATCCTGCTCCTGCAGCGACACGCCAGATGTCTGGCAGTGCGTGCGCAGGATGAGCGAGGAGGATTTCTTCGGCTGAAACTCCTCCATGATGCGGGTCCACAAAAGGCGTGCAGCGCGGAGCTTGGCTGCCTCCATGAAAAAGTTCATACCGATTGCGAAAAAGAAGGACAGCCGCCCGGCGAAATCGTCTACGTCGAGCCCCTTTTTCAGCGCTGCCCGGACGTATTCGCGTCCGTCAGCCAGCGTGAAAGCCAACTCTTGTACCAGCGTCGCCCCCGCCTCCTGCATGTGGTAGCCGGAGATCGAGATCGAGTTGAACTTTGGCATCTCCCTCGAAGTATATTCGATGATGTCGGCGACGATCCGCATCGAGGGTTCTGGCGGGTAAATATAGGTGTTGCGGACCATGAACTCCTTGAGAATGTCGTTTTGAATGGTCCCTGAAAGAAGGGCCCGCGGCACGCCTTGCTCTTCGCCGGCAACGATGAAGCTGGCGAGAATTGGGATCACAGCGCCATTCATGGTCATAGACACCGAAATCTGGTCTAGCGGGATGCCGTCGAACAGGATTTTCATATCCTCGACGGAATCGATCGCGACGCCGGCCTTGCCGACATCGCCTTCGACACGGGGATGACTGCTGTCATAGCCACGATGGGTGGCAAGGTCGAAGGCCACTGACACGCCCTGCTGGCCGGCGGCAAGCCCCTTGCGATAGAAGGCGTTAGAGGCTTCGGCGGTCGAAAAGCCTGCATATTGCCGAATGGTCCAGGGACGGCCGGCATACATGGTAGCTCGCGGCCCGCGCAAGAACGGCTTCTCGCCGGGAAGGCTGCCAAGATAGTCGTTACCCTCCAGATCGTTAGCGGTATAAAGAGGCTTGATGTCAATGCCCTCTGGCGTGTGCCAAATTCTGCCTTCTATCTCACCTCGCAGTTCGGACCGCGCGAGCTGCTCCCACCCAGCAATTTGCTCTTCGTATTTCATGATCAGTGATCCATGGCCTTGACGATTTCTTCCGTCATCTTCTTGGCGTCGCCGAGCAGCATCATGGTGCCGTCCTTGTAGAACAGCGTGTTGTCGATGCCGGCATAACCGGAGCCAAGCGAGCGCTTGACGAACAGGCAGGTGCGCGCCTTGTCGACGTCGAGGATCGGCATGCCGTAGATGGGTGAGCTCTTGTCATCTCGCGCGGACGGGTTGGTGACGTCGTTGGCGCCGATGACATAGGCGACATCGGCCTGCGCGAACTCGGAGTTGATATCCTCGAGCTCGAACACCTCGTCATAGGGCACATTGGCTTCGGCGAGCAGCACATTCATATGGCCTGGCATGCGGCCAGCGACCGGATGGATCGCATATTTCACTTCGACGCCATTGGCCTTGAGCTTGTCGGCCAGTTCGCGCAGCGCGTGCTGTGCCTGGGCCACCGCCATGCCGTAGCCCGGCACGATGATGACCTTCTGCGCGTTCATCATCAGGTAGGCGGCGTCATCAGCGGAACCCTGCTTGACCGTGCGCTCGATGCCGTCGTCGACAGCCGCGGCCGTCTCGCCGCCGAAGCCGCCAAGGATGACCGAGATGAAGGAGCGGTTCATGCCCTTGCACATGATGTAGGACAGGATCGCGCCGGACGAACCGACCAGCGCGCCGGTGATGATCAGCGCCAGGTTGCCGAGCGTGAAGCCGAGTGCCGCCGCCGCCCAGCCGGAATAGGAGTTGAGCATCGACACGACGACCGGCATGTCGGCGCCGCCGATCGGGATGATCAGCAGCACGCCGAGCGCCAGCGAGGCGATGACGATCAGCCAGAACACCGCATAGCTCTGCGTGGTGACGAGCAGCACGATCAGCACGATCAGCGCGATACCCAGTGCGGCGTTGATGAAATGGCGGCCGCCGATCATGATCGGCTTGCCGGACATGCGCCCGTCAAGCTTGAGGAAGGCGATGACCGAGCCGGTGAAGGTGATAGCGCCGATGGCGACGCCGAGGCTCATTTCGACCAGCGCCTGGGCATGAATGGCGCCCACTTCGCCAATGCCGAAGCTGGTCGGCGCATAGATGGCGGCAGCCGCCACCATGACGGCGGCAAGGCCGACGAGTGAATGGAAGGCAGCGACCAGTTGCGGCATCGAGGTCATGGCGATGCGCCGCGCGGTGACCGCGCCGACCGAGCCGCCGATGGCCAGGCCAACCACGATCAGGCCGAGACCTCCCAGCGAAGGGGTCGCCAGCGCCAGCGTCGTGGCAATGGCGATGGCCATGCCGATCATGCCGTACATGTTGCCCTGGCGGCTGGTGGTTGGATGCGAAAGGCCGCGCAGCGCCATGATGAACAGGACGCCGGAAACCAGATAGAGGAAGGAGGCTAAGTTGGCGTTCACGTCACTTGTCCTTCTTCTTGTACATCGCCAGCATGCGCTGGGTGACGAGGAAGCCGCCGAAGATGTTGACGGACACCAGCATCAGCGCAACGAAGCCGAAGCCGGTGGCAATGCCGGACGCCGAGATGCCGACCGCGAGCAGCGCGCCGACGACGATCACGGAGGAAATGGCGTTGGTGACGGCCATCAGCGGCGTGTGCAGGGCCGGCGTGACCGACCAGACGACATAGTAGCCGACGAAGATCGCCAGGATAAAAATGGCGAAGCGGAAGACGAAGGGATCGATGGCACCGCCCGACAGCGCATGCGCGGCATCACCGGCCGCCTCGGTGCCGGGCGTATTCGCCAAATTGTGGACCGCGAGCCTGACGGCGGCACTTGCCTGGTCGAGCTGGTCGAGGGCTTTCTGCAGGGTCTGATCCATCACGCAATCCCCTTGGGCTTGGACGAGGTCGACTTGGGCGCGGCCGATTTGGGCGCGGCAGGTTTCTTGGTCGCTGCCTTCTTCGCAGCGGCAGGCTGGAGCGAAGCGTCGGCAACCATCGTCTTGGCCGGGATCGCGGCCGGCTCGATATGCGGCTGCTCCGCCGCCTTGGCAAAGGCGGGATGCACCACCTTGCCGCCGTCGGTCAGCATCGTCGCCTTGACCAGTTCGTCATCACGATTGATGGCGAGCGCTTTCGTTGTCTTGTCGACCAGCGTTTCGACGAAGGTGAAAAGGTTCTTGGCGTAGAGCAGCGAGGCCGACGCCGCGACGCGGCCGGGCACGTTGAGATGGCCGACGATCTTCACATTGTTGGCCGTGGTGACCACCTGCCCCGGCACCGCGCCCTCGACATTGCCGCCGCGCTCGACCGCGAGGTCGACGATCACCGAGCCCGGCTTCATCGAGGCGACCATCACCGCCGAGACCAGCTTCGGCGCGGGACGGCCGGGGATCAGCGCCGTGGTGATGACGATATCCTGCTTGGCGATGTGCTCGGCGGTGAGTGCCGCCTGCTTGGCCTGGTACTCCTTGGACATTTCCTTGGCGTAGCCACCGGCCGTCTCGGCCGCCTTGAACTCATCGTCCTCGACGGCCAGGAATTTGGCGCCGAGCGAGGCGACCTGTTCCTTGGCGGCGGGACGAACGTCGGTGGCGGTGACGACCGCGCCGAGGCGGCGCGCGGTAGCGATCGCCTGCAGGCCGGCAACGCCGACGCCCATGATGAAGACCTTCGCGGCCGGGACCGTGCCCGCCGCCGTCATCATCATCGGCAGCGCCCGGTCATATTCCGAGGCGCCGTCGATCACCGCCTGATAGCCGGCAAGGTTGGCCTGGCTGGACAGCACGTCCATCGATTGCGCCCGGGTGATGCGCGGCATGAACTCCATCGAGAAGGCGGTGACACCGGCCTTGGCGAGAGCCGCGACGGCGGCGTCATTGCCATAGGGATCCATGATGGCGATGACCGCCGCGCCGGATTTGTAGCCCTTCAGCTCGGCATCCGTTGGCCGGCGCACTTTCAGCACCACGTCGGCCTTGGCGACATCGGCGGCCTTGCCGATTGTGGCTCCCGCCTTGGCGAAATCCTCATCGGGAATGCGCGACCTTGTGCCGGCCCCGGTTTCAACAATCACGTCGAAGCCCAAGCCAGTCAGCCGCTTCACCGTATCCGGTGAGGCCGCAACGCGGGGTTCGTTCGCATCGAGTTCACGAGGAATGAAAATTAGGGAACTCATAGCCGGTCCTTGTCTTCGAACAGTTCCGAGACCCCAAAAGGATAGAAAGAACTATCAAGGAGGCCGCAGTTGGCGGTCAAAGCTTGCGACAGTTCATTGTTCTTATGTAGCCTGCCGACCGAGTGCGAATGCGCTGCCACCTCACTCGAACTCCATGATGAGTTCATCAACCGCGAGGCTGACGCCGGCCTTCGCCGCGATCGCCTTCACCACCGCCCGGCGCTCGGCACGCAGCACGTTTTCCATCTTCATCGCTTCCACGGTCGCAAGGGTCTGCCCGGCCTCGACCGTGTCGCCTACCTGGACCGCCAGGGAGGTGATGACGCCCGGCATGGGGCAGCGCAACATCTTCGACGTGTCCGGCGGCAGCTTAGCTGGCATCAGCCGCGCAAGTTCGGCAACGCGCGGCGAGCGTACGAATGCGGTGACGTCGATACCCCGCCAGCGCAGCCGCAGTCCGGAGCCCTTGAGCGACACGGTCACAGCCGCGGGCTGGCCGTCGACGACGAAGATCGCATGGCCGGCACCCGGCAGCCAATCGCTGGAGATCGAGAGGTTCGGCCCGTCGGCAAAGGCGACGATGTCGCCGGCTTCATCCTCGGCAATGGCGAGCGCGAAGTCACGATTGGCCACCATCACCACCCAGTCCTTGCCGACACTGCGCGAGTAGTGGGCAAGCGCGCCCGAGATCCGCGCCGCCCGGCGCTCGATTCTCACATTGATGAAAGCGGCGACGACGGCCAGCATACGCGCGTGGGCATCGTCCGGTTCGACGCCGGAAAAACCGCCCGGGAATTCTTCGGCAATGTAGGCCGTGGTGAGCCGCCCCTCCCGAAAACGCGGCTGTGCCATCACCGCCGACAGAAACGGAAGGTTGTGACCGATGCCTTCCACTTCGAAATCGTCGAGCGCGCAGCTCATTGCGTCGATTGCCGAGATGCGGTCCGGCGCCCAGGTGCAGAGCTTGGCGATCATCGGGTCGTAGTACATCGAAATCTCGCCGCCCTCGAAGACCCCGGTATCGTTGCGGACGATCGTGCCATCCTCGCGTCGTCCCTCGATAGGAGGGCGGTAGCGCGTCAAGCGTCCCATGGAGGGTAGGAAGTTGCGATAAGGGTCCTCGGCATAGAGCCTGCTTTCGATCGCCCAGCCCTTCAATTTCACTTCGTCCTGGGTAAAGCGCAGCTTTTCACCGGCGGCGATCTGTATCATCTCCTCGACAAGGTCGAGGCCGGTCACCAGCTCGGTCACCGGATGCTCAACCTGGAGACGCGTGTTCATCTCGAGGAAATAGAAGTTTCTTTGTCCGTCCACGATGAATTCGACCGTGCCGGCTGAGAAGTAGCCGACCTCGCGCGCCAATGCGACGGCCTGCTCGCCCATGGCCTTGCGGGTGGCCGGATCTAGGAAAGACGAGGGCGCCTCCTCGATGACCTTCTGGTTGCGCCGCTGGATCGAGCATTCGCGTTCGCCCAGATAGACGATGTTGCCGTGCTGGTCGCCCAGCACCTGGATCTCGATGTGGCGCGGCTCCATGACGAATTTTTCGATGAAAATGCGGTCGTCGCCGAAGGAAGACTTCGCCTCGTTTCGCGAGGACTGGAAGCCTTCGCGCGCCCCGGCCTCGTTCCAGGCGATGCGCATGCCCTTGCCGCCGCCGCCTGCGGAGGCCTTGATCATCACCGGGTAGCCGATCGACGCGGCGATGCGCACGGCCTCGTCCGCATCCTCGATCAGATCCATGTGGCCGGGCACGGTGGAAACACCTGCCGACGCAGCGATGCGCTTGGAGGTGATCTTGTCGCCCATCGCCTCGATGGCCGCCACGGGCGGACCGATAAAAGTTACGCCTGCATCCTTGAGCGCGTCGGCGAAATGGGCGTTCTCGGACAGAAAACCGTAGCCGGGATGCACCGCGTCGGCGCCCGTGGCGCGAACCGCATCGAGCATCTTGCCGATGACGATATAAGACTGCGAGGATGGCGGCGGTCCGATATGCACGGCCTCATCGGCCATCTTCACATGCAGCGCGTCGCGGTCGACGTCGGAATAGACGGCTACGGTGGCGATGCCGAGCTTCTTCGCTGTCTTGATCACCCGGCAGGCGATCTCGCCCCGGTTTGCGATGAGGATTTTCTTGAACATGGCTTCCTACCGCTCGACTATGAACCGTCCGATTGCGTCTCGCGTCCATTTCATGGACGCCTGCTTCAGGGTGGCCGGGACATCGACCACGCACAGGCACCAATCCAACTCGCCATGCCGCTCAAGCCATTCAATCTGACTGGCCCCCCCAAGGTGGCCGGCAAGCTGTCGTGGCGTGGAACAGGTCACTTCGCCGATGCGGATCTCTGAGCACATGGAAAGCCTCACAGCGGCATCGTGTCGTGCTTTTTCCAGCGCGGCTCGATGCTCTTGCCACGAAGCGCGGCAAAGGCGCGGGCGATGCGCCGACGCGAGGAATGTGGCATGATCACCTCGTCGATAAAGCCCCGCTCGGCGGCCACGAACGGATTGGCGAAACGCTTCTCGTATTCCTGCGTCCGCGAGGCGATCTTGGCCGCGTCGCCCAGTTCGGAGCGATAGAGGATTTCGGTCGCGCCCTTGGCGCCCATAACGGCAATCTCGGCCGTCGGCCACGCGTAGTTGACGTCCGCGCCGATATGCTTCGAGGCCATGACGTCATAGGCGCCCCCATAAGCCTTTCGCGTGATCAGCGTCACCATCGGCACTGTCGCTTGGCTGTATGCAAACAGGAGCTTGGCGCCGTGCTTGATGACCCCGCCATATTCCTGGGCTGTGCCGGGCAGGAAGCCGGGCACGTCGACCAGCGTTAGCAGCGGGATATTGAAAGCATCGCAAAAGCGAACGAAACGTGCAGCCTTGCGGCTGGAATCGATATCGAGGCATCCGGCCAGAACCATCGGCTGGTTGGCGACGACTCCCACCGTCTGACCCTCGACGCGCAGGAAACCTGTGATGATGTTCCCGGCGTAGGCCTGCTGAATCTCAAAAAAATCGCCTTCATCGGCGATGGCGAGGATCAGCTCCTTCATCTCGTAGGGCTTGTTGGCACTGTCAGGCACCAGCGTGTCCAGCCGCATGTCGATGCGCGCAGAATTATCGTGGAACGGCCTGACTGGCGGCTTCTCACGATTGCTTAGCGGCAGGAAGTCAAACAACCGTCGAATCGCCTCCAGCGCCTCGACATCGTTCTCGAACGCGCCGTCAGCCACGGAGGATTTTTGCGTATGCGTGCTCGCGCCGCCCAGTTCCTCGGCGCTCACGATCTCGTTGGTCACTGTCTTCACCACATCCGGGCCAGTGACGAACATGTAGGATGTGTCTCGAACCATGAAGATGAAATCGGTCATCGCGGGCGAATAGACCGCGCCGCCGGCGCAAGGCCCCATGATCACTGATATCTGCGGCACCACGCCCGAGGCATCCACGTTGCGCTTGAAGACGTCTGCGTAGCCGGCCAGCGAATCCACGCCTTCCTGGATGCGCGCGCCGCCGGAATCGTTGAGGCCGATGACGGGCGCGCCGTTCCTGACCGCCATGTCCATGATCTTGCAGATCTTGCGGGCATGGGTCTCCGAGAGCGAACCGCCGAGCACCGTGAAGTCCTGACTGAAGACATAGACCATGCGGCCGTTGATGGTGCCCCAGCCGGTCACCACACCGTCGCCTGCGATCCTCTGGCTCGCCATCCCGAACTCGGTCGCGCGGTGGGTGACATACATGTCGTACTCCTCGAAGGAACCCTCGTCGAGAAGCACTTCGAGGCGTTCGCGCGCTGTCAGCTTGCCTTTGATATGCTGGGCGTCAATGCGTTTTTGCCCGCCGCCCAGCCGTGCCTCGAGCCGGCGCGATTCGAGCTGTTCCAGCACAGCCCGCATCAGCGGCCTGCCTTTGTATTGAACGCGGCGCGGCTAGCGACGATGAGCAGCGCCGCCCGCTCAAGCACTGTGCAAAAAGTCATGAATTGTTCCTCGTCTGCAAAATCGCAACTGGATTTAGCTCGCCCGAAATCGGAAGAAAACGCTTGAAAAGGTAGAACTGTGGATTATACAAATGTGCAAACTGCAAAATGTGAAATTGCGATATGGCGCCGCCGAAACTTTATCTAGGCCGAAAGGTCCGCGCACTTCGCGAGGCGCGTAAGGCCACTCAAGCTGCGTTCGCGGAGCGTCTTGGTATATCAACAAGCTATCTGAACCAGATTGAGAACAACCAGCGGCCTGTCTCGGCGGCTGTCCTGCTAGGGCTAGCTGAGAAGTTCCAAATCGATATTGCTGGGATGTCGCTGGGAGATGACGACCGGCTGCTCTCCGCCCTGTCGGAGGCACTAGTCGACCCGATCTTCGAAAACTATTCGGCAAATCTGCAAGAACTTAAGTTGGTCGCGCAGAATGCCCCTGGATTAGCCCGGGCGCTGATCTCCTGCCATCAAGCCTATCGCCGCAACAGTGAGCAGTTGGCAAGCTTGAACAACACGTTGGGCAGCAGCGTATCGACAGCCGAGCCGACACCCTATGAGGAAGTCCGCGACTTTTTCCATTTCGTCGACAACTATGTCCACCGGCTCGATATTGCGGCCGAAAAAATAGCTGCAGAAATCGGCATTGGCGAGCGGGAAACTGGCTCGGCGCTTGGGGATCGCCTTGAGAGCCGTCATGCGGTGCGGATAGCGCGCGCAGATGCAAAAGATGACGCTATCCGCCGGTTCGATCGCAAGTCAAAGCTGCTCCTGCTCAACCCCTACTTGCCGTCGGCCACTCGTCATTTTCAGCTCGCATTCCAGATCGGAGTGCTGGAGCTGAACGACGAAATCACAGAGATTGTGCAGGCAGCAAACTTCCATTCAACGGAAGCGTCTGAGATATGCAAAATAGGACTCTACAACTACTTTGCCGGCGCCTTACTTCTTCCCTACCAGGCGTTTCTGGCTGAAGCCAAGGCATTGCGTCACGACATTGGATTGCTTGCTACGCAATTTGGTGCCAGCCTTGAGCAAGTCGCTCATCGCTTGTCGACCCTGCAAAGGCCTGGGTTTAAGGGAGTGCCGGTGTTCTTCGCTCGCATTGACCGAGCGGGCAACATCACAAAGCGTCATAGTGCAGCCAAGTTACAGTTCGCCCGCTTTGGCGGCGCGTGCCCGCTATGGAATGTGCATCAGGCATTTGAGGCACCTGGTCGGCTCATTCGGCAACTCGCCGAAACACCAGATGGCATTCGCTACCTATCGGTTGCAACTGAAGTGATCAAAAGCAATGGCGGCTATCGGTCGACCCCACGCCGGTACGCTATTGCGCTCGGCTGCGAGATTTCTTACGCGGGCGATTTTGTTTACGCAGACGGTCTGGACCTGACCAGTGGGGCAGCGTTTGATCCCATCGGAACCTCCTGTCGCGTTTGTGAACGACGCAACTGCGATCAACGTGCGATTCCGCCCTTGAAAACCAAGCTTACCGTGGACCATCACGTCAGGTCAGCTTTGCCATATACAATTTGCTGACCACTACTACTGTGAAGAAGCCTGCGTCCGCTGCCATAAGGGCGGATTACCCCTTGTACGCCCAGCATGCCCCGCTACCATGCATGCGGTAGCCGCCAAAGGTGTTTACCGTTGCGGCTTCAGGCCAACGCTGGCCATTACCGACACGCCGCCCGCACCCGGAATTGGTTCGACCGGGCTATGTCTCACCATCAACGACCGCCCCTCCGGCCCTTTCTGTAGTACGCGCGGCATTATGATCCGCCTGCCGGGGCCCATTCGAGCCTCACGGCTACCCGCCTTGCCCTTCGCATTGGCTGGCACATACATACGACCGTTGCCGACAATGTGCTTGCTGGGCTTTGGGGCAAGCCGACCGTCAATTGCGCGTATAACGCGCTCTCGATGGTCGAAGCCGAAGACCTGGTGAGCGGATACAGAATGGGCAATGGCCGTAGCCGAGGGGCTCAGGCCGCCCCGCCGTCGACTTTGCGTAGCGGAATCACCTCGGCGCTTTCGACCAGATCCGATATCTCGGTAAGAACCGCCGTGATGTGCGGAGCGGCTGCGTGCTTGTCCAAATGCTCGCGGCTTTCCCATTCTTCGGTCCAAACGAAGCGGCGTGGCTGGTCAAGGTCGCGGTTGAGCTGGTAGCTGATGCAGCCTTCTTCCTCAAGAGTGCTCGCGATCACGCCGCGAAACAGGATTTCGAGTTTTTCTTCTGCGCCGGGCTTAGCGAGAAAGATGGCGACAACGGGGGTCGTCATAAGCAGCTCCATAACGATTGCTATTAGTTGCGGGGAAAGTCGAAGATGGCAAACCGCGCATCGCCAGGCGACACGCAGTGCGAGCTACAAGAGCTCGCGGTGTTGACGGTCAAGATCTACCTGTCTCTCCAACGACTGCATTTGCACGTCTTCGCCAAGCGCCGATTGGGGCGTGAAATCGGAAGCGCTCGTTATCGTCCTACTCGTAATTTGCCGGATCGATCGCCGCAGATGGCGTGCCGCCGGCCTCGATTGCCTCGCCGGCGGCAAGGCATAAATCCTCACGGAAGCGACCGGCCACAAGTTGCACGCCTACCGGGATGCGCCCTACCAGGCCTGTGGAAACCACTAGCCCGGGAAGTCCCATGAGGGGGATGGCAACCTGTGGCAACTGGGCATGCCATACCTGCGCGAAGGACACCTCGTCCTTGAGGTCAAGCTGATCGGGGAAAGGCAGTTGGCCCGATGCCGGCATCAGCAATACTGGATATTTGTCAAGGAAGGCGAACCACTCGCGCGTCAGTGCATCGCGCCGGGCCAACGCCCTTGAGAGATCGAATGGATGCACCCTGGCGCCAATGCCGCGCAAACAAGCCAGCGCGCCTGGGTCGCCCTCGCGCTCGGCCATTTCGAGCTGAACCTCGTAGCCGTCGCCGAGCCAGAGCTTGGTCAGAATATCGGCTGGCTCGCGCATCGCTGGCGTATCATCGACCTCCTCCACGACCCACCCTGCGTGTTGCAGCCGCTTGGCGGCATCAACCACCGCGGCGACCACCTCGGGCACGGGGTTGAGGCCATCAGGGTTAAGGCACATTGCAACCCGCTTCGGCCTCGGCGGCCCTTCGAGCGGCACCGGCGCGTACCACGGGTCGCGAGCATCGGGCGCCGACATCGCCGCCAGCGAAATGCGCAGATCGTTGATGGTGCGTGCCAGCGGACCGGAGACCGCCGCGAGCTGCCCACCAATCGGGCGCTCCAGCCAGCCCGGGTTAAAACTCGGAACACGGCCCAGACTCGGCCGCAAACCATGTACGCCGCAGGCGTAGGCGGGATAGCGGATCGAACCGGCGATGTCAGTGCCGTGCGCGATGTGGCCGATTCCGGCTGCGACCGCCGCACCCGCACCGCCGGAGGAGCCGCCCGGGGTGATGCCAGGATCGCGAGGGTTCCTAGTGTCGCCGTGGATGAGGTTGGTGGTAAACCAGCGATAGGAAACGGCCGGGCAGTTGGTGCGACCGAGCAAAACGGCGCCAGCTTTACGCAGGTTGGAGACCACGGGGTTGTCGGCCCTGGCTATGTTGTCGCGCTTCAGCCTCATGCCGTCAGTGGTGGCAAAACCTTGCTGATCGACTCCGATCTTGATTGTGACGGGCACGCCGGCAAGCGGCCCCAGTTCATCGCCGCGTGCAATCGCCGCGTCGATCGATGCCGCCTGTGCCAGCACGTCCTCGGGCCGGTGATCGACTACCGCGTTGATCTTCGGATTAACCGCCTCCAGCCGGGCGAGCCCCGCCTCCGCAGCCTCCTTTGCGGAAATCTTCTTTGATTTGATATTGCCGGCTAGTTCAGTGGCCGACAGACGCCAAAGATCGTCCATGAAATACTCCGTGCGTCGGCCTAGAAGCTCTCGAAGTCGCGAGCGACGTTCGAATTATGGGGAGGCAGCACTCGGCGTAGTGCCACACTCCTGTCAGCAGGCGCTCGCCCCGGCCAAACGATCGAGCCTGGGTCCCCCTTGAGGCGCATCGACTGCAGTACGCGTCGGGCCTCTTTGGTCCTAGCTGACGTTGCACCATTGGCGACATGTAAGTCGGCGATTAACATTGCTCCTGCGGACCATATTCGGCGCCTCCACCAGCGCGTGCCGCCGTTTACGATTGGGCGGCCGTCGCTGTCGTGATATATCCTAAGTTCGATAACAGACGCGTACCAAACAGCGTCACCGTCGACTCTCATCCCTGCTGGCTTGTTGTGAAGGACAAGCATTCCGTCAGGCCCCTGTTCGATTTCCCCCCACGTGGGAGGCGTACGAATCTCAATCGGCCCATAGCAGACGGTGCGCCAGTCCCATCGAAGCGCGCGTCGCACGGCATGTATGCAGTTGCGAACGCTGCTCGCGGCGTAGCCGAAGGCAAAAGCAGCAGCCGCGGCAGGCAGCAGCAGAGTTGCCATGATCCTTTTCAAGGTCGTGAGAATAGCTTCCCCCCACGCTTGGACAGAACATCGATGTAGACAGCGAGCATGAGAACAATCCCGCTTGTGATGTTCTGATAGGCCGTTGGCACATTCAGCAACGAAAGACCATTTGCTAGGCTTTGCATTAGCAATGCGCCCAACAAGACTCCAGACACGGTGCCAGTGCCGCCATAAAGACTTGCTCCGCCGATGACAACGGCCGCGATCGCGTTCAGTTCTAGGAACAGACCCGATTCTGGCGGCGCCGAGCCTAATCGTCCGACGAGCATCAGTGTCGCGACAGAGGTCAACACTCCGATGAGGACGAATGAAATCATCAGATGCATGGTGATCGGTATGCCCGCCGACCTGGCAGCATCGCGATTGCCGCCAACCGCATATACGTGACGTCCCCAAACGGTGTTGGCCAGCATCCACGATATCACCGCCGCCGTGGCCAACGTGATCGCCACCGGCATGGGCAAGCCGCGATAAGAGAGCGTTGCCCAGCCAAGTAGGACGACACTGGCGAAACCCAGGCCAGCTCGAACCAGTGTACGACGACGTTGGCTGTCCTCTCCGAGTTTGCGCAGCGGCCAGAGCGATATGATGGCGGCTACCGCGATGAAAGCCCAGAGCGCAGGTCCCGTGACGAACGCTTCGCCGAAAAAGCGAATGTCGTCGGAGACCCCAGTGATCGTGCGCCCTCCTGACAGCGCAAGCGCCAAGCCGCGAAACAGCATCAAGCCACCTAGTGTTGCCACGAACGATGGAAGACCGAAGCGAGCAACCCAGGTGCCGTTCCATAGGCCGACAAGGATGCCCATTCCGAGCGCTGCCGCGATCGTTCCCCACACGCCCACCACCCCGCTTACCTCGATCATGGCGACAACGGTAACGCAAAGGCTCAGGAATGATCCCACCGAGAGGTCGATTTCCCCCTGTACGACCACTACGAGCATTCCGATGGCAACCATGGCAGTCATGGCGGTCTGCCGCATGAGATTGGTCAAATTCCGGTCGCTGACAAATACGCCATCTGTCAGGATGGAAAACACGATCCAGACGATTGCAATTGCCAGGAGCAATCCCGCGGCCGAGCGCAAAACGGAAATGATGGAGTTTGCCCGGGTCGGCGGCGCGGGCCGCGCTTCTGAAGAAGCCACAGCAATCGCGTTGCTCTTCGAGTCAGCTATCGTTGTCATTGCGGTCCCATCGTTGAGTTCATTGTAGCCCCCCCGCCAATGCAAGCAATTCGTGACGGTTCGTGTCTTTCGATTTCATTAGTGCTACTTGCTTCCCATCGCGTAGCACCAAAACCCGGTCGGAAAGTTGTAGCGCCTCTGATTCTTCCATTGTCGCGTACAGCACGGCCGTTCCTGTGGATGCGAGCTTACGCACCAGCCGATACACGTCTTGCTTCGCGCCCAAGTCGATCCCGCGCGTGGGCTCATCGAGCAAGACCAGACGTGGTTCGTTAATGAGGGCTCGCGCCAACAGGACCTTTTGCTGGTTACCACCACTGAGGGCTGCAATCGGCTGATCCGGTCCTTGCGTGCGAATGGCTAAATCGCGGATCAGCGATCTGCAGAGGTCGGCGCATCTTGCAGGGTCAACAATGGGGCCCTTCCAACGTGGAGGCCCGCGATGCCATCCCAACATCATGTTTTCCAACACTGAAAGATGTGGGACGACACCATCACGCTGACGCTCAGCGGAAACATAGGCGATGCCGGCCAGGATCGATTCGCGTGGACTTCGTGGCCGGAACCGGCTGCCGGCCAATTCGATCGAGCCGCTTGTCAATTCCGGCATGAATCCGTACAGCGATTGCAGGAGCTCAGACTTCCCTGCCCCTAGGGGCCCGTAGACTGCAACAATCTCGCTCGCTGCGACGTCGATATCGATCGGGCCCACGTCTCGCGGAGATTCTAACGACCGCGAGAGGCTCCATCCGTTGAGCCTTGCCATCGTTTCGCGCCCCTCCGAAGGCGCGCTTTGAGCCCCCGAAACGACATTGTCCCGACCGCTGCCGAGCATGGCCCGCACGATCGCCCCATGGTCGAGACCCGACTTTGGCGTATCCAACGCGACATGGCCATCGCGGAGCACGACAACACGGTCACAGACCCGCAAGATTTCATCAGTGCGATGAGAGATAAAGATAATGCCCGCGCCCTGAGCGGCAAGCTCGCGCATTCGCTGGAGAAGCACTGTGATTTCACCAGCTCCGAGCGCCGACGTCGATTCGTCGAAAACGAACACTCGACTGCCACTCGCAATCGCACGAGCAATCTCCACCTGCTCCATCAGAGCGACCCCGCCCTGCCCGGCGAGCGGCGTTCGCGTATCAATTGCCAACCCAAGCCTGCGCAATGCGGCGTCTGCTTGCGCGTGCAACCCCTTCCAATCAATGATGCCGAGACGAGATGGCTCGATCGCGAGCATCACGTTCTCACCGATAGTCAGTTGAGAAACAACGGAGCCTTCCTGGTGAACGAGAGCAACACCAGCACGATGCGCATCCCTGGAGTCGGCGAATGACGCCAACTTGCCGCTACATACGACGGTCCCGCGGTAAGATCCGTGCGGGATCTCGCCGACAATAACTTTTGCCAGCGTGCTTTTGCCGGCACCATTTGCTCCCATCAGGCCAACAACCTCTCCGGCCGAGACGTTGAAGCTTACGCCATCAAGGGCGCGATTGGCCCCGAACTCGACGGTAATACCGTCGAGTTCCAGCAATTCGCCGGCATTGTGCCCGCTCAAGGTGGCTGATGCCACGAACGCTTCCACTTGCATTCACCCTGCCTTGAGGCCGATATCTTCCGGTTTTAGCCAATCTGTCAGTTTGAGGAATTCAGGCAAAGTCTCTTTGTTCACAACCCGCGACTGAATCCGCATTCCTGGAATTTTATGGCCGTCCACATCGAGAGTCTCGTTGGTTTTCGGCGTCTCCCCTCGGGTGAGCGCCAACGCCGCCTCCGCGGCTACGCGTCCCATTTGGATGAGGTCTGTCCAAGCACTCATCGCCATGTCACCCCTGACGATCGCACGAGCACCTTCGGGCCATACATCCTCGCCGCAGAGCCAGACTTTGCCGTTCAATCCCTGCTCCGTCAGGGCCTGGAGCGCGCCCAGCGCCAGCCCTTCCTCGTTGGAGACGATGGCTTGAATATTGTTGTTGTTTTGCGTCAACGCATCCTCGATTTGCTTAAGAGCCGATTCTTGACGCCAATTATCGTGCCATTGATGAGACACGATTTTGATCTCTCCAGAATCTATGTATGGCTTGAGAACCCTCAGCGCTCCCTCCGTCTTTTGACGCGCCACATCTATGCCCTCAGGGCCGCTGACGATGGCCCAATTGCCTTTTTTTGCTTCCTTTAGGGCCTGCTTCGCTTGAATTTCCCCGACAAGATAATTGTCACGCGCCGCCCAGTAGTCGATGGCCGGAGAGGGGATGACATAGTTGTATGAGATGATTGGAATGTTCGCCTCACGCTTGACGCGCTCGACGATCTTCTTGCCAGCCTCGACGTTCACGGGAATGATTACAAGCACCTTGATGCCTTGAGACAGCATGGCGTCGATCTGAGTGTCTTGGGTCGCGACGTCTTCATTCGCGCCTTGGATTATGTATTGAAGTCCCAGCTCATCGGCGCGCGCCTGGAAATAGTGGCGGTCATGAGGCCAGCGGAAGGCGTCAAAGCTGGGGAAGCTGAACCCAACCAACGGACCGGTCGCGGCGCGCGCCGAAAAGCCACCCGCGCCCAAGGTTGCGGTGGCAGCGCCAAACGCCGCCGCGGATTTCATGAACTCGCGGCGCGAGACGCCACCTTCGACAAATAGTTTGGTCAGGGCACGTAAGTCACGCATGAAAACCTCCCAAGAGCGCTGGCTGCGGAAAATCCGAAAAAGGTAGGCGACCGTTGACGTCAGTTACCACTGCCTGACGATCGATTTATATAGAACATACCATCTAAAAAAAAATGTCAAGCATCCGTCACAAAAAATGATTTTTTTGCTTACAGCGACGGATTTGAGAGCGGCAGCCTCAGGCGGGCGCGACCATGTTCGGTCGCGTTGAGTTCCCAATTCATTGCGGCGTGGCGCGAGGCGACAGCAATGTCCCGGTAGAGTCGGGCGATCAGATTGGTCGCATAGGCGCCGCGCGCACCGATGAGATCCCATACCGTCTCGGCTGCGCGGCGCGCGAGCTGTCCGGCATATGCTGAGTTGCAGCGATAGTTCGACCGCTCCAGTGGCGTCGGAGCATAATCTGTGGAGGCAAACTCCATGATCTCCCGGCAATCGGCCCGGATGAGCATCTCGGCGGCTTGCAGCGAAGCCGAAACCTCCGCGACCCGAACCTGATGTGTGGCATAGCTCGCTGTCTCCTCGCTGCTCATAAGCGCCCTGCGACTGCGTGACTGCACAAGGAAGCTCTCGAACATCGCTTCGGTCATGCCAATCAGCGCGGCGGCAAGCAAAATGCCGCTGACCATGTAGACAGGCGGGCGGAAAACCGCGCCGCGATTGATCGCTTTCCCGGGAAAGTCGCCGCCCTTCAGATGTTTGATCGATAAGCTGAGATGTTCTGGTACGAACAGCTTTTCGACCCGCACGTCGTGGCTCCCCGAGCCATGCAGGCCGATGGGGTGCCACGTATCGAGTATCGTGACCGAGCGAGTCGGAACGAGGAAATAACGCTCCTCGTCCGGAGCCGCATCCTGCTCCACCATTCCGGAGAGCAAGCACCAGTCGGACGGCTGTACGCCGCTGACGAAGGGCCATTCGCCGGTCAGTTTGTAACCACCCTCAACCTGCTGGGCCCTGCCGAGACGCGGGATAAGTATGCCGCTCACGAGGTTATTCGGATCGCTCCAGACCTCCTCCTGCGCCTGCACCGGCCATCGGGCGATCATGTAGTTGTGAAAGATGTACTGGGCCAGGCACCAGGCAGTCGAAGGGCAGCCGCTGGCGATCGGGATCATCATATCCACGAAGTTCTCAAGCGAGCCCTCCGCACCACCAAAATGCTCCGGCTGAAGCAGCCGCGGCAACCCCAAGCGGCGAAGGTCCTGGCAGGTCTCATCAGGCAGGCAGCGATTTCGCTCGGCTTCTTCTGACCGCTCCTTCAGCGTCGCGATAAGGCTGCGGGCGCTACTGATCAGGGCTTGGCTCTGCACGCGCTTCCCCTTGAAGTCTTGGGGGTAGATGACTGACAACCGTCACGCTCCGTTTTAATATATGGGTCTCTTGACTTTGACGCTATGGAACATTTCAAAGCCACGAAAATGTGGTGGCAATCGTATGAGCCGGTCATCTGACTAGCAGCGCCCGCGATGACGCCGGCATCACCTCAAGGGCCACGCCGATATCCTGACTTAGCAGGTCCAGCAGCAACCGACGACAGCGCTCGGGTGGCATGTCCTGCGGATCGGCAACCATAAGCGCGTACATCCCGACGGTGGCACTGACGAATTTCACCGCGATGTCCTCGGGGGTGCGAATGGGATGGAACTCGCGATCTTCGATACCTGCCTCGATCAGCCGTGCGACGATCTCCGCATAAAGCCGGTGGACCTTCTGCACCTCTGCCTGCAGCACCCGGTCGAACGGCATTCGGCCGAGCAGGCCGAGCCAGAACCGCCATTCTGGGATTCCCGGGGGCGACAGCTGGCTGACGAAGTCGACAAGGACGATCAGCCGGTCCACCACGGTGCCTCGTCGGTGCTCGATCTTGCCGAGGGCTTTGACGTACTGGAGAATGGCGTCATTGATCGCGTCCAGTGTCAAGGCGCGCTTGTTGCTGAAATAGTGGGTGACGACACCGGAAGAAATGCCAGCCACATCGCTCACCTCTCTAATGGTGAGATCGCGCCAACCCTGGGTCGACAGGATGTGAATGACCGCATCCATCACCTGCCGCCGGCGGATCGCTTCCATTCCGAGTTTTGGCATCTCAACTCCATATCGAATGTCAATTCTATATAAGCGTATCTGCCTGGCTCTGCAATCAGAAGCTTTTTTACGGAACCGGCGCAAACTGATTAGGGCTTGCATGAAAGTTTTATGTAACGTATGTTCTAAAAAAAATCGCATTAAACCGGAGAACCACCTTGAGAACCCAAACCGCGCTCAGCCACGAAGAAATGTCGGCCATTGAATGTGTGGGAACACCCGAAGAACTCGTGGAGCGGGCCCGCGGGCTTGCGCCTGCCCTGCGTGAGCGAGCGGTGGAAACTGAGGCGCTGCGCCAGCCCCCGGAAGCGACCCGCCAGGACATCCAGCGAACCGGGATCCACCGGCTCTTCCAGCCCGCTCGCTTTGGCGGAGCCGACGCGCCGTTTCGCGCGGCAGTTGACGTTATGACCGCTCTCGGGCAGGCCTGTGGATCGACCGCCTGGGCGGTGGTGCAGAACATTTCTCACAATTCCATGATGTGTCGTTGGCCGCTGGAGGCGCAGGAAGACGTCTGGAGGAGCAATCCAGCTGCATTGCTATCCGGGATCCTCATTCCGAACATCGGACGAGCACGCCGTGTGGACGGTGGCTATGTGCTATCGGGCCGTTGGCCCTTTGTTAGCGGCGTGAGTCTTGCCGACTGGGCGCTGTTCACCGCCTTCACGCCCGGACCGGATGGCCAGGAAGAAGACCGGCACTTCCTCGTGCCGAAGGGCGACTATCAGATTCTCGATACTTGGTATGCCATGGGCCTGAAAGGCTCCGCTAGCCACGACGTTTCGTTGGACGAAGTATTCGTACCGGAGCACCGCACGACAACTATCGACAACATGCGCGCGCGCGAAGCACGTTATCCCGGTGAGCCGATCAATTTGCGTGCTCCCCTTTATTGTATGTTCGGAGTCTTCATCGGGAGCACCGCCCTAGGAATCGCAGAGGGGGCGGTTCAAACATATCTAGAGCAGGTACGGGGCCGAATCTCGCGCGCCTCGTCACGGGCGGTCACTGATTTCAGCACCCAACATGTGAAGGTCGCCGAGGCACTCGCCAACTTAAAAGCAGCGCGTCTTCTTATCTACGGCGCCTGCGATCAAATGACGGAGATTCTCGAGTCGGGCCGTCTGCCCACTGACGAGGAGCGCGCGCGTTGCCGGGCCGAAGCGACCTTTGCCGGCCAGCTCTCAACCCGCGCGGTTAACATCGTTTGGGATGCTGCGGGTGGAGGGGCGATCTATGACCGTAATCCGCTCTCACGCTATTTCTGCGACATGAGCGCTGCGAACCGGCACATCACCCAAAACTGGGATGTGAGCGCAATAACACATGGCCGCGTTGTACTCGGTCTGCCGATCGACAACCCGACACTTTAACAGCCCACGGCGGGCGCCGTGTTGACGGCGCCCATTATACCCTTTCCGAAGGTAGCGTCCGCCATGACATCTTCTGCAATATCACCAGCCATTATTCGCCCCGACCTCCTACGCGACCAATTCGTGGCCGCGATGAGCCGTGTGCCGCTGAGCGTGGCTGTGGTCGTCGCGGGCGCCCCCGAACACCGGTTGGCGCTCACCGTGGGTACATTCATCTCGGTTTCAGCGGATCCCCCGATGGTGCTGGTTTCAGTGAAGGCGAGCAGTCCCCTTTGCAAGGCGGTGTCCACACATCGCCGCTACGTGATCAACGTGCTCTCGGCCGAGCAGGTGGAACATTCCGAACGCTTTTCGGGGAGACCACGGACTGGGCGGCCCTACGATCTTACTGCGGCCCGCTGGACAGGTGTACCCGGTGAGCCGCTACGCTATCTGGAAGGCGTAGTGGCAGCGTTCGACTGCGAACTTGTTGAGGCGCAGCCCATCGCCTCGCACGTGCTATTAATCGGACGGGTTGACGAGATCATATTGGGTGCCGAACGGCCCCTCGTATATTGGTCGCGCTCTTACGGGATACCGTCGCCGCTAAGCGGTGCCGTGTGAGAACATGACGATGGACCAATGCAGCACTGAAGCGACCAGCGCTCAGGCAGAGAGCTATTGGCTGAACGACCATGAAGACGGCATCGACATTCCTGCAGATCCTGGCACTCAGCGCCTGTTTTACAGCGCAGGTGCATGGCACGTTCACAATGCCGGGCGTCAGGCAGGCGCTGAGGACCATTGACTGCTTGAGCGACCAGAACGCGTTGCCGGTCACCGCTTCCATTGACTGCCTCAACGATTTGCGCGGCCTGTTGGATGGCAAGGTGCTGGTGACGGCACTCCTGTCGGTGTTGGGACGACGAAGAGCACTTTGAGAATCACCGGCACCCTGGCTGCAGTATCCCCGTCCGAGGGCAACGGGCTTCGAAAGACCGCACCTACGCGGCTTGCTAAAAATTCATGACGGCCGAACGGGCCAGTAAGAATCGAAGTAGTAACAATAGGGAACTAGCCAGTGAATGCTTCAACCTTCCCCCAACGATCCTTGCCATTTGATGAAGCGCGTTTAGACCGGCTTCTGGATGAGGCCGGAATCGACATCTTGATGGTAACTTCCAAGCACAACGTACAATATCTTCTTGGCGGGTATCGCTTTTTCTTTTTCGACTATATGGATGCGGTTGGTGAGAGCCGCTACTTGCCAGTGCTTGTCTATCAAAAAGGTAGGCCCGAAAATTCCGCATACTTCGGCGCCGCTCTTGAGATTTTCGAGAAGAACCTGGGAAAATTCTGGCCGCCGGCGGTCGA
The DNA here is from genome assembly GCF_040537815.1 of Mesorhizobium shangrilense. NCBI lineage: Bacteria > Pseudomonadati > Pseudomonadota > Alphaproteobacteria > Hyphomicrobiales > Phyllobacteriaceae > Mesorhizobium > Mesorhizobium shangrilense. The sequence goes on from NZ_JBEWSZ010000001.1 coordinate 4,129,651, forward strand.
GACTACAACGTGGAGCAGCACAGACGCGGTTCGACTCGCAGTTGAGCACATCAAAAAGATTGGTGGGTCGTCTTCAACCGTCGGAGTAGAAAAGTCCTTTCTGCCCCTGGATGGTGGCCAAGTGTTTCAGGACAGCTTAACAGGTTGCCGCATCGCGGATGCAAACTTTGTGCTTGAGAGACTACGCCTCATCAAGAGTACTGAGGAGCTCAACCTGCTGAGAGAGGCCTCTGAGGGGGTTGTACAGTCGATGGCAGCCGCGTTTGAGTATGCAGCTCCCGGAATGACCAAGAACGATCTGGTCGAAAAGCTGCGGCGCGAGGAAGTCAATCGTGGTCTGAAGTTCGAGTATTGTCTCATCACAGCGGGTCGAGACCTCAATCGGGCGCCGTCTGAACAGAAGTTGCAAGCTGGTGACGTCATATCGCTGGACTCGGCCGGCAATTATCACGGCTATATTGGTGACCTCTGTCGCATGGGAATTCTCGGCGAACCTGATGCTGAATTGGTCGACCTACTTGGTGTGATCGACCACATCCAATCCGAGGCGCGCAAGCCGATCAAGGCGGGAGCGCGAGGCGGCGAGATCTTTACTGTCGCAAATGAGATCGTCAACAAGTCACAGCATAAGCCTTACATGGAATTTCTGGCGCACGGCATGGGGCTGGTCAGCCACGAAGGTCCGCGCCTGACGAGCACCGGGCCTGTGCCTTACCACGGCTATGACGAGGATCGCCCTCTGGAGTCCGGAATGGTGATCTCAATCGAAACAGCGATTAAGCATCCCACAAGAGGCTACATCAAACTTGAAGACACCGTCGCGGTGACGGCATCGGGCTCCGAGGGATTCGGCGATCAGTTTCGTGGATGGAACCGCGCCAACACTCAGGGCAGAAGGTAATGAGGGGACAAGGTATGAGAGCCGTAGGATATCAAAAGTCACTGCCCATCGAAGCAAAGGAATCGCTGGTTGATTTCGAGATCGCCAAGCCGGAGCCTGTTGGGCGCGACGTCAGGGTCGCGGTGAAGGCGATCTCGGTCAATCCGGTCGATTACAAGGTGCGCAAGCGTGCCGCACCGCCGGAAGGCGAGTACAGGATCCTCGGCTTCGATGCGGCTGGCATAATCGACGCAGTCGGCCCGGAAGTCAGTCTTTTTAAGGTGGGCGACGAGGTGTTCTATGCCGGCTCGATCCAGCGCCAAGGCACAAATTCGGAGTTTCACCTCGTCGACGAGCGGATCGTCGGCAAAAAGCCGACCTCACTGTCCTTCGCGCAGGCCGCGGCACTTCCACTGACCTCGATCACTGCTTGGGAATTGCTATTCGACCGGCTCGGCGCGGTTCCTGGCAGGCACGATCCGCGCACCCTGCTCATCACGGGGGGTGCCGGCGGCGTCGGTTCAATCCTGATCCAGCTCGCACGCCGTCTAACCGGGCTCACCGTTGTTGCTACCGCAACACGACCTGAATCGCGACAATGGTGCCTCGATCTCGGTGCCCACGCCGTGATCGATCATTCAGAGCCGATGAAGGAGCAAATCGAAGCGCTGAAGCTGCCGCCGGTCGGTCTCGTTGCGAGCCTAACCTTCACCGATCAGCATTATAAGAGCATCGCCGACATCATCGCACCGCAGGGCAGGTTCGGGCTGATCGACGATCCGGCGGAGTTCAACGTCGCCGTGTTCAAGGGCAAGGCGGTGTCGGTGCACTGGGAGTTGATGTTCACGCGCTCCACGTTCCAGACGCCGGACATGATCGCGCAGAATCGTCTGCTAAACGATGTCGCGGATCTCATCGACAAGGGTGTGCTGCGCACCACTCTTGACCAGACCCTCGGCACCATCAATGCAACCAACCTCAAGCGCGCTCATGCGTTGCTGGAGAGCGGCACGTCACGAGGCAAGATCGTGCTGGAGGGCTGGTAGCCATCCAGCCTCGGTGGATAGGCCAAAGACGCAGGGTGCAAAGTTTGCCTAACAATCTGCAGATCACGCTACGCCAATCCGCGCCAGGTAATCCACGATGCTTGATGAAGTCCTCTCGGTCGAACGAGGCGGCTCCATGGCGCGCGAAGACATCGGCATTCACCTCGCCCGCTGCACAAGGCTCGCCCGCTGCAAAAGGCATGCCGACTGAGCAATCAAAGGATCAAATCGTATGACCATCACCATTGCCGAGAGTTCCGTGCCGAAGCCTCCAACCAGCTTGATCGAGGGCTTCCGAAGCGCGCCGACCTCCGTGATCTCCGACAACCTCGGCCGGTTGCCGGGATCGGTTGGGCTGCGGCCATTTCATCGCGGCAGCAAGCTTGTTGGCACGGCCTTTACCGTGCGCACACGGCCGGGTGACAATCTCGCAATCCACCGCGCGCTCGAGATGGTTGGACCGGGCGATGTCATTGTGGTCGACGGCGGCGGCGACGAGACCCGCGCGCTCATCGGCGAGATCATGATGACCATCGCGAAATGGCGTAAGGCCGAAGGCTACGTGATCGATGGCGCGATCCGCGATGTGGCGGCTATCGCTGCATCTGACTTTCCCTGCTTCGCGCGCACGGTGATCCATCGCGGGCCCTACAAGAGCGGCCCTGGTGAAATAAACGTTCCGGTGTCGGTCGGCGGCTGCGTGATTTCGCCTGGCGACTTCGTTGTCGGTGACGAGGATGGCATCGTGTCCTTTCCAGCGTCGAAGGCCGCGAGCCTTCTCGAAGCCGTGCAGGCCCAGGTTGCGCGTGAAGAAGATATGCTGAAAGCGATCCGCGAGGGCCGCTATCAGAACGCTTACGGCAAATCCTAACCAACCGCGGGGGCAGAGGGAATTAGCTCAGTCTTGCCTGAGTGATCGGTAAGCGCAAAACCAGTCGCCGTGCGATGAATTAGCTGACGTCGCACTTGGGCCTATCCTTGCAGGGATCGCGCTTGGAAGAAACGTAGCTGGCCTTTAGCTGCTTCTGAACCATTGTGACGCGTAGGATGAAACACATCGTGAGATGGTAGTGCCAAAGGTTGCTTCAGACATGTCTTACCCGTCGCATCCCTATTGCGGTCCCCTTTTCATGGTGCTTTCGACCGCTTCCTATCTGGTCAGCGACACGTTCATGAAGCTTTCTACCGCCGGGCTTCCGCCATATGAAGTCCTGTCGCTGCGCGGCATTTCCGCCACGTTCTGGGGCATGATCTTGCTGAGTTATCTCCGCCAGTGGCGCAGTTCACCAACCGTTTTCGGTCGCTGGGTGTCGATACGCAACCTGTTCGAGTTGGTTTGCATTCTCTGTTATATCGTGGCTCTGGCCAACATGCCGATTGGCAATGTCGTAGCGCTCACGCAGATTACGCCGCTGATCGTTCTGATCGGCGCGTCTCTGTTTTTCGGCGAGCGCCTCAGCGGCATGTCTATAGCGTTTATAACACTCGGTTTTGTCGGCGCCTTGATGGTGGCGCAGCCCAGCACGGAGGGTATGTCGTTCTACGCACTGCTGGCGCTCGGCAACGCGGTTTCCGGCGCGCTGCGCGACCTCGCAGGCCGGCGGGTGCCGGCTCAGGTTTCGGGCATTCTGGTGGCATTCGGCGCTTGCGTGCTGGTACTGGTTGGCGCGGTCGTCATGCACCTGATGCTCGAGGAGACGATCATGCCCAGCACGCATCACCTTTTGATGCTTTCAGCGTCCGGTCTGTTCCTGTTTGCGGGCCATTACTTGATCTTCATGGCCTACCGGATCGGTCCGACAGCCAGCGTCGCACCGTTCTATTACTTCTTCACCTTCTGGGCGCTGCTGGCAGGGGCCGTCGTGTTCGGCACGTTGCCGAACCCGTTGGCCATAGTAGGCATGGTGCTCGTGATTACGAGCGGTCTGGCGATCGTCATCTTCGACCGCCGCCGCATGCGGCCGATACCTGCCGCATGACCTGCCATTGAAACGTCAGCCGACGAAGGCGCGCTCGACATGAATCGGGCCGGAAGGCCGAGCGATTAAGCAACAAAACGGTCCCATCGCTAGCGGTCTAGGCAAAGCTCAAGCAGCCTATTCTGACGGCAACCCGCCATCAGCTGTAGCAAGGATCACATGTCCAACACGTCGTTACTTGCTACCGCCGAGACATCTTCGTTAGTGATCGGCTATGAGTTCTCGGGTAACCCTGACGGGTTCCCTGTGCTTCTGATGCACGGTTGGCCGGATGATGTTCGGACTTGGGATGGCATACTTCCTGCCCTGCATCAGGCTAACTACAGGACCATCGTCCCCTATTTGCGCGGCTTTGGTAGGACACGATTTCGAAACAGTAACGTGAGGAGATCCGGCCAACTCGCTGCGCTGGGGCAGGATGTTATTGATCTCGCTGACGCAATGGGTCTCGAACGATTTGCTGTGGTCGGCCACGATTGGGGAGCACGCGCGGCCTACATCGCAAGCTGCCTAGATGGCGGAGAACGTATTTCCCACTGCGTCGCGCTGTCGGTCGGTTGGGGTACGAATGATCCTAGCCAATCCCTCGGACTACGCCAAATTCAGAATTATTGGTATCACTGGTATATGACAATCGACCGCGGGGAGGCGCTCGTCCGAAATGACCGGCGCGCCTTCACGCGTCACATCTGGAATATCTGGAATCCGAGCTGGGCATTCTCAGACGCCGAATTCGAGCGCACGGCCGCTTCGTTCGACAACCCAGATTGGGCCGATGTCGTGCTTCACTCCTACCGCGTCCGTTGGGGGTTGGCGCCCACCGATCCTGCTCTAGCAAACATCGAGAGGCGGCTGACACAGCGACCGGAGATCTCGGTTCCGACCATGGTCATTCATGGCGGGGCCGACCCCTGTAATGATCCATCGACATCGGAGGGCAAGGAGCAATTTTTCACCGGACCCTATCGCCGCTTCGTCGTCGATGGCGCTGGGCACTTCCCACAACGCGAGGCACCGACGGTAGTCGCCAACGCGCTGGTTCCGTTCCTGTCGGGAAACAACCTGGGGGCGTCGTGATCCAAACTGCCTGCGTTGTCGGACTGGATCAATGCGTTATGGGCCGCTTATCGTTTGCCTCTTTGTGGCGGAATGTCCGTGCATACGCCCTCTGCGACCTCCGCGGCCATACCGATCGTCTCACCAAGTGTCGGGTGTGGATGGATCGTTTTGCCTATGTCGACCGCGTCGGCTCCCATCTCGATCGCGAGGCAGACCTCGCCGATAATGTCGCCAGCGGCGGGACCGATAATGGCGCCGCCGACGATCCGACCGCTTTCTTTCGAGAAGATGAGCTTGGTCAACCCGTAATCGGCGCCATTGGCAATAGCGCGGCCAGATGCGCTCCAAGGAAACCGACTCACTTCAACCGCTAGTCCTTTGGCTTTCGCCTCATCTTCGGTGACGCCCACCCAGGCGATCTCAGGATCCGTATACGCTACCGACGGGACAATCTTTGCATCGAACCCCGTCTTGCGCCCCGCCGCCACTTCGGCCGCTACATGGCCTTGGTGCACTGCCTTGTGCGCCAACATCGGTTGGCCAACAATATCTCCGACCGCGAAAATGTTGTCGACGTTAGTGCGCATCTCTCGGTCAACGGAGATGATCCCGCCTTCGACTCTCACCCCTGCGGCTTCGAGGGCGAGGCTGCCGCTATTGGGCTTGCGCCCAGCGGCCTGTAAGATCATGTCATATATCTGGCTAGCACTCTCAGTGCCCTCAAACGTCACCGAGAGCCCATCGGGCGTCAGCCCCACCTCACTGACCTTGGTGGCAAGCATCACCCTGTCGAAGCGGTGCGCGTTTCGCTTCTGCCAAATCTTCACGAGATCTCGGTCAACGCCAGGCAACAATTTATCGAAAAGCTCGACGAGGTCCACGCGCGCGCCAAGTGCACTGTAAACGGTAGCCATCTCGAGTCCAATGATACCACCACCCACAACCAGCATTCGCCGGGGAATGCTGGGCAATTCCAATGCCCCGGTGGAGTTCACAATTCGTGGATCCTCGGGAAACACCGGCAATGCAACAGGCGACGATCCTGCTGCAATTATACACTTGGAGAAGGTGATCTCTCGGCTTAACCCATTGGACAGGTCAACGGAGACGCGGTCTGCTGCCGTGAAACGCGCCTCACCCTGGACGAAGTCCACCTTGCGCATCTTCGCCATCTGTCCCAGCCCGTCAGTCAGTCGCCCGACGGTCACAGACTTGAAGTAGCGAAGCTTGCTCAGATCGATGTCAGGCGCGGCAAACGTAACGCCGTAGGCGGACAAACGCTCGGCTTCTTCACTCACGGCCGCAACGTGAAGCAATGCCTTGGATGGTATACATCCAACGTTAAGACAAACACCGCCGAGAGTGGGATAGCGCTCAATGAGAATAACGTTCAAACCGAGATCGGCGGCACGGAAAGCGGCCGAATAGCCGCCTGGCCCTCCCCCGATTACGAGCAATTCGCAATCGTTTGAACCAGTTGGTCGAATTTCCGGCCTGTGATCCGGGGATCTCCCAAGCCCTGGGATATTTGCCGGTTCCACCTGCGCCTCGACTTCGAGAAGGGCGATCAAATCTCCTTGAGAGATCGTCTCACCAATAGTGATACGCAGCTCACTGATGCGCCCTGCCGCCGGCGACGGAATATCCATGGTAGCCTTGTCCGACTCCACGATCAGAAGGCTTTGGTCGATCTCTACAGTGTCACCCGCCTTTGCGAGTATCTCCACCACAGGGACATTCTTAAAATCACCAATGTCCGGTACGCGAACTTCAATAACTCTGGCCATCGAAACCCTCACAGAAGTGCCCGGCGAAAATCGCCGAGCGTTGCTGCGATGTGGCCGAGGAAACGTGCCGCCGCGACCCCATCGACCACGCGGTGATCCCAGGAAAGGCTGATCGGCGTAATCAAACGCGGCACGAAAACTTCGCCATTCCACACCGCCTCGGTCTTGGAGCGAGCAGCACCCAGGATTGCTACTTCCGGGGCGTTGATAATGGGGGTGAACCCCCCTCCCCCTATTCCACCGAGCGACGACACCGAGAAGCAGCCCCCCTGCATATCGGAGGGTGACAAGGTCCCTTGACGTGCCTTTTCCGCAAGCTCGCCCATCTCCAGCGCAATCTGGAGAAGACCCTTCTTATCAACATCCCGGATGATTGGCACCATCAGCCCCTTTGGGGTGTCCACCGCAAAGCCGATATGTACGTACTTCTTCAAGACGAGATGGTCTCCGTCGAGGGAGGCATTGAACCGGGGGAATGCTCGTAGTGCCGAGGATGCGCTCTTGAGCAGGAACGCTACCATCGTCACCTTCACTTCGGGCTTCCGTTTTTCCCGGTTCAGATCGGTTCGGAATGCCTCAAGCTCGGTTACGTCCGCATGGTCGAAATTAGTGACGTGCGGGATTGTCAGCCAGTTGCGCGTAAGGTTAGCACCAGAAATTTGCTGAATTCGCGTCAAAGGCTGCCGGTCGATTTCTCCGTACTTCGCGAAGTCGATCTGCGGCCACGCTGGGAGCCCAACCCCAACCGCCTGCCCGCCGGAGGAGGCCGGTGTAGCTGAGGCCAGTGACGTTTTGATAAAAGTTTGAACGTCTTCCCGGAGAATACGTCCTCTAGAGCCAGTAGGCCGAACCTTGGTCAGATCAACGTCAAGCTCGCGTGCATAAGCCCTTACGGATGGTGTTGCGTGAACGGAGGAAAAACCAGGCGAGGCATCATCCACGGCGGTCGCTTTGGGGCCTGCGGCCGGACTTGGCAAGGGTTGCCTATTTTTTTGCGCTTCATCTGCGGGCGTAGCCGGGCGATTTTCCCTTACCTGTAGGGCGCCCTCAATTGACGCCGTGGGCTCAACAGTCAAGATCGGGGTCCCCTGCGATACCTTGGATCCGATCTCGATTAGAAGCTCGCGAACAACTCCGGCCACCGGGGAGGGAACCTCCATCGTTGCCTTGTCGGATTCGACACTCAGAATTGGGTCGTCCACGGCAATCCGGTCTCCCGGCTTGACCATGATCTCGATGACAGGAACATTCTTGTAGTCGCCGATGTCAGGGATAGCGACGCTTAAACTGGCGCTCATGCGGGCTGCCTTCTAATGTGATCGGGGATTTGTCCGGCGAAACTGCGTCTAGATGGTCCAGGGCGCAGGAAGCTCGGAGTTGATCCCGTAGCGGGCGATGGCTTCCTTGACCGTCTTGCGCTCGATTTTTCCTTCTTCTGCAAGGGCAGCAAGGGCAGCGACCACGATGTGGTGGCGGTCAACTTCGAAGAACGACCTGAGCGACGCACGGCTGTCGCTTCGCCCGAACCCGTCGGTACCTAGTGCAACGAAGCGCGACGTCACATAAGATGCAATCAGCTGCGGATATGCACGCACATAATCCGTGGCTGCTACAATGGGGGCATTGCCGCCAAGGCATTGCTCGACATAGCTCACCTTCTGGACCCCATCCTCGCTAAGGATGTTTGCGCGCTCGATCTCCCGGGCCTCTCGTGCCAGTTCGCTGAAGCTGGTCGCGCTAAATGTCTCCGAGGCCACCGACCAATCATCTGCCAGAAGCGCGGCTGCCGCAACAACCTCAGGAAAGATCGCGCCGGACCCTACCAATCGCACTTTCGCTTTCGATTTGGCCGCGCCATGCGTGGCGAAGCGATATAAGCCCTTGATGATGCCCTTTTCAGAGCCTTCTCGCAGAGAGGGCTGCGCATAGTTCTCATTCATCGCCGTGATGTAATAGAACTCGTCACGGCCCTCCTCCATCATACCACGCGCGCCGTGATCCAGTATGACTGCCAACTCATAAGCGAAGGCGGGATCGTATGCGCGACAATTCGGTATGGTCGCCGCCATCACGTGGCTCGTGCCGTCCTGGTGTTGGAGGCCTTCACCACCGAGTGTCGTTCGCCCTGCAGTCGCTCCGATAAGAAAGCCACGCGCGCGTTGGTCCGCTGCCGCCCAAATGAGATCGCCAACACGTTGGAAGCCGAACATTGAGTAATAGATATAGAAGGGCAGCATTGATAGGCCGTGCACGCTGTAAGATGTTGCGGCAGCAACCCATGAAGATATTGCTCCGGCTTCGGTAATTCCTTCTTCGAGTAACTGACCGTCTTTGGCCTCGCGATAGTAAAGCATGGATCCGGCGTCTTCTGGCTCGTAAAGCTGGCCCACGGGTGAGTAGATGCCGACTTGCCTAAACAGGTTTGCCATACCGAAAGTCCGCGCCTCATCTGCGACAATAGGTACAATGCGCGGCCCGATCTCTTTGTTCTTGATGAGGTTGCTGAACAACCGAACAACAGCAGTTGTTGTCGACATCTCTTTGCCGTCCGCCTTCAAGGCAAAATCGGCATAGCTCTCGATCGTCGGGACAGGCACTGCGGGAGCACCGCGCCTACGGACCGGCAGGTAACCACCTAGCTGCTCCCGCCTCTGGCGCAAGTAGGTCAGCTCAGCACTGTCCTCGGCGGGCCGGTAGAAATCCAACCGTTCAACTTCTTCATCTGTCAGTGGCAGTCCGAACCGGTTACGGAAGTCCAGCAGGGCGTCAATTTCCAGCTTTTTGGCTTGATGGGCGGTCATCCGGGATTCGCCCGCAGCACCCATTCCGTAGCCCTTCTTAGTCTTCGCCAAGATGACCGTAGGCCGGCCCTTTGTTGCCTTGGCGGCTGCAAAAGCGGCGTAGAGCTTGCGGAAATCGTGCCCGCCACGCTTCAAGGAGTCGATGTCACGGTCTGACATGTGCGAGACCAACGCGCGCACCTCCGGATCTTCGTCGAAAAAGTTGGCCATATTATAGGCCCCATCTTTCGCTCCAAGTGTCTGATACTTACCATCAACCGTGGCCGCAAACCTCTTCAGCAGCGCATGGTTGACGTCATGCGCAAAAAGTGAATCCCAATCCGACCCCCAAAGAACCTTGATGACATTCCAGCCTGCACCCCGGAAAGTATTCTCCAATTCCTGGATGATCTGCCCATTTCCTCGCACCGGCCCATCGAGGCGCTGAAGGTTGCAATTGACGATGAATGTCAGGTTGTCGAGCTTCTCCCGGGCTGAAATGGAAAGCCCGGCAATAGATTCCGGCTCATCCATCTCGCCGTCGCCAACAACGCACCAGACGTGCTGATCGTCGGTTTGGGCGAGGCCTCGATCGCGCAGGTAGCGCATGAATCGCGCCTGATAGACGGCGCTGATAGGGCCAATTCCCATCGAGCCAGTTGGCACTTGCCAGAAATCCGGCATCAACCAAGGGTGGGGGTATGAACACAGGCCGGTAGAAGTTAGCTCCTGGCGATAGTGTTTGAGATGCTCTTCCGTAAGCCTGCCTTCAAGGTAAGCGCGTGAGTAGACGCCAGGCGCCGAATGCGGCTGAAAATAGACGAGGTCACCTCCCTGCTCCTCGCTTGTGGCGCGGAAGAAGTGATTAAATCCGATCTCGAATATCTCTGCCGCCGATGCGTAGCTCGCAACGTGTCCGCCAAGCTCGCCATGCGCCTTGTTGGCCCGGACCACCATCGCCAGAGCGTTCCACCGCATGATCGTAGTGATGCGCTCCTCCATCTGGAGATCACCAGGATAGGGAGGCTGCTTCTCGAGGGGGATGGTGTTCCTGTAAGGGGAGTACGGGAGCGCGTCTGCAACCACGCCGATCTCCTTGGCTTTTCGCTCCAACTTCTCGAGTATGAAACGAGCCCGGTCGCTGCCACCGTATCGAAACACCGATTCGAGCGAAGACAGCCAGTCGGCAGTTTCCTGCGGATCCTGGTCATCAGTGGAATGTTCCGTCCGGGCGGTTGCTAAAGCTTCCATTGTTCCTCCAACGCGACGCCCAGAAAAATAGCACCCACAACGCGGCATTGTCTGCCGAATGTGTCGGGCGTTCTGGACATTTTGGCATTATCTGCCGCAAATATGGTATCTATCAGCATATTCTGCGCGCGTAGCATTGACCTATGACAGTGCAGAATTAAGATCACGGGAGGTGACGCAGTTCCGACGGTCGCTCCCCTACGGACCGAAACCCGCCACGGCCGCGGCGAGAGGCGGTAGGCAGAGATCATGGCGGCGACCGAGCTGCTGATGTCCGGTCACATCGCATTCATCGGCATCACCAGCCGGCGTGAACAGGCCAAGCCGCTGACGCGCCTATTTATTGCTTCGCTGTTGCCAACGCAGGGCCGATCCACCTCACCAAGGCCCACGGGCAGATCGAGAACGGACTGCCTAGATGCTCGACGTTCATCTGGGCGAAGGCCGTAGCCGTGCCCGCAAGGACAATTCCCTGCCTATACCGCGCTGATAAACGGCCTAGCAAGAAACATCCTCCAACTCGCCTACACGGACAAAATCCCATCAGCCATCGCATCAAGAAATGCGGATGGAAATAACTCATATGCGATAGCCCCGCTCTCAGGACGTACGAAGGCTAGCTTTTTCAGCGACGAATCCGGCTCTCAATTATGTTGTAATATTAGTAAATTTCGGCAGAACATATGGCTCAAGAGAACAATCAGGAGTGGGCTGTGCCGACAATCGATATCGATGCGATTGATATCAAGATATTGAACGAACTACAGAAGGAAGGTCGTCTTACAAACGTGCAGCTCGCAGACCGTGTTGGGCTGTCGCCCTCCCCCTGCCTGTCTCGCGTCCGGGCCTTGGAAGAATCCGGCCTGATCCTTCAGTATGTAGCGCTTTTAGATCCCCAGAAACTGGGGGCTGTGGTCAGCGTCTTCGTCCAAGTGACGTTAGAGCGTCAGATCGAAAACATGCTGCACGTTTTTGAGGCGGCAGTAGAAAGTTTTCCGGAAGTAATGGAATGTTACCTTATGACGGGGGATTCAGACTACCTATTGCGGGTTGTTGTACGCGACGTCGGAGCCTTTCAGCACTTCATCGTAGAGAAGTTGGTTAAGGTGACTGGGGTCGCAACAATCAAATCGAGCTTCGCGCTCAAGCAGGTGAAATACAAAACGGCATATCCAGTAGCAGATATCATTGGTTCCAACATAGGACGCCGGCAAGGACAGCGACGCCTATGAGGTTGCCGCAAATCGGTGCAATCACTTCAGGTCAGCCTGTAGGTTTGCGCTGAGCGGAGTGTTCGACGCTGGACATCCAAGGTCCGTTTGAAGCGCGGCGCTGCACTAGGTGGCCGTAGTTCCCCTTTAGGACGCCCTTCGCTCATGTTTTCTGGTGTGGCGGAAAACGAGGAAAATGTGTCCTTTGCGCGCTACTAGGGGCCCTACCGGCATTGGCGCATCCCGAGCGTTGGAAATTGGTGAGGAACCGCGGCATCGCGACGCGAGCGGCTTCGAAGCGCCTCCGGCGGAGTGCGTGAGAATTGAGAGCGGCTGCGAAATAACGGTTTCCAGCGATCGATCCGGCTCGCCTGCAAGCCGGGGTCGATCCGATAGTCGAGCCAATTCCGGTGCGCTCGGCAGCGCATTATCGCATGGGCGACATGGCCGTGAATGCCGACGGGCGCAGCTCTGTGGCCGGCTTGCGGGCATGCGGCGACGTGGCGTACACCGGACTTCACTATGCAAACCGGCTCGCCAGCAACCCGCTGGCCGAGGCAGTTGCGACAGCCGCTGGTGCCCGAAAGTGTCGCGGGCACTTGCTCCGTCTGGCAGTGGACTCGACTTCCCTCGTCGCTCGATTGCCCCTGCGCTGGCGACGGCGGCAATTGCCGCTTCGGCCTCAACGACGCCATGCTCATCAAGGACAATCATATCGCGATTGCTGGCGACATCCGCACTGCGATCGCGCGCGCTCGCGCCGGCGTCGACGTCGGCTTCACACCGAGAGGATCGGGGTGGGGTCGATACGTTTGATCAAATCGACGTCGCGCTTTAGGCTAGCGTAGACGCCGTGCTGCTCGACACATGGCCGTTGGGAAGCTAACCGAGGCCTTGAACCTAGTCGGAACCGACGGATGTACAAGACACCTACCGTTGGCGGTATCGGCTAACGTCGCACGACAATGCGCGTGTTGCCGACCAGCTCATCCGGATTCGGGACGCTCGAAGTCCCCGGTTTGAGGATCCAAGACCCAAAGGTCACCGCTCGAGATATCGAACCAGGCGCCATGCAGCGACAAAGTCCCCTGCCTCTCCAATTCTTGCACGCACGGAAAGGTTCGCAAATTTGCAATTGAACAGCGGATGCAAATGCGCTCGAGAGCAGTCTGCCGCTCGCTTCCGGTCACTAGCGCATTGCCACAAAGGGTTTGAACAATTGGCGCAACGAGGCTCATCCATCTACCTACGAAGTCGCCGGGCGAAAGCGGTGGCGCTGCTGGATCTAGAGCAGCACGTATCCCCCCGCAACGTCCGTGCCCCATGACGACAATGTTCTGCACTTTCAGGTTCTGCACCGCGAATTCGAGGGCCGCGGAAGTGCCGTGAAATTCACCGTCTGGCTGATAGGGCGGGACCAAATTGGCGATATTGCGTACAACGAATAGTTCGCCGGGACCTGCATCGAAGATGACTTCTGGCGCAGAACGCGAATCACAGCAGGCAATCACCATCGTATCTGGCGACTGGCCTTCACGTGCCAATGAACGAAACCGGTCTCGCTCAGTCACGTACCGGCCGGTAATGAAATCTCGATGACCAGAAAGCAGGCGTTCTGGAAGATTTGCCACCCGTTGGCTCCCATCATGATTGCGAAGGGGCCAACCTGTGCGAAGGTGCGTGCGTTTGCAATCTGTCTTCGCAAAATTGCAAATTCATCTTGCAAAACGCGTTTGTACGCAATGACGCTCGTTTAGGCGTGGTGCTTCCGATTTGTAGGAATTAGACTGGACGGCGCAAAGGTCGGACAGAATTAATCCCCTTCCAGCTTCCAAATGCTACTTTCTTGCGGCCGAGTTCGTGTCCCAGCGCAGAGAGGTGAGGATCGATGCGGAAAATGATGGCAGGTAACCTGCACGGCATCCACGTCAGCGAAGTCAATCTCGACTGCCACGGCTCAATCACACTCGATCCTGACCACTGCCAGGAGGCCGGCAACTTTCCGATGGAATTCGTCGAGATCTGGAACAAGAATTCGGGCGCGCGCATCTCGACCTGTGTCATCTTCGGCCAACCCGGATCCCATTGCTGCATTCTCAATGGCGCCGCTGCTCGCAACTGCCAACCAGGCGATCAACTGATAATCTGCAATTCCATCTATGCACCCGAAACGGAGTTGACTGCGCTCGAACCGCAGGTGCTAGCCTTTGATGCTCATAATCACATCTTGGAGCGTTTCACCTACTCGGTCGAACCCACCGCAAGTGGGGCGACAGTTTCTCAATACTGAACGTCGCTGGCGAACCCCTGCCGATACCCGCGCTTGTTGCCAAATGGACGTTGGCCTCGGCAGTCATCGCCGAGATAGTCAGCCGCAAAGAGTACCCTAGGAAGGGAGATGGAATGACAGCGGAACTGCACCCTAACACGACCGTCGAGGCGTTCGACAGTGCGCCCTATCAATGGACCCGGGAAACAGCCCAAACTGTCTACGAGCTGCCGTTCAATGACCTTCTCTTCCGGGCTCAGACGAGTCACCGCGAGAATTTCGATCCCAACAAAGTCCAGCTCAGCAGGCTTCTCAGCATCAAGACAGGCGGATGTCCGGAGGATTGCGGCTATTGCAGCCAGTCAGCGCATCACGAAACCGGCCTGAAGGCGTCGAAGCTGACGGAAGTCAGGCGCGTCATCGCCGAGGCGACCAAGGCGCGTGACGCCGGCGCCACCCGCTATTGCATGGGCGCGGCCTGGCGAAACCCAAAGGCGCGCGACATGGATGCGGTCGTAGCGATGGTTGAAGGCGTGAAGGCGCTGGGCATGGAAACCTGCATGACCCTCGGCATGCTCGATCTCGAGCAAGCCGCCCGTCTGAAACATGCTGGTCTCGACTATTACAACCACAATATCGATACGTCGGAACGCTATTACAGCGAGATCATCAGCACGCGCAGCTTCGCTGACCGGCTCGATACGCTCGAGCTGGTTCGCCAATCCGGCATCAAAGTCTGCTGCGGAGGCATTGTCGGCATGGGCGAAGAGCCGGTGGACCGCATCGAAATGCTGGTGACGCTGGCCAACCTGCCGGAGCATCCGCAGAGCGTTCCGATCAACATGCTGATCCCGATCGCAGGAACGCCGCTGGCTGAGGCAAAGCCGATCGAGCCGATAGAGTTCGTGCGCGTCATCGCGCTGGCACGTATCATGATGCCGAAATCGCACGTGCGTCTTTCCGCCGGCCGCACCGCCATGACCGACGAGATGCAGGCGCTATGCTTCTTTGCCGGCGCCAATTCGATCTTCGTCGGCGACACGCTGCTGACGGCGGACAACCCCGGCGAGGACAAGGATACCCTGCTGTTCCGGCGCCTTGGCATCGAGCCGATGGAACTCGAGGCGCAATGAACGGAGCACCCCTTGCTCGCTATGAAGCGACCTTGCAGGGACTGGCGCGCAAGGACCGGCTGCGGACGCTGTCGCCGCGCGCCGGGCTCGACTTCTCGTCGAACGACTATCTCGGGCTTGCCGCCTCCAGGAGACTAGGCGATGCGGTTGCGGCGGCGATTGCGCGGGGCACACCGGTCGGCGCTGCCGGGTCGCGGCTATTACGCGGCAATGCGCCGGAACATGAGCAACTGGAGGCGGACGCGGCGGTGTTCTTCGGGGCCGAATGCGCACTGTTCTTCGGCAGCGGCTACATAGCCAACTTCGCTCTGCTGACGACGCTGCCGCAGAAGGGCGACCTGCTGGTCCTCGACGAGCTCGCCCATGCCAGCATGCATGAGGGCGCGCAGGCCTGCCGCGCCCGGTTCGTGCTGGCCGCTCATAATGACGTCACCGCGGTCGAGGATGCGATCACCCACTGGCGCGCCGGTGGCGGCATGGGGCGCATCTGGATCGCGGTCGAAAGCCTGTACAGCATGGATGGCGACCGAGCTCCGATGGTGAACCTGGTCGAACTTGCCGATCGGCACGAAGCATTCCTCGTCGTCGACGAAGCGCATGCCACCGGCGTCTGGGGACTAGGCGGCCGGGGGCTGGCCGCCGCATTCGAAGGCCGCGACAACATCGTCGCGCTCCATACATGCGGCAAGGCGCTCGGCGCGTCCGGCGCGCTCGTCACAGGACCGCGAACGCTGTGCGACTATCTCGTCAACCGGTGCCGACCATTCATCTACGCTACCGCGCCGTCACCGCTGATGGCGGTGGCAGTGCGCGAAGCGCTCGCCATCCTGTCCGACGAGCCCATGCGCCGCGTTCAGCTCAACAGGCGCGTTGCCTTCGCTGGCCGCCAGTTGGCCGAGCACTGCGGCGTGACGCCGAGCGGCTCGCAGATCCAGCCATTTGTCATTGGCGATAACAGGCGCACCATGACGATGGCGTCGGCACTGCAGGCCCGCGGCTTCGACATACGCGGCATTCGCCCGCCGACAGTGCCGGAGGGCACGTCTCGCCTGCGCATTTCGCTGACGCTCAACGTCGACGAAGCCGAGATTTCCGCCATGGTCGAGGCGCTCGTCGAGGTGTTGGCCACGGCATGACCAAACGTATCGTCATCACTGGGACAGACACCGGAATTGGCAAGACAGTGTTTTCGGCTGGGCTCGCCGGCTTGCTCAATGGCTTCTACTGGAAGCCGGTGCAATCTGGCCTCGACGAGGAGACCGACAGCGAGGTCGTAGCCCGGCTTTCCGGCTTGCCCGCCGGGCGCATCCTGCCGGAAGTTTACCGTCTGAGGATGCCGCTGTCGCCGCATCGATCAGCCGAAATCGACGGCGTCGCGATCGAGGCGGCCAAGCTCTCACTGCCAGACTTGCCGGGTCCGCTCATCATCGAAGGCGCCGGCGGGCTGATGGTGCCGCTCAACCGGCAGACAAGGTTCATCGATGTTTTCCAGGAATGGCAACTACCCGTCATCCTGTGCGCCCGTACCGCGCTCGGCACCATCAACCACACCCTGCTGTCTATCGAGGCCCTGCGCGCCCGCTCCATTCCACTCATCGGCGTTGCCTTCATCGGCGAGGAAATGGCCGACAGCCAAAGGACGATCGCCGAATTCGGCAATGTTGCGGTGCTGGGAAGGTTGCCTCACCTCGATCCACTGACGCACGAGACGCTCAGCCGCGCCATGAGCGACTTTTTTGACCTCACGATGATAGCCGAAGGATGCCGCTGATGAACTCGCATGTCTGGCACCCCTTCACCCAGCACGCACTCGAGCCAGCGATCCCTGAAATCGTCCGGACGGAAGGCGCCTATCTACACAAGGCCGACGGCACGCGCATCCTAGACGCCATTTCCTCCTGGTGGGTCGTCACGCATGGCCACCGCCATCCCCGCATCATGAAGGCCATTGAGACGACCGCGTCGAGCCTCGACCAGATCATTTTCGCAGGCTTCACGCATGAACCGGCCGAACGCTTGGCCAAAGCCTTGGTGAGTCTCGCACCGCCGGGACTCGATTGGGTGTTCTATTCCGACAGCGGCTCGACCTGCGTCGAAGTCGCGCTGAAGATGGCGCTCGGCTATTTCCGCAACATCGGCGCGCCGCGCTCGCGTATCGTCGTCATGGAGCACAGCTATCATGGCGACACTATCGGCACGATGAGCGTCGGTGCCCGTGGCGTGTTCAACGCCGCCTACGACCCCCTGCTGTTCGATGTCGACACCATCCCCTTCCCGGCCGCCGGGCGCGAGCAGGAGACACTGGATCGGTTCGAGGCCGTTGCCCGTGACCAGCGCGCCGCCGCCCTAATTGTCGAGCCACTGGTGCTAGGCGCCGGTGGCATGCTGATGTATCCGGCCTGGGTTCTGTCTGAGTTGAAAAAGATCGCTGAGGCCTCCGGCACGCTGCTGATCGCCGACGAGGTGATGACCGGCTGGGGGCGCACCGGGACCATGTTCGCCTGCGAGCAGGCATCCATCTCTCCAGACATATTGTGCACGTCAAAGGGCCTGACCGGTGGCACTATCCCGCTGGCCGCGACGCTTGCCACCGAAGCTATCTTCCAGGCCCATTATTCGACGGACCGGAAGAAGACATTTTTCCACTCGAGCTCCTACACCGCCAATCCGATTGCCTGTGCTGCCGCACTCGCCAATGTCGAGATCTGGCGTGACGAACCGGTGGCCGAGCGGATCGCGGCCTTGAGCACAATGCAGGCCGCCGGGCTTCGACGGTTTCAGGACAATCCATATTTCACCGACAGCCGGGGAACCGGTACGATAGCGGCACTCGATCTGCGCGCCGGCTCAGCCGGTTATCTGGCCGAAATCGGCCCGAAGCTGCGCGCGTTCTTCCTCGATCGAGGGCTGCTTGTGCGCCCGCTCGGCAATGTCCTCTATCTTCTGCCGCCCTATTGCATCACTGGTGACGAATTGGACGGGCTCTATGACGCGATCGAGGAGGCCGGCGAACGCTTCGGTTCGAGGCCATGAGCAAGTCGTCGCGCATTCTCGGGTTTGGCCATCACGCGCCTGGGCGCAAGGTGGCGAATGCCGAGATCGAGAGCAATCTCGGCCTGGAGCAGGGCTGGATCGAGCGGCGCACCGGAATCCGTTCCCGCTTCTGGGCAACCGACGAAGACACGCTGTCCGGTCTTGCCACGCAAGCTGGCGACATGGCGCTGGCGAACGCCGGCATTGACCGCAGCGACATCGGTCTGCTGCTGCTTGCCACCTCGACGCCCGACCACCTTCTGCCGCCCAGTGCCCCCCTGGTCGCGCACAAGCTCAGTCTTGGCCGAGCGGGCGCGGTCGACCTGACCGGTGCCTGCGCCGGCTTCATCTATGCACTGATGTTCGCCGATGGATTCACCCGCCTGCATGGCAAACCAGCGCTGGTGATCGCCGCCAACATCCTCAGCCGCCGCATCAATCCAGCCGAGCGCGCAAGCTCCGTCCTGTTCGCCGATGCCGCCGGCGCCGTGGTGATTGGTCCCTGCGAGGACCCCGATCGGGGCATTCTCGGCGCTTCGGTAGATTCGGACGGTTCGCGCTACGGGCTGATCCAGATACCCGCTGGAGGAAGCAACATCCCGTTCCATGGCAACCTCGACCTCGACCAAACCCGCATGAGGATGACAGACGGACGCGAAGTGTTCGCCAGGGCTGTCGAGATGATGACCGATTGCTCGATAAGCGCCCTTGCCGCTGCCGGAGTGCGACCACAGGATGTCGGCCGGTTCGTGCCGCATCAGGCCAATGCTCGTATTTTCGATGCGGTCGGGAGGAATCTTGGAATAGCCGATCAAGCAATCGTCAAGACGATCGCCGAATACGGCAACTCTTCCGCCGCGACGATCCCCCTCTCCCTGTCGCTGACCCATCAGGCCGAGCCATTTCGACCGGGCGAGAAAATCCTACTGGCAGCGGCAGGTGCAGGTCTCAGCGGCGGTGCGCTCGTCGTCGGAATTTAGCCGAATAACTGGCTGCTCCGACGGCGGTAAGATTAGTCACGCATGATCGATAGGAAACAAGACCAAATGCGAAAACTAAAAACGTGTCGTGATTAATCGGCTTCATATCCAGCAGCTTCGAAGAAGTTTCTGCATTCAGCTGGCTCGAACAGGAGGCAGATATCGCCGATCGCCTCGCAGAGTGCATCGAAGGTTCTGGCCGCCTTCTTTCGCAGCCGCGCCTTGAGTTTTGAGTAGGCCATCTCGATGGGCTGAGATCGGGCGAGTATGGCGGCAGGAACAGGAGCCAAGCGCCCTTTTGGCGAACCAGTTGTGCAGCGCGCCCGTTCTTGTGGAAGCCGATATCGTCGAGAATGACGACATCGCCGGCCGACAGTTCGGGAGCAAGCTGAGTTTCGACGTAGCGTTCGAAGATGGCGCCATTCATCGGCCCGTTGACAATCCACAGCGCGACAAGACCGTGACATCGCAGCCCGGCGATGAAGGTCTGCGTCTGCCATTTGCCGAATGGTGCATGCGTCCTGAAGCGCTCGCCCTTCGGCGCCCAGCCGGTGCGTTTGGTCAGCTTGGTGTTGGTCGACGTCTCATCGATGAAGATTAGCCGCGCCAAGGCCTTGTTGAAGAAGCGCTTTCGCCGCCCGATCCACAGTTCACGCGCCTGGCGCACGTCGGCCCGCTGCTGCTCGCTGGCCAGCAGAGTTTTTTATGACTGAGCCCCAGGCGATTGAGCAGGCGCCCGACATTGGAGCAGTGCACGCTCACACCCCGCATCTCCAACTCGAAACAACGGTCATCCAGCGTCAGGTCGCCGGCCTCGGCCAATCGCAAGCGAACAAACTCGGATGCGGCTCAGCTTGCCGCCGCCCACATGGCCCTGCTGGCGCGCCTCAAGCGAACTGCCGGCGCAGGTTGATCAGATCGTTCACAAAGCGAGGCGAAACGCGGAAATGGCGCGCTGCCTCGCGGTGGCCATGTCCCTCATCGACACACGCAGCAACACGTCTACGCAACTCAAGGGGTAAAACGGGATCGCAACTGCGCGTCTAGATTCGAGGGAAGTAAGTCCTTTCAGCCGCCAAGACGGGGAGGTAACCACATCTTTTCGCTGGTGGAGCACCAACGACCAGCTTTATGGGAGGCACGTTATCCAATGGCAAGCGCGCGAAACTTCTCGTTACCGAGCCAAAATACTGTCGTGCTGGCGATTGGTCAGGCGCTTTTCACAGCTGCCATCTCGGTCGATCTTACGTTAACCGGACTGACGGGGTATCAGCTTGCCCCGGATAAAGCTCTTGCAACTCTTCCCTTTGCGCTCATTGCAGTTGCGGGAGCGGTTGTTACGCTGCTTGCATCATATCTAATCGAGCGTCTTGGGCGCCAAGTGTCCTTCGTCATCGGATCGACTGCATGCGCGATCGGAGGAGCAATATCCGTCTGGTCCGTGCTGCACGGTAATTTTTGGACGTTTTGCCTCGGTACTGCGGGAGTCGGCATTTTTCAGGCGTTCGCGGGGTATTATCGGCTCGCCGCAGCAGATGCTGTTTCGCAGGAAAGCAAAGCCAAAGCAATCTCCTTCGTTTTGGCTGGCGGCGTCGCGGCTGCATTCTTGGGGCCGCTCTTTGCGGCTTGGACCAAAGACGTTTTACCCGCGATGTTTGCGGGATCTTACCTGCTGGTCTGTGCGCTCGGGGTGGCTTCGGCATTTTTGTTCGCGCTGGTCTTCCGAGATCGCGGCAACGATATGTCCCATATGCAGGATAATGAGGGCCAACCAAGGCCACTGGGTGTTGTCTTTAGGCAGCCGATCTCCTGGGCGGCTCTTGCTAACAACGTCGTGGGTGGCGCCGTTATGATGCTACTCATGACGGCTGCGCCGCTCGCGGCCGTTATGTCTGGGCATACCATTGACGATGGCGCTGGCATGATCCAATGGCATCTCGTCGGGATGTATGCACCTTCGCTTTTTGCGGGAGCGCTGATCAAGCGGTTTGGGCTGGCTCGTATTTTGATGGCAGGGATGGCCCTGATAGCCGCTTGCACGATCATTGCATTGAGTTCGCTCGAGGTTCCGGCGTTTTACCTGGCGTTACTTTGCCTTGGCGTCGGCTGGAATTTCATGTTTGTGGGCGGCACAACCCTGTTGGCGCGCTCCTATCTGCCTGTCGAGCGAGCCAAGATCCAGGGCATCGCGGAAATGCTCCGCGCGGGTGTCACGGCCCTTACATCTCTTGCGGCTGGCCCGTTGCTTCAATGGCTAGGCTGGAAAGAGCTTAATCTGTTGTGCCTTCCATTGATCGTCATCGCCGCCGTCATGACCCTGCACTGGATCAGAAGCGAAAAGCGGGCACCTCGCGCCATGCCCGCCTTCAGTTGAGTAAAGGGAATCGAACACGATGGCCAGCTAGCGTTTGTGCCGAGGCGCCGTTTCTGCCTCGGCAAGGTTGTACGATGGCGTTCCGGACCCAGGCAATGTCCTTTTCGACACCGCCGGCGAGCGATGCGACGAGATTAACCGAGTGACGTTTTTGCGGGTTATGCGTCCTTCTCGCAATCGGGGGTTGGCTCTAAAGAAACCTGCGAAGATCGGAATTAGGGCTCGGACTAGGCTCAGGGCGAGCGAGCGACAGATGGCGGGGATATCGCCGTATTTCCCTCTGTTTCATGGGTCCCGGGGTTGATGACAGGCGGGTGATCAGCGGCATTGTCCATGTGAGCAGGAACGGCTTGCGATGGAAGGACGTGCCTTCCGGCAAGACGCTCTACAACCGCTTCATCCGCTGGAGCTGGCTCGATGTGTTCGACAGGATCTTTGCCGCGTTGTCCGGGAAGGCTCGAAGTCTGAGCGAATCATGATCGACGCGACGCACGCACCGTGATTGATCACGCCCGGAATCGCTTCGGTCTCTATCCGCAGCGCCTGGCCGCCGACAGCGGCGTACGTTTCGGCCGAGATGTTGGGCTGGTTGATGCAGCGCGGGATCGATGACGACGAGTGCATGAGTCGCGTGAAACGCGCGTTCCAGATGTTACAAGTTGATCCTCTCAGCTACGGCAACCACTGTAATTCATGATTGAATTGGCTTGTTGAACAAAACGGCCAGATCCCGACTAGCGATCCGATTGCCCTTCGGGCGATGCTCGCCGAGGAGCCGCAGAAAATGAGCGGCTGCGCCAAATCATCAAGGAGTTTGCAACGCCATCGCTTCGGTCGTCGGGCTGAAAGCCTGCCGGTCGATCAATTGCTTCTCGGGCTCGAAGAGGCCGAGCAGATTGAGGCAGAGCTTCGCAGGTGCGGAACCAACTGACCCGGTAAAGCACCCCGACCGAGTTAGAAAGCGCCGCGCCAACCGCAGGGCGCTGCCCGCACACCGGCCGCATGTCGAGCAGATCGTCGATGTTCAACACAAGACCTGCCTTCGCTGCCGGGGCCAACTGCACGCGATGGGCGAGAATGTTTCCGAACGTCTCGATGTCGTGCCTGCTCGGTTCCGCGTGATCGTGACGCTCCGTCCTCGAAATACGCCGATCACCTTCGCTAAATACCAGAGGATCGTCACTGTCCGCTGAGCGGAAAAGTCTCTCGCAACAATTGCGCGAATTGACTTAAAGTCCTATATATATCTCGTGGCGGTATACCAACGCGTGGTTGGTCAAATTCCTTGCATATGCCTCATCACATCGGAGCTTTCCGTGAAAAAATACGACGCTATCGCTGTCGAACTTGAACAGAAAATCAAGTCGGGAGCATTGCGAGCAAGTGAACGGTTGCGTTCTCAAAGCGACCTCGCGACCGAATACGGGGTGAGTGTAGGCACTGTCCAAAAGAGCCTCAAAATTTTGGAAAATAACGGGCTCATTATGAGCGTGCACGGAAGCGGGACCTACGTCACCACGGGCTCACCGGAGAGCGAGGAAGTAGTTAATTTCCGGTTTATCGATGAAAACAAGCGTGTGCTTCCGGTGTTTCTGAAGGTGGAAGAGATAAACGTTATCAATGAAGATGGTCCGTGGCGTCAACATCTCGGAGAAGGCGAAACCATCGAGATACGACGTATTGCCAATATTGACCTTCAATTTAGTGCTCTAAATACTATTTACTTAGTGAGAAGAGATTTTGATATGTTATTGTCTTTACCGTTGTACCGCTTGGACGGCCACGAGTTGACGATGCTGATTGATCGACAAAACATGGAAAGCGACCATTTCGTGTACCAATTGAAAGGTGGTGTATTAAGCGATCGGACATGTATCATAAATCATCTGGATGTAAAAAGTCAGGGACTTCATTGGGAGATATTCGCTTACACGGCGGCAAATCAACCAAATTGGTATCAGAGAATTGAGTTACCTTTAACGGGCTATAGCCTAGAAATCTTTGCTTCTGGACGAAAGCATATCAAGCAACAGATGCTCGACACAGCACGAAGACAGCCAATGAGGCAAAAGCGCGAGGTTACGAAAAAGACCAGCCGCGAAGACCGGGCTTTATTGCAAGAACCCAAGTAATTCTATCGCTGCGAACGGGTAAAATGGCCATGTAAAGTTGGAACCGGATAGGATATTCGATATCGTTGGGTGCCTCCAATGCCGAGCTAACTCAATATCTTTAGCTAGCGCTAACAGCAATCCTCACCACCATGTGTGCCAACAAATTGCGTCCCAACCGGCAATTTCGATGAGGTCCAAAAGCACGGCACTGAAATCGCCGGGGCGCAAGTTATGTTGGCGATAGTTGCAAAAGGGTTCACCTGCAAGAACTTGTCGAAGACACGGATCGACGCATTGAGGAAATCGAGCCCAAATGGCGCGGTGCTCGCTGCGCTAACGGTTAGGGAATAACTCGATTGCGCAATACGCCGATGCCATCGATCTCGGCAGCAACAACATCATCGATCTCCAGCCAGGCTTGTGGCGACATGCCGAGCGCAACGCCGCTTGGCGTCCCTGTAGCAATGATATCTCCTGGCTCGAGCGTAAGACCAGCCGACAAATGGGAAATGATTTCTGCGACGGAAAATAATAGGTCTGTCGTTGTCGAGGCCTGCCGGACCCCACCGTTGACGGTCAACGACAACCGATGCCCTTCTGGATTGCCGAATTCGTCCGCAGTTACGATCCATGGCCCCATCGGGCAGAAGGTATCGAGCCCCTTACCTTTGAACCACTGGCCATGTGCACGTTGCAAGTCTCGCGCAGAGATCTCATTGATGATCGTGTAACCCCAAACGGAACTAAGCGCTTGTTCTACCGATACATCCCGCGTTTTTCGGCCGATTACCACCGCGAGTTCGACCTCGTAGTCCAGCTGGCTCGTCAAACTTTGATATCGACGTATTCCGGCTTCCGGTCCAACTATCGAGGTAACGGGCTTGGTGAAAAATTCTGGAACTGCCGGAAAATTAACTTCTATTCCCCGCGCTCGCGCTCCTTCAATGATGTGACCTCGATAGTTACGTCCGACGCAGAATACGTTCTTGCTTGGTCGCGGAATCGGCGCCACTATCTCGATAGAGCTTAACGCTTGCAGGCTATCGGCGCCTGCTTGAGTAACAACTTTGCGCACCCGGCTCAAAGTCTGATCGCCTCCGGCGATCAATGCTATCATGTCGGTTGGAAGCGACGGGTCTTGGCCAAGGTCAAAAAATTGCTCTGTGCCGTGTAAGATCCCAACGCCGAATTTCTCATTGAGACGATAGGTCAGAAATTTCATGAGGGACGTCCTGTTTCAATGTCGTTTGATGTGGCGACCTCAAACTCAATAGAGTTCGAAAATCGCTTCGATCTCAACGGACATGTTCTGCGGGAGACTTGCCATACCGATCGCGGACCGAGCATGAGGGCCGTTCTCACCAAAAACTTCAACAAGCAGATCGGAACATCCATTGATTACGCGTGCGGTGTCGTAAAAACCGGGGCCAACGTTGACCATGCCCAAGAGTTTTACCGCTTGCTTGACGTTGTTTAGGCTTCCGCCGGCGGCCTGGCGCACCGCCGCGAGCAACCCGGTGCAGATCAGGCGAGCGTGCTCATAAGCCTCTTCCGGCGACACGTCTTGGCCAACTTTTCCAGTGTAAACGCCACCCTCCGGTTTCCTCGGACCCTGTCCCGACAGAAACACAAGCTTCCCCGACGTGATATATGGACGATAGTTTGATACTGGAGCGGGGACCGGCAGCAAAACAATACCCAAATCCTTCAGACGCGCCTCCGCGTCAATGCGGTAGCCAGATTCGGTGATTTCTGTAAGCTTTGTTAGATCCTGCATAATTCTTTCTCCAATATTTCAAAAGGTTGAACCTGAACACGGTAACCACCGAACGACGGCCGACTTGTCGACTGATGCTTAACCTCTACGAACATTGTCGTAGGAGTTCTCACCAATTCGGAGCGCGGGCGACACGGAAGATCTGTTACTTAAGTGCGCGCGACAACTGAGTTTGCCGCCGATCTTAGATCGTTGCTAAGCTCGCGATGACCTGCCGAGCCTTCTCAATCTCTCCGTCGGAGAATCGACCGAGCTTGACCTTCTCCGCGTGTACCGTCAGGTCCTGCAGTCGCGCGAAGTTTTCACGTCCCAACTCGGTCAGCGCAAGTACCCCCCCACTCGACTGCGACACCCAGCCTCGCTCTCTGAGTGCCTCAGCAGCCTCAGTGGCGGAAACGGTGTCGAGTAAGGAAATCCGCGCCGCCGTCTCAATATCAAGGCCGGGATTGAGCTCTAGATAGTAAACAAGCCGGCTTTCGTTCTCCGTGAAACCGACACTTTGAGCCTCTTCCCGTAACTCATGCCCCCGCTGAAGAAAAGCACGGCGAAGAAGAGCGAGAAAAGTTGGCTTAATGCCCAATTGTCCAGGGCTCACAAGGCGTGCCGTTTCAGGGTGGTCTATTGCAAGACTGAACCGACCTTGCGCAAAGACCAGTGGTCGACGCTCGAACCGAGAAAAGTGCGCGACCTCGCCAACTACGATAAGGTGATCGCCACCATCATATTCAACGTGCCGAAGGCACTCGAATTGAGCTGCAACGTTTGCCAACAGCGGAGCGCCTGTGTTGCCGGGACGCCATTCAACGTTTTGAAATTTGTCTCCTCCTGACCGTGCAAACTGAGAAGCAAGGAAACTCTGCTCTGCAGCAAGGACATTGACCGCAAAAGCATTCGCTGCGTCAAAAATTGGCCAGCTTGTCGAGGACTTGTTGACCGACCAAAGGATAAGCGGTGGGTCAAGTGAAACCGAGCTGAATGAGTTCACCGTCAACCCGGCTTTGACGCCGTCGGCTTCAGCCGTAATAATCGTCACACCTGTAGAAAAGTGGCCTAGTGCGCGCCTGAACGCCCTTGGATCATCCTTGGGAGACCCCTGCTCGAGAAGCGGCTCGTCAATGGCATTCATTACACTCTCCTCCTCGTTCGCCCCAGGAAATGCATCATCTAGCCTTGGGTCCTTAGGTGAATACGCCCATCTTCCTCGCGTCGGTCTGAGTGAATGCCGACTGTCCAATATATTTCTTATAAAAGTCATATACAGGACTACGATATTGTCTTCAAGCGATTTTTACGCATGGCCATATGAGCGGGAAAAAATGTGGCGAGCACGACGTACGAGGTGGCTGCACTGAAGAGCGAACAGCTGAAACATGTCGATACTGCAGGAAGATACCTCATTTTGACGGACGACGAGCTGGACATATGCCACATACCCTTCATATATATAGGACTAATTTTTCATTATGGAGGACTTTGCGATGGGTGTCGTAATACGGAACGTGCCGCGACCTGATGCCACCTTGGTGCGCCAGCTCGCAACGTTTGGAACCGCGACGGTGCATGAAGCTCAGGGACGGTCCGGCATGTTGTTCTCCTACTTGCGGCCGATCTTCAGCGGAAGTCGCATTGCTGGCCCCGCGGTGACCGTCGATGTGCCTCCAGGTGACAACTGGATGATCCACGTTGCGGTAGAACAATGCAGACAGGGCGACGTCCTTGTCGTGCGGCCGTCGGCACCATGCGATGCCGGCTACGTCGGCGATCTCCTGGCAACGTCGCTAATCGCTAGAGGCGTCGCCGGTCTCGTCATTGATGCGGGCTGCCGTGATGTTGCTGAGATCAGCGAGATTGGCTTCCCGATTTGGTCTAAAGCTGTATCAGCACAAGGCACGGTTAAGGAGACTTTGGGCTCCGTCAACGTACCAATCGTGTGCGCAGGCGCATATGTGCGCCCAGGCGATGTGATCGTTGCCGATGACGATGGGGTCGTGGTTGTCGCCCAGACGAGAATAGCAAAGACCGTCGAAAGCTCCAGAGTCCGCGTTGAGAAGGAAGCTAAGTCGCGGGTCCGGCTTCAGGCAGGAGAACTTGGTCTGGATATGTATGGCATGCGGCAGAAGCTCGCCGAAATGGGTCTCGTCTATCGTGATTACGATCCTGGGAAGGATGGACTTTGATAGATAATGCTCGCCCTCGAGAGCGCGCGATCGCCTCTGTAAACCAATACCTATAGGAATATAATGGGGTCGCGTTGGCCCCAAAATCGGTCGGACACAACAGATTCTTTCTACTTCTGAACTACGTGCTTGGGACTTTTGAGCTATGGTGAAGATTGTGGAGAGCAAACAGCGCCCCAACGCCAACCGCTAAACCATTGCGCGCCCTGCCGTTGTTGCAACTGCGCGTCAGTCAAATTTCCGTATTAGACGCCGAACCGAACAAAAGGCGAAGCGCACAAAGGAGCGACGTTCGCTTAAGCGCTAAGGTGTACGTCTTACATTGCCATCTTCGCCGATCACAATGTTATTGTGTAGACTCAGTGAAGCCAAACGAAGACGTGACCGACTACTAATTACTGCATCCAGAGGCAGAGACATTCCGGCTGCGCTCAGGTCGATCGAAAGGTTCTGGAGCTGGACTGGTTGTGTTGCGTCACCACATCCCTGCTGTGCGATATTGGCCTATCGCAAGTTGTATTCGCCTGGTTCAAATTTCCTCGTCCAACTCCAATAATCGACCATTCGCCACGGAATGGATGCAAACACGCGGCCGTGCCTATTTTTGTACCAGCTGTTCACGCCCTGGTGCGTCCACACCATTTTGGCGTTTTGAGCATCTACCCGTTCGTTATAGGCGTCATGCACATCTTTTCGGACATCAACCGCGCTGTACTCTCCAGTGGCCAAGATCTGCAAAGCCTGAACGATATAGTTAACCTGGCATTCTGCGTTAAAAATCGCGCTTCCACCGTGCGCCGGACTAGTGTTCGGTCCAGCCATGATAAAAAGGTTCGGAAAATTTGGAACGGTAATTCCAAGATACGCCCTTGGATCGTCCTCGCCCCAAATTGATCTGAGATCAATGCCATGTGCCCCGTGGACGTTGATCGGCCCAAGCACCTGTCCGACGCTGAATCCGGTTGCCAGCACAAGAACTTCGATGTCATGTTTCTGGCTATCAGATGTGATTACTGCTCCCGCTTGGAGCTCCGCAATACGCTCCGTAACAAGTGAAACATTTTCGCGTTTTAGCGTACGGTACCAATGATTGTCCCGTAGCATCCTCTTACCATACGGTGGATAAGTCGGAATGACTTTCGCCAGCAATTCTGGATCATCGCCGATTTGACTCTCCACTGAGGCAATTAGTGCCTGGCGCATCTTTTCATTGGTTTCATTCAACGATCGATCAAGGTACGGCCAAGTTGGGTCGACGTGCAGCGATGCATGCAAACTGTCGGCGGTGGCCCAGAACAGCTGAAATCGGTACCAGTCCGCGTAGTAAGGGATGTTTTTCAACGCCCACTCTTTCCCCGGTGTAACACGCCGATGGTAATTTGGATTGTACGTTACCCAATGAGGTGAACGTTGAAAAATTGTAAGATGCTCAACTTCAGGAGCGATAGTTGGGCCAACCTGCATACCGCTGGCACCGGTTCCGATCATACCGACCCGTTTGCCTTTCCACTTGACGCTGCTATCCCACTGAGCGGTGTGCAGTACCGGCCCTTCAAACTTCTCAAGGCCTTGCAGATTCGGCACGGACGGTCGGTTCAGAAGCCCGACGCCGAATAAAACGGCATTTGCTTCTACGACTTCGCGCGTTCCGTCGCTGAACTCCGCAGTCACTTTCCAGGAGGCATGCTCGTCATCGTAGACGGCGTCTGTCACGTTGGCGCCAAACCGGATTGATTGGTAAAGCCCATATTTCTCTGATACAGCCTCGAAATATTTGAAGATCTCATCTCGTTTCGCGAAATATTCCGACCAGTCGTGGTTAGGTTCGAAACTGAACGAATAAATATGGTTGGGTGTATCCACGCCGGCGCCTGGATAGGTATTTTCGTACCACGTTCCACCAACCGCATCGTTCTTTTCAAAGATGATAAACGGTATATCAGCTTCCTTCAGCTTGATCGCCGCGCATATCCCCGACATCCCCGCACCGATGATCACGACCTTGAAGTCGGATTTGGTCGCGCGAGAAGCGATACCGCTATGCTTCCCCCGTGCTTCAGGGATGAGAGGGAACGAAAATTGTTGCGTCGTGAGCGGGATGTATTCGGATGGGATGGGTTGCCCAACGAACGTCGACATCATCTTTTCAAGCAACTCCGCGGTTGGGGTGGCAGTCCTTGGCCTTTTACCGGCATTAATGTCCGAAAGCAGATCAGCAAGCCTCGTAATAATCTTTTCTCGCAGATAGCTCGGTATGTTCTCCATGTAGTCCCAGGCACCGGTTATGTAGGGCTGGCATTCGTCGAGGATGCGCTCGTCATGATCGAATGTTACGAGAACCATCAGCAAGGTTTTGATGTCCGCTTCAGCTAGGAGATCCGGCAGATTGAGTTGTGTCGACGGTGATGGGTTAGACCCAGCCATATTCGCGCTCCGTAGAATGGTTGTCGGGCTCACAGCCCAAATCCATGGCACTGTTTCAGCGCGCGCTTCTTTCGCGTCATAGGAAAGGGCGGTCGCTCGCTACGTAGTTTCCAGGTTGTTTGGCCGAGTCAGCTCATGCCATGGCGGCCGCTATGCTCGATTCGGACTTCTGGGGTGCAAAAGACTGGCGCAAGCCGCGTTGTTCAAGGAGTGGGAGGGCTTGGGAGATAAATCGATGCAAACCGTCGTCCACATTGACAAAAGAGCACAGCACGCCGTCCAAGCCGGCATCGCACAAGGTCTGCATTTGCTCAGAAATGATCTCGCCGGTGCCGACAAGAATATTTCCACCGGCACCCGCTGCTACCCGTTTGCGCATCTCCCTCAATTTGTCAGGGGAGGCGATCTGAGACTGCGAGCCAATGCCCACCGACCAAGCGTCAACACTTTCCTTGTCTTCCATTTCGACGGCGAAATAGTTCAGGTAGTTTTCCGCCTCCTCTTTTGTGTCCCGCTGGACAACTGGGCAATAAGTCCAAACTTGGATTTCGCGGCCAAACGACCGGGCAGTATTCTTGTAAAGGTCGATTTGCTTGCGCCACTCGTTGGGGTCGTCGGATTGTAGAATTACAAAGCAAATGTCGGCATGCTGGCACGCAAAACTCATTCCACGTGCAGAGCCGCCAGCGTTCATGATGGGGGGGGCGGGTTGCTGTAATGGCTTTGGCATTGAAGCGCCGCGCCGAACATTGTAGAAACTGCCTTGGTAATCAAATTCGTTGGTTTCCACCCACATCTTCTTAATAACCGTCAGCCATTCCTCTAACTGCTCGTATCGGCGGTCATGTTCGAGCATGTCGGCGCCGAACATTTCGAGTTCATGCTTATTCCAGCCCCCAACGATATTCAGAGCAAGGCGGCCATTCGATATATGGTCGATGGTGGCACATTGTTTGGCGCACGTAACGGGATGGATAGTTGGTGCGTGTGAAGTGGGCATGATTGCCGAATAATTCGTGGCCTGAGCAATTCCTGCACACCAAGTGAAAGGATCGAAAACGACACCGCTGATGTGATCTGGCCGCCCTGGCATGTACGCCTTCCAACGTGCATAGGCCACGATCGTCTCGAAACCTGCCCTATCGGCAACTTGCGCTGTCCTGATCGAGTTTTCCCAAGTCGGGTAGTAAAGCTCGGGGACAAGCGTTTGCGCACCCGCTTTCCCGTTCGTTCCAAAGAGCCCGAGTTTGAGACGGTTGCCGTTTCTGAGTGGATTTTGCATTTTCTTGACTCCTAACAATTTCAATGCCTTGGGCGTGCTGGAAACAAACTCCACTCCTGCCTCGGGCAGCATGGAACGACCTGCAGTGGTTATCACTGTCTCGGAAGAGCATCCTTCGTCACGCCAAACGTGACTTCTTGCCTGTCCGCTCTTTTGCGATCTGCCATGTAGGGCTCATTGCGCGATCAAGAACTAGGCCTATCTCTATCTCTTCTGTATGACTTATCATAGACCTATAGCCTTTTTATTGCAAGTCCTTTAATTTCTCGTCCTAACTGGCGTAACTTAGGTCAACGACCCACGAAGCCGCACGCCGGAATGGAGCTGCGTTGCGGGGTGCTTTTGATGCTGAGAAATTTTCGCTTGGACTAGTTGGCCTGCGTCAGGCGTCAAGCAGGTCGGTTACTACCCGTTCAAAATCGATTACGGGATGGCCGGGAAATCAACTTGGAAGTCTCTGATCAATTGGTCGAGCGCGGTGGGCTGGGGCAGCCCGAGATACTTGGCTTTGCTGGCATCCATTCCCGTCGGCCAAGACGAGACAATTCGTTCGATATTGGGGTCAGGTGAAACCGTAATGCTGCCAGATTTCAAATCCTGCTCTGCCGCAACCTTCTCAACCGCCGCTGCCATTTCCCTGACCCCACACTGAATGTTGGGCAGGTTGATCGTGCGATCGACACCGAGAGCACTTCCTTCAAGTTCATGGAGCGCTAAAAGATAATCAACGACGTCACGGTAGCCAAGGATGCATAAGCGCGTATCCATTTGTACCGGCAGCACACAATCGCGTCCTTGAATCGGTTCCCGAAAGATGTCGCTTGCGAAGCTTCCTGCCCCGGCAAAAGGTGCGCCAGGACGGATAACAACAGTCGGAAGGCGTGCTCCCCGTCCATCGATATACCCTTTTCGCGTATAGTCGTTGACAAGCAGTTCGCCGATCGCCTTGGCGATACCGTAGCTCGATTGGGGTGTCTGCTTTGTCGAATCGCTGACGATCGCAGGCATCTCGTCTCCACCGAAAACTCCCACCGTACTGGCAAAGATAAAGCGCGGGGGATGCTCAAGCGTTCGCAACGCATTCAGCATATTGAACAGACCATCGACGTTGATGCGGTATCCAAGTTCGATATCTTTTTCCGCTATGCCGCTCATGACCGCTGTCAGATAGAAAACAGAAACGGACGTCGTGCCGGCGTCGGCTACGAGTCTTTCGATCACTGCACGATCAGTGATGTCGCCCAACACGACCTTGATGCGAGAATCCGCAGTCGCAGCCATATGCTCGTCAGCTGCAACGTTGTCGAAAACAATGACTTCCTCTATGAGCTCCTGCCCAAAGGTGCCGCTCATTGCGGGCCTTGAAAGCAACTTCTCAATCAGGAGACGGCCTATGAAGCCGCTCCCACCAGCGATAATGATCTTCATCTCAGTTCCTTAGATGGTTTTTGCGTTCAGCAGCTCACGCCTGACTAAGCTCACCTAGATAGGCCGAGCGTACTCGCTCATTGGAAAGCAGGTCTTTTGACGGGCCCTCGATCACAAGGCGCCCCCGTTCTAAGACGTAAGCACGATCCGTGAATCCGAGCGCCGTGCGCGCGTTTTGCTCAACTAGCAAAACGGCGATTCCGTTTCGGTTTACGGTCTGGATAAGATCAAGGACCTCGTCGACAAGTTTGGGCGCCAAACCCATCGTCGGTTCGTCCATCAAAACTAGTTTTGGACGCATCATCAAGGCCCGTGCCATTGCAACCATTTGCTGCTCACCGCCTGACATTGTTCCCGCCAACTGATTGAGCCTAGTGCGCAGGATCGGAAACAGCTCCAAAACCCGTTCAAGATCCTGCTTGAGCTCTGCACGTTCCTTGCGACGCACCCAAGCCCCCAAGAGCAGGTTTTCCCGAACCGCCATAAACGGGAACAGACGCCGACCTTCCGGCACCATAGTGATCCCTTTGCGGATGATTTCAGCGATTGAAAGAGTGTCAAGGCGCGCGCCCTCAAACAGTATCTGTCCTGCTGTGGGTCGAACAAAACCCAAAATGGTCTTCTGGGTCGTCGATTTGCCTGACCCATTGCCCCCCAGGAGGGATACCAACTCGCCCACTTTGATTTGAAGGCTTACGCCTTGCAGAACCCGTAGTTCGCCATAAGCCACGTGCAGATCGTTAATTTGCAGTAGAACTTGATCCGTTGCCAAGATAGGCCTCCATGACTTTAGCGTTGCCGCGGACTTCCGGTGGGGTGCCTTGCAACAGAAGTTCCCCATGGTGCAAAACGACGATCCTATCTGAAACGCGCATGACCAAACTCATGTCGTGTTCGATAACGAGAACAGTGATGCCTTCGTTTCTGAGTTTCATTATGAGCTCAGATATCTCGTTAGTTTCAGCCGGGTTCATACCCGCAGTTGGCTCGTCCAATCCGATAAGGGAGGGTCGACACGCCAACGCACGTGCAATTTCAACCCGCGTTCTATTGGCCCAAGAGAGGGTTCCCGCGGCGCGGTCGGAATAGTCGTGAAGGCGAGATCCAAAAAAGTCGAAGATCGAAAGAGCTTCGCGGCGGGCGCTTGCTATATCGTTGAAGCGGCTAAGGGCTCCGATCGTCACATTATCCAGCACCGACATGTGCGGGAACACTTTCGATGACTGAAACGTGCGGACAAACCCCGCCCGACAAACGGTCTCCGGATTGCAGCCTTCAATTCTGCGGCCATCTAAGATTATCTGCCCGCCATCCGGTTTAATAAAGCCAGTTAAAAGGTTGAATAGTGTCGTTTTTCCCGCGCCATTTGGCCCAACCACACTCACGATTTCGTCTCTTTCGATGGAAAAGCTAACGTCTTTTACCGCTTTCAAGCCACCGAAGCTTTTTTCTAATGAATCTATCTGCAGAAGAGGCATGTTTTGCTCCCCGAATGATATGTCGTCTCAATCATTCTCATCGTTGACTGGATTTGCGGCTAAAGCGCTTCTTCAGATCACCTGCAACGCCTATGATCCCTCCTCGGGCGAAGAGCATAACAAGAATGAGGAGAACACCGTAGAGCAGGAGGTGAAGTGCGCCTAACTCCCCACCAAACCAGCCTCGTAGCAAAGAACTGCTGGTGACCACCGCTATGGCTCCCAAGGCTGGTCCAATGACGGTTCCTAATCCACCCACTGCACTCATCAGTGCCATTTGTATCGAAATATCAAAGCTCATTACGCTCGCTGGATCGATACTCAGCGTGTATTGGGCGTAGACTGTTCCACCAACTGCTGCAAAAGCCGCACTGATGGCAAACGAAAGCAGTCTCGCCCTCGTTGCCTTGACGCCAACCGAGCGGGCGGCATCAACATCCTCGCGCAGAGCGTTGAGCAAATAGCCAAGTTTGGTGTTCGCAATTATTGCCGTTGCTGAATAAACCAAAACTGCAAGAGTTATGGCAACAAACAGATAAGAATTTCGGTCGCTGAAATTGAAATTCCAGGGATTCGGTTCCCAAGGGATCCATAACCCTCGCGAGCCGCCCGTCACGGAGTCCCAATTTTTTACTATGATGCGTACCAGTTCGGTGAACGCCACAGTGGTCATGGCAAAGAATGGCCCACGCAACCGCAATGTTACCGCCCCAATTAACGTCGCAAGCAGCGCGGCGAGAAATGCACCTCCCAGCATCCCCACCCAAGGCGTGAGCTGAAAATGTTGAAACAGCAGCGTTGAAGTGTACGCACCAACGCCAAAAAAAGCAGCATGGCCAAGAGCGATCTGGCCCCCAAACCCACCTACGATGTTCCAAGCGCCAGCAAGCGAGGCAGCCAGCATAATTTGAAACATTAGATCGACAAGGTGTTGGTCGGTCAGGAGTGATGCGGTGACATAAAGTGCACCAACGACTATCGCCCAGAAAGTTACAGTGCGTGCAAGCGATGTCGCCTGGACCTGGGGACGAATGCCTGTTGAGATCGTATTTGTGTTCACGGTTTCCTCCGTTCTACACAAGCGAGGCTTGGTGCGACGCTAGTGGTTGGCGCCCATTGTTTCTGATCCACGCAGCCCGAAAAGCCCAGCAGGACGAAGAAGGAGGACGAGGATAAAGATGGTGAAGTACGTCGCTTCTTTTGCCTCCGGCGAGACGTAGTAGGCTGAAAAGGTCTCCAGCAGCCCTACGACGAGACCACCCAATAGAGCACCCGGAAGGCTACCAAGCCCCCCTAATACGACGACCACAAAGGAGATCAGGGAGTATGCAAGGCCCACCGTCGGATAGACGGGATAAATTGGCGCTAGGAGCGCGCCGGCTAAACCGGCGCAACCTATGCCAACACCAAATGTCACGGCATAAACTTTCTTGATATCAATGCCGACAACATTTGCTGCATACGGATCCTGAGCGGTAGCTCTGATAGCGGCTCCGATATGCGTCTTCTTCAAAAAGAGGTGGACGAGTGCTGTGCCGACGAACGCAAGCGCCGCGGCAATAACCATAGTTAGGGGGAGGCGTGCGGTGCCCAGTTTAACTATCGCGTTTCCGTACGAGGGACGTACAAAATAGAAATCAGAGGTGAATAGCAGCTGTGCCGCCGACTGCATAACGACGCTGATCCCGATTGTTACGAAGACCTGCACAAAATGCGGCATCGTCAGAGTCCTTCGCAATACGAAGTGCTGCGTGACAACGCCGACCGCAAGACACACGAAAAAAGCTACTGGCGCCGTGAGATATGGATCGAAGCCGAGTTGCCACAAGAAGTAGGAGAGATACATTCCCAGCATTACGAATTCGCCATGTGCGAAGTTGACGATACGCGTCACCCCAAACACAAGGGTCAGTCCCAGACTGAGAAGACCGTAAATGCCACCGAGCAATAGACCGGACAACGCCAACTGTAAAAAGATATCCATGTTACTATCCTGATATCGCTACAGTCTAACTAGCGGCTGGCCCACTCGGGGAGAGGCACCATAATCGGCTTTACCGATGCAAGTTCCTCAGGATAAATCGTTTGCAACGCGCCATTCTGCCATTGCCGGATAATCCAAAACGCGCGCTCATTCTGGCCGCCATTTTCGCCTGGGGGATTGAATTTAACACCCCAGCCTGCCGGGGTGGATCCCTTTGGCTTGTCGACCGCCAATGCGGCGGCGCGAACAGATGCGGGATCGTCTGGATCTTTCGCATTTGGAAGAACGAATTGCGTAAGCATGATGGTTCCAGCGAAACCGAGCATGGCCACAGAACTCGCTTTCTCTCCATGCTTTTTTTGATAGCGACTGTAGAATTGTTCAGCGAGTGCCGCCCCCTCTGACGTCAATCCGGCTGGATTTAGATCGAGTGGGGGCCCTGAAATGAAGATGCCATCTGCATCGGCCCCTACAGCTTTAGGGAAGGAATTCTCAAAATGGCCAGCACCGAGCCCGACGTGCGCCTTGACGTTGAGATCAAGTTGTCTGGCCTGCCTCCAGAACAGGACAGCGTCATTAATGTATTGCACCGACAGTAGAACGTCAGTCCCAGCATCGCGAAGCTTCAGAACGACTGGAGAAAGGTCGTTGGTATCTTTCGTGTATGCATAAGTGGTGAAGGATACACCCAACTCATTTGCTCGTGACGTCAGGCTCTTTGCGACGGTGGAACCAAACTCTGAATCTTCATGGACCAGTGCAATTCTGGCCGTTTTTTTGGTCAAGGAAAGCTTGGGGAACAGATAGTTCAGTGCGAAATCGAAGCCTAGTTGGCCGGTTTGGCCAGCTGTCGCGCACGTGCGAAAGACGTTCTTGAAACCCCGCTGTGTGAGGCTGTCAGCAATTGCGCCGACCTCCCAATGAATGACACCGGATCTTTCGGCGACACCCACGACGGACGATGCGATCGCGCTTGCATAGCTGCCAACCAGAATTTTGATGTTTTCGCTGCTGATGAGCCTTGTGGCTTCGGCGACTGCCGCATTCGGGGTCGGAGCATCTGCCCTGACAACTTCGATCCTGCGCCCATTGATGCCGCCAGCATCATTGGCCATGTCGATTGCGATAAGCGCGCCGTTTGCCTGGGCCTCGCCTAATAGTGCGAGATCCCCAGTTCGCGGAAAGAGCATGCCTATCCGGATCGGTTTTGGATCTGACTGGGCAAGCGCCGGCGCTCCGAGAGCCACCGCCCCCAAAGTTACGCCCGCGGCCTGAAGGAGTGTTCTACGGTCGATTCCCATTTGCCTTCTCCCTGTGTTGCATGTGCCTGATTCAACGGAAGCGATCACCGGACGGGGCGCAAGCAGCGGAACCCGCAGGGGCAAGCACTTCAGCATAGCTCTATTTGTCAGCGCGAGCGCAATCTCTGTGCATTCAAACCCTCCCAAGGTCTGCCGGCTTCATGGGCATGCGCCGAGAATTTTTGTTATATAGGACTTTGATATCACCTCTACTAAAGATGTCAAGTCATATACATTCGAATGCAAGGGATCGTTTCATTTCATAGGATTTGTCTCATGCCTGGCGAGAGCCTGCCGAGCCAGACTTTGCGAAACATGGGAGATTCCTACGTGCATGTAGCGATTTCTCGGCCGTTGCCGAAAGATCGGCCATGGAAGGGAAAACCCTCCCGCAACCCTTGGCGCGCCCGGCTTCAATGACGCGACCACATTTTGAAGCTCCCAATCATTTGTCGCACATTCGGACAACGGACCGAATCGCTCCCACAAGCCGCTTCGATCGCTAGGGTCTCAAACTCTCTTGCATAAAATATCGATATCTCATATGTAGGAGTTGTAATTACAATATATGACTTGGAGAAAATGCTATGCCTGCCGTTACGAGGCTCGAGCAAGTAGTCGCCAATGGGCTTTGTGCGGGCTGTGGACTGTGCGAGAGTATGGCTGGCTCAGACCGCATCTCAATGCATGTCGCGGCATCGGGGCATTCTCGCCCTCGTTTTAAAAAAGAACTTAGCGAGAACCTTGAAAGCCGAATTTTGGCTGTCTGCCCGGGAGTACATGCGACAGGTCCGACTCGGACCGATCGATCAAAGATGCATGCGATATGGGGGCCAATTGAAGCTGTCTATAGAAGCCACGCCATGGACGACGCCATCCGTGATCGCGCTGCAGCAGGCGGAACGTTGACTGCACTAGGCTGTTTTCTCCTACAAAGCAGAAAAGTCGACGCCATTGTCCACGTTAAAGCATCATCCGAACAGCCTATGTTGACCGATTGTCATGTTAGCTACACGCCTGATGACGTTATTTCTGGTTCTCAGTCCCGATATGGCCCAAGCCCGGCGCTTACCAGACTTTGCGAGATTGTCGACACCGGTGCTCGTATAGCGGTCATTGCGAAGCCGTGTGACATTACAGCTGTCCGCAACCTTATGCGGGTTGATGCCCGAGCTTCGCGGCAGATCCTTTACTGCCTCACTCTGTTTTGCGGAGGAGTTCCGACCATCCAGACGTCGGAGAAAGTTGTTTTGTTTCACGGTTTCTCCCCGAGCGACCTCAAAACTTTCCGGTGGCGGGGATATGGATGGCCCGGCCATACGTATATTGAAAGTGCCGATGGCAGGACCGCGAAAATGTCCTATGAGGACACTTGGCACAAGCCTGGTGTTCCCTGGTCCAACGACGTGCAGTTTCGCTGCAAAATTTGTCCCGATTCAATCGGTGAGTTGGCAGATGTCTCCTGCCCGGACGGGTGGGTTTTGGAGAACGGAAAGCCGATCTATAGAGAGGCGCCAGGTCTCAACATTGCCATTGCCCGGACCGAAAAAGGGCATGCACTTTTAAGAGAAGCTCACCAGGCAGGCTTCGTCGGCCTTGGCCCATGCGAGCAAGAAGAGCTGGCTCCGATGCATCGAGGGCATCTGAATAAAAAACTTCAAGTCCCTGCTCGTTATTTCGCTCTCTGGTTGATGCGGAAGCCGCGATTGAAGTTACGAAACTACCGCATGCTTACCTTACTGCGCCTAGCGGGGCCCGCGATGGTTTGGGGTGAGTTCACAGGCATGCTCGCGCGTATCCGAGATGGGCGTAATAGAGAAAATCCAAAAGGTTGAGTTCGGCGTCGTGACACTCGGTCATTCGCGCCGTCGTAGTTTCTGACCGTGCCGGCGATTTACTCCAGGTCAAACGACAATGTCTAAATCCGAAATCATTGGAGGTGCTGAATGCGCATCGGTGCAGTTAGAGAGCGGCATGATCTAGAAGCACGGGTTGGCATGACCCCCGATAGCGCGATTCAGTTGCAGAAGCTCGGCTACGCGTGTCTGATCGAAACGGGTGCGGGGATGCGGGCGGGCTTTACCGACGAGTCCTATCTAGCGGCTGGCGTCAGCGTAGTTGCCGAGTCGCAGGAGATTTATGCGCAGGCCGACGTCGTCGCCAAGGTGCGTCCACCCCTGCCTAACGAGATCGAAGGGCTGACGCCAGGCAAGACGTTGATCAGCTTTTTCCATCCCGCACAAAATGGCGGTCTTCTCGAGCAGGCTCGCGCCAAAGGCGTCAACGTCATCGCCATGGATATGGTGCCGCGGATCAGCCGAGCCCAGAAGATGGACGCGCTGTCGTCGATGGCTAATGTCGCCGGCTACCGCGCGGTGATCGAAGCCGGCAACAATTTCGGGCGATTCTTCACTGGCCAGGTGACGGCGGCCGGCAAAGTGCCGCCGGCTAAGGTGTTGGTGATCGGGGCTGGCGTCGCCGGTCTTGCCGCAATAGGCACGGCGACTGCGCTCGGCGCCATTACCTATGCCTTCGACGTGCGCCCGGAAGTGGCCGAACAGATTGAGTCGATGGGCGCCGAATTCGTCTTCCTCGATTTTAAGGGTGAGGGCCAGGGAGGGGCAGCGACCGGCGGGTATGCCGCGCCGTCGTCGCCGGAATTCCGGGAGAAACAACTCGCCAAGTTCCGCGAACTGGCGCAGCAGATCGACATCGTCATCACCACAGCGCTTATCCCAGGTCGGGATGCGCCAAAACTGTGGCTCTCCGACATGGTTGCGGCGATGAAGCCTGGCTCGGTGATCGTCGACCTCGCGGCCGAGCGCGGCGGCAATTGCGAACTGACGGTGGCTGATCAGAAGATCATCTCCGACAACGGCGTGACCGTCATTGGCTACACCGACTTTCCAAGCCGCATGGCGGCGCAGTCCTCCGCGCTCTACGCCACCAATATCCGTCACATGATGGCGGACCTGACTCCGGCCAGGGACGGCAAGCTCGTCCACAACATGGAAGACGACGTCATCCGCGGCGCAACCGTCGCCTTTGAGGGCGCGATCACCTGTCCGCCACCACCACCGAAAGTGCAGGCGATTGCCGCGCAAAAAACCCAAGAGAAGGTCAAGGAGCCAACGCCGGGGGAAAAGCGGTCGAAGGAGGCGGCCGCCTTCAGGCGGCAGACCCGCAGCCAGGCCATCCTGCTGGCGGCCGCAACCTCGGTGCTGCTTCTGGTAGGTGCCTATGCGCCCGCAAGCTTCATGAGCCATTTCATGGTCTTCGTGCTCGCCTGCTTCGTCGGCTTCCAGGTCATTTGGAATGTCTCGCATTCGCTGCACACACCGCTGATGGCCGTGACGAACGCCGTTTCCGGCATCGTCATCCTGGGCGCACTCCTGCAGATCGGGTCGGGCGACTGGCTGGTGGTGATGCTAGCGGCGCTCTCGGTCCTGATCGCTACGATCAACGTCGTCGGCGGCTTCCTGGTCACCCGGCGTATGCTTGCCATGTTCCAGAAGGCGTGATCGGGGAAGGGATTATCATGACCATCGGTATCGTGTCGGCCGCCTACATCGCAGCGGCCATTCTCTTCATTCTCTCGCTCGGCGGCCTATCTGGGCAGGAAAGCGCCAGGCGCGCCGTCTGGTACGGCATTGTCGGCATGGGCCTTGCGGTGCTCGCCACTGTCTTAGGCCTGGATGTCGGCAACTGGTTCATCACCCTGTTGATGATCGCCGGCGGCTGCGTGCTCGGCTCTTTTGTCGCTGCCCGCGTGCAAATGACCGAAATGCCGCAGCTTGTTGCCGCGCTGCATTCCTTCGTCGGCCTGGCTGCCGTGTTCATCGGCTTCAACGCCCAGATCGAGGTAGCCCGCGTTGCGGTCATGGACGAGGCGGCCCGCACGTCGCTCACCGGTTTTGCAGCGATCGTCGCCCATAAGACGCCCATCGAACTCGCAATCATGCGAGTGGAGGTTTTCCTCGGCATCTTCATCGGCGCTGTCACCTTCACCGGCTCGGTCATCGCCTTCGGCAAGCTCGCCGGCAAGCTCGACGGCAAGGCCAAAAAGCTGCCGGGCGGCCATGTCCTCAATGCCGTCGCGGCCCTTCTGTCGCTCATCCTGCTGGCGATCTATTTCGATGGCGCCGGCCTCTGGTCGCTGATCCTGCTGACGCTTATCGCCTTCTTCATCGGCTATCACCTGATCATGGGCATCGGCGGAGCGGACATGCCGGTGGTCGTCTCGATGCTCAATTCCTATTCCGGCTGGGCGGCAGCGGCGATCGGCTTCACACTCGGCAACGATCTTCTGATCGTCAGCGGCGCGCTAGTCGGCTCGTCAGGCGCGATCTTGTCCTACATCATGTGTAAGGCGATGAACCGCTCCTTCATCTCAGTCATCCTCGGCGGCTTCGGCACCACCAACGGTTCGTCGATGGAAATCACTGGCGAACAGGTGGCGATTAACGTCGAAGGGGTGGCCGCAGCACTCAAGGATGCCGACTCGATCGTCATCGTGCCGGGCTACGGCATGGCGGTGGCGCAGGCTCAAGCCTCGGTCTCCGAACTCACCCGCAAGCTGCGCGCCAGCGGCAAAAGCGTGCGCTTTGCCATTCACCCTGTCGCCGGCCGCCTGCCGGGCCACATGAACGTGCTGCTTGCCGAGGCCAAGGTGCCCTATGACATCGTCCTCGAAATGGACGAGATCAACGACGACTTCCCCGAAACCGATGTTGTCTTCGTCATCGGCTCTAACGATATTGTCAATCCGGCGGCCGAAGAGGATCCCAACTCGCCTATCGCCGGTATGCCAGTCCTGCAGGTCTGGAAGGCAAAACAGGTCATCGTCTCCAAACGCGGCCAAGGAACCGGATATTCCGGAATCGAAAACCCCCTCTTCTACAAGGAAAACACACGCATATTCTACGGAGATGCTAAAAAGTCACTCGCTGAATTGCTTCCGATGATCGCGTAAGTGTCGTGATAGGTCGCTACGGCGTTGTACTTGACTGCTGCTTGCACAGAGTCCGTGATCCTGGCTGCTGCAGGACTCTTGGAGGGGCGTCGATCGGCCTGTCACTGGACGTGGCGACAAATGCTCACGGAGTTCGGCGCGATCCCGGACGCATGTCGTGTAGTTCGTGAGTGCATATTCTCACCGGTGGTGGAGGCACGGCCGGAATCGATTTCTCCCTAGGCCTTATCGTGGAGATCATGGCAGCGATCGAATATACCCCTGCGCCGCCCTTTGCTTCAGGGTTGCCCGAAATAGCCCTCCAGCATCGCCCTTGCGCGCACGTCGTCCAGGTCTTCCTGCGCTAGAAGAACACGCAAAGCTTCTATAGCCGAAAAGGAGGGATATATGTCTTTTCTTCACAAGAATCACCGAGTTACAATCTTGGTTGCCCTAGACACCTTTAACTGCTGGTGCCTTCTTTCGTCTGGGGCGTCCGATAGCGCTAGAACGTTCAGCTTTCGTAACAATCCAAAGTGGAGTGACCTGCATTATGAATAAACAAACGGTTGCGGTTCCGAAGGACAACGCCATCTACGGAACCAGTTCGACCGCCTTCGAGAAATACGGCTATTCGCCGGCAGTCCGGGCGGGAGGGCTCCTTTTCCTCGCCGGCGTGGTCGGCGTCAGACCTGATGGGTCCGTCCCTGACTCGGTGGCGGAGCAAAGTGAGTTGGCTTTCCAGCGAACAGCCGAGCTCCTACGACTTGAAGAATTGACCATGGCCGATCTCGTCGAGGTCGTCAGCTATCACGTGGATATCAGCAAAAACCTTGCTGACTTTATTTTAGTGAAGGAGCGGTATTTCGAACGACCTTTCCCGACGTGGACAATCATCGGGATAGAGGCTCTTGCTAGACCCGTGCTCAAGGTTGAGATACGCAGCGTCGCCGCTTTTCGGAGCTGATTATTGGCCCGATCCACCGGCAGCGGCGCGGTAGCGGTGGCAATGCATGACGCGGCGGGAGCCAGCGCGGATTGTGCGTTGCTATGTCGGGCGTGCCCCGGATCACGACATCTATCTGTCGCCCGAAAGGCTGCGGGACGTCCTGAAGTCACTCAACCAGCGGTTTCGCTTGGCCCTGACGCATGGCGATCTGCATGGCAACAATGTGCGTGCGCGCCCACGGTGCCATTCTCATCGATCTCGCCTAGGCCTGCATTGGTCCGCCAACTGCCGACCTCGCGGCACTTGAGGCGTGGCTCGCAGAAAATGGGGATCGCGATCCAGAGCTGCGCCAATGAATATCAGACCGCTATCGCGGTACAGTTGTTTCGCCGCTGCCAATGGGCTGATGGTATGTCAGGCGATCGCGGGCGCCGCGCGATGGGCTATCGCATCGTAGCCACGGTGGTCGCCGACCTCGAAGGCCCTGATCCATGAGCGCCCCGATACGCAAGGCGCGCTGGCGCTGGATCGGTGCTTATCGCGCAACATGCTTCGATCGGCGCTAGCCGAGACCATCACCCTGCTCAAGCAGCTGAAGATCGTGGCCAAAATCCTCGTCCGTTGTACCATAGGCTGCGAGTAGTCGAAGCCGGCCATCGCGATCGAAGATGAAGACCGTTGCAGTGTGGTCGACTGTGTAATTTTCCGGGCCTGACCCGGGATTGATAGTATAGGCCACGCGATAGCGGCGTGCCAAGGATGCCAATTCGTTAGATGTGGCGCTCAGTGCCGTGAAGTTCGGCGCAAAGGACTCCACATAC
Source organism: Mesorhizobium shangrilense (assembly GCF_040537815.1). Classification (NCBI taxonomy): domain Bacteria; kingdom Pseudomonadati; phylum Pseudomonadota; class Alphaproteobacteria; order Hyphomicrobiales; family Phyllobacteriaceae; genus Mesorhizobium; species Mesorhizobium shangrilense. The sequence goes on from NZ_JBEWSZ010000001.1 coordinate 4,174,119, forward strand.
TGATTCAAGACCGCCGGCGTGTCGCGGTTGGGATCGACAGAGACAAAGAGCACGCTCGCCGCGCTTTGCAGAGATTTCCGCTTCTCCATAACCGAAGTAAGGGTAAGCAGCGTTGTAGGGCATATCTCTGGGCAAAATGTGTACCCGAAAAAAAGCACGACCAGCTTGCCGCGATAATCTTGTGCGCTTACGCGCCTTCCGGTTCTGGCGTCTAACATCTGAAAATCGAGAGATGCGTACATATCATCTACATCGACCAGGCGCCATTTTGATTTGGTTTTACAGCCGCTCGCCGCAGCGCCGAGCAATAACGTGCAGAACGCACGGCGGCTCCATATATACGTGCTAGACATTGGACACCTTTGCGCCATCGCCTGCGGCGGCTGCTTCTTCATTTAACCGCATGAAGTTCAGCACCAACAAAGCTCCAACGATGCTCATCATTGTGCTCGGCACCCACAATATCAGACCCGCATACGTCTGATCTTCCAATCCGGTCATCGGGAGGATGCGCCCACAGATATTGTAGACGGGATAGATGTCCCGCTCTGCGAAAACCACAGAGGCTCCCAACAGTATTTGCGGAAATATAATAGCAGTAACGATAATAAACCTTGTCCCATAATCGAGCCGCGCGAGAGGCTTCGGCCGTGGATCAAGAACGAGCGCCCAGAACAAAATACCATCGATCGTGACGCTCCAATTCATAATGGTATAGAGTCTAGGGTCCAGCATGGCCCAGAAGTGGATCGCCGGGATTGGCCAGAGATAGATCAGGGCCACAAAAAGGAACGATGCTAAGATGGGGTTCTGCAACGCATTCATCAGCTTGCGAAGCCATCTGGCTTGCAATCGCTTGCGTGCTCCCGGCGGCAAACCTTCCCAAATCACGTCGCCGGGATTGCTCAGCGCTATCAGGAAAGGGCCAGTGTGATGAAGAAGCAGGTGCTGAAACCTGTGGATGAAGAACATGTGCTGGGCCGCGTAATCCAGCCATGTTTGCATCGACACGTAGATTAATCCAACGCCGATAAAAAAGGCAGTCCTACGCCAACCGGGCGGCCTTGTGACTACCGGCAGTCTGCGCAAGCCGCGGCTGTACAGTGCGACACCGGATGCACAGCTCAGGAAAACACCCCAGGAAAACTCATAAGGCATCCATAGTGGCATCAATCCGGGATATTGCTCCACCAGCAACGCCTCAACCGATCCCGCAGCGAATATCAATACTAGTATTTTAAGATCGCCATCAATCCGTCTGGGCTTACGCATCCAAAACCCACGCGATCATTGCAGCCACTGTCGAATTAATGGGAGTAAAAACCCGATCCCAATCGTGACGAAGAGGAACGTGAGCGAAACTCCCGCCATAATGAAGGCTTGGATTTTCATGCGCCTAGGCAAGGAAGGGTCTGACTGGGGATCAAACATGGCGTTCGGTTGGCGCTCCACCGAATTGTGGGACGCGCTCTCGGCAAGGTTGTCAATTGCGGACACATCGCTGATTTTTGAAACCAAAATATCACGCCTCGTCTTTCCGTTTTCGTGACGATTGAAGATACCGAATGGCTTTAGCCCGAAGGTCTGCTGGCCACGGACGCCCGCTCGCAGAAATATCGACCTGCTTAGAAGCGGTAAACGACATTCTCCCCTTCAATCTGGCCATGAAGGGAGTAACGAGACACTCGGCGCAGCATTCGGCTTAGAAAAAATGCACCCCTGCATGCGCGCCGGCTTCTATAGAACACGCCGGCCACTTTGATAAAACGGCTTCACTATTGTGTGGCCAATTCCACGGCTCGCACCGGTCTGCAATATGGTCCGCTGGGAAGTGTAAGGCTCGTTCCGACCGGAAAACATCAACGCCCCCCCGCTAGAATGGCTTGCTAACGACAAGGATTACCACGACGAAAACAAGACCGATGATGCCTGCGGCGGCGAACCGGATCTTGCCGGCCCCACGCGAAGGTTGCCCGAGGGCAAGTCTTCTGAGACCATCAGAGAGCATGCCGTGAAGTCCAGAAAGGACGATGACGAGAGCAATCTTGGCGAGAAGCCAAGGTTGCGATAGCCACTGACCGGTGACGGCCAGCGCCAACCCGAAAGCCCAGACCAACAGCATTGCTGGTGTTGTTACCCGCTGATCCCAGCGCCGAACCTGCGCAAAGAACGCACCACGGCGAGCCTCAGCTTCATCATACGCGACTGCGCTGAAAGCGGTGGTTGTCACCGCAACGACCAGCATACCACCGACCCAAGTAATAACCGCTGCAATATGAATGGCTTTTAGCCAAAGGTAGTCCATCAGATTTCCTTAAATTAAAGCTTGTAGCGACGCTTGGCGACGCGCCAGCATTCGCTCGTTTAGGAAGCCGCCGAACGGCACCAAAGCCGCAACAACCATCCGAGCGGTTTCGAATTTGTTGAAGTCTCCACCAGAGACTGTTTGAATAAGGGTCCAGACGTAAAACACGAAGGCCACACCGTGGATTGGGCCCATGACTGCCGTTGCAATCGAAAAACCAAGAAGGTGCTTGAGAGGAACAGCGATGCCCAGGAGCGTGACGAGGGTTATACCCTCAAAGACTGAGGCTATACGCATCATCCTAAGCTGTGCGAATTCTTCGGTGATATCCAATGATGCCATCACTCACCATCCACTAAGAGTTTTTCAACACGATCAGCGGGATCATCGATTTGCTGCATTAGATTTCCGAGGTCTCGCACGGAAAAAAGACCGTCTTCATGAGCACTGACGGCGAGATCGCAATAATCGCTTCCGCTCTCGTTTTTCAGGCGCTTAGCTCGTGTGCCCGTGTTTCGTTGTGAAGATTAAAAAGACCTCGACAGAGGTCGATATGGCTATAGGCAATAAAGTCGCCCTACGGCGATAATATCTGCTTTTTGCAACCGAGCTCGGTCTGATAAAACAGATCATTACTGTCTTGCATTTAGTGTATTCCTTACTGCATGACTTCGTCTCACCGAATAATACTCTCATTCGGATTGGCCAAATCGACTTTCACGCCAACCGTACAGCATTCGCTCGTGTGGGAAAATGACGCACATCCCTCCTTTTGCGCCATATCTTGGTGCGCTGTCCCAACACCCGTGTTAGAGAAGAAATCAACCGCTCAAAGGCCCGCGCGTTGAAAGGCCCGACATGAACATGATTGCTCAAATTAAAGACGAGACCACCACGATCACGAGAGATATCGCATTTGTTGTATATCCTCAGTTTCAGGTCCAGGACTTGAGCGGGCCGCTTTCAGCATTCGAAAATGCGGGCAGGCAGCATGGGTTTGGCCCATATAATCTTCACGTCGTATCACGCGACGGGGGCCTCATAGCAAGCTCCTCGGGTCTGGCGGTTGCGACTGAAGCAATCAGGCCCGAGCCCTATGATACAATCATCCTCACGGGTGGAGACGTGCTTGCAAATCCCGCAGAGTTCGAGTTTGCAATTGATGGCACAATCAGCAAAAGCGTGCGGACAGCCCGGCGGGTCGCAAGCGTCTGTACCGGCGCGTTTCTATTAGCTGCCACCGGCCTGTTGAATGGTCGTCGCGCCACGACCCACTGGAGATACGTTGGCCAGCTTCAGCGCATGTTTCCCAAAATCAAAGTCGACGGGGATCGCATATTCACAAAGGATGGTGACGTTTGGACCTCGGCGGGGGTCACGGCCGGCATCGATCTTGCTTTGGCGATGATTGAGGAGGATTTGGGGACGGAGGTGCCAAAGCGCGTTGCTCAGATGCTGGTCGTCTACCACCGGCGTCCGGGCGGTCAGTCGCAGTTCTCGGCTATGCTCGACATGGAACCGGCGTCCGATCGTATTCGGACGGTCCTGACCTACATCCGGGAACATCTGACAGACACGCTCTCGACCGAACGTCTTGCGGATGTGGCGCACCTCAGTCCACGACAATTCGGACGGTCTTTTCTAACAGAAACCGGGGAGACGCCTGCCAAGGCCGTAGAGCGTTTGCGAGCCGAAGTGGCTCGCGTTCGCGTCGAGCGAGGAGTTGAGCCAATCGAGGTTATCGCCCGTCATGTCGGTTTCGCCGACCCGGAAAGAATGCGACGGGCATTCGTTCGTATCTTCGGACATCCTCCGCAAAGCTTGCGCCGTATGGCGACAAAGCCAGTCTTCAGCGAAGGGACATAACACGCGGGATTATCAAGCGCGCTTTAATTCGGGTTGATTCCGGTTATTTAAGGCGACGGTGAATGTCGTCACCGTACCAACCAGATCCGCCCTGAACCCACTAATCTAGGACGCTACGGCAGCATTCAACGCCCTGCAGGCCGGAACAGGCGCATGTGTTTGGGTCCACGGTAGAAAGCTCGTCGGTCTGGCTGTTGAGATGGCCTCGTGAGTGCTAGCGACCGAGACTGATCCGGGCTTCGATTTCTGTTCGCTGGCGAAAACAACGCCAATTCCAGACTGCGTTGATGCGACTTTGGGTGGCACTTTTTACCTGCCGGTTACGACGATCGAATCAATATCGACGCGGCTTCCGGCACTGGCAGCGATTTCTGGTCTTGTGCAACCAGGATAATATCCTGTAGCGAGATCACCTATGCAGGTGGGGGCCGCAGCCATTGAAAACAATCGAGAGAAGTTGGCAATGCCCGTAGAAATTGATGAGTCCGGCCCAGATCTACTCGGCATGACCGCCGACATCGTTTCCGCCTATGTGAGCAACAATCCGCTTCCAGTGTCTGAGCTCGGCCGCATTATCGCCGATACCTACGCCGCGGTCAGCAAGCTGCAGACGCCAACCGAACCCCTGCCGGCGGAAAAGCGCGCACCATCCGTCCCGATCAAGAAGTCGGTCACCCCGGACTTCATCATCTGCCTGGAAGACGGTAAGAAGTTCAAATCGCTCAAGCGACATATCGGCACCCACTATAATCTGACGCCGGACGAATACCGCGCCAAGTGGGGTCTGCCTGCCGACTACCCAATGGTTGCACCTAACTATGCCGCAGCCCGGTCGCAATTCGCTCGAGCCAGTGGTTTGGGGAGAAAGGCCATAGCACCTGAGGCCGCCGCGCCGTCGGCTTCAACCCCAGCGAAGCGCCGCAAGATCGGCCTGAAGATCACCTGACTTCCAACACGGTGATCGCTGAGGCGAAGGCGTGACATGTGACGGTTCGGTCGATCGTGAGATACTGGTCCTCGACGAAGACTTGCGTCGCCTCGCCTTCGACCTCGCGGATACGACGCACGCGGCACCAGGCATCGGAATCACCGCTCCCCATATCGGCATCTTGAAGCGGCTGGTCGTAATCGAACTGCCTCAAGCAGCGGGACTCCAGGCTTACGTCAATCCCGCAATCCTCCGCCGAGATGATCCGGCACGCAGAAGGCAGTACCTCGATGCGGGGCCTCACAGAGGATGTCGGACGACATGCCCGCGTCCGCGTAAGTTTTCAGGATTGGACGGCGCCGAGCAGATCGAGGAAGCTAATGGCCTGCTGACGGTCGCCACCAACATGAGATCGATCAACTCGATGGAATCTTCTGGATACAGAGGCTTTCGCGGCTAAGGCGTGACCGGCTGATCAAGCGATACGAGAAACAGCACATCTAGCTTGTAGCTTGGCATCGCATCCCGATTGCTGAGCGCTGGTTTGATACTAAGAGCGATGGCCATTGCGCGCCCGTCGATGTGGCGCTTTTGACGCCATCAAAGAACAAACTCGATCAGCTACCATATGACGACGTGAGGACAAGGATGGCTTCCCTGTGATCATTGGGGAGACCGTCCGTGTTGGACGGCATAGAAAGGAAAGCTCTCGTTAACTCGCTCATTTTCCCATTTGGCGCCAAAACTTGTGCGTATAAGAATGGCTTGTTCCGACATCCTTTCGTTCGCCTAAGCGGTAATATTTTCAGATGAACGTATTGGGGGAAGGGCTCTCGGTTCCAGACGATTGCGCAGTTGTCAATTCTAAACGCGAAACCAGGGTCGCTCTCCAACCTTTTGAAAACGAGATACCATATGCCCTCCCGGGACCAGCGCTTAAAGCGTCGGTAGGCACTGTTCCAATTGCCATACTGTTCGGGCAATTTGCGCCACGAAACTCCTTCCCTCACAATCCAAAGTACGCCCTCAACGAAAAGACGGTTGTCTCTTGCGGTTACCCCGCGGTCCGTCGACTTCCCGTCCAGGTATGGCGCAATCCGCGTCCACTGTTGATCGTTAATAGCTGTCACGCGATCTAGTCCTGACGTTAGCATGAGCATGCTCGTGCTCGTTCTTAATTGTCCACTTTTATGACAGCTATATTCGCCGGGGGTGCGGATTTTTCGCGTCCTCCCCAAAGATCCGCGGGGACCGTTCGGGACGCATCGCGGAGTCTCAAAGATGAAATTGGAAATAAAATACATTCACCCCAGCCACCTGAAACCCTCGGAATATACCGCCCGGCATCACAACCGTAAGCAGAAGCGGAAGCTAAAGGCCCTTATCGAGAAAAATGGGATCGTGAGGCCAATCGTCATTGAGGCCGGAAATAAGATCGTTGACGGTCATGCCATTTATGAGGTGGCGTTGGAGTTGGGGCTGCAGGAAGTGCCGACTACCTCCGTCGAGCATCTGCCGGTGTCAGAGATCCGCGCTCTACGCATTGCCCTCAACCGTCTTCCGGAACAGGCTGTTTGGGACAAGAAGGCTCTAAAACGCGAGCTCGGTTACTTTGTAGAAATCGGGTACGATCTCGACCTCATTGGCTTCGAAACTGTCGATGTCGAGAGCCTTCTCGAAATCGACACGACGTCCCCGAGTGACATCGAAGAACTCGATTCTCGGATGCTGTCTCGCTTGGCCGTCACCAGGTTGGGCGATGTCTGGGAACTGGGCGGGGCTGGGAAAGTCCATCGCATCGTCTGCGGAAGCTCGCTCGATACGGCTGTGACGCAACTGCTGTTTGGCGAGAAAACAGCGGCCGCGTGCGTGACCGACCCTCCATTTAATTTGCCGGCTAACTCTATTTCTGGCCTCGGCAAGGTTGCCCATCGCGACTTTGCAATGGCCGCCGGAGAAATGAGTGACGCTGAGTTCGAAGTCTTCCTCGCCAGCACGCTGCGAACGGTACTGGCTCATGTCGGTCGAGGGGGCGTGTCGTTCCTCTACATCGATTGGCGTCACGTCGATGTTCTGATGATGACGGCAAAACGGCTCGGATGCGAGATCCTGAATCTGGCGGTCTGGGTGAAGACAAACGCGGGAATGGGTTCGCTATATAGAAGCCAGCACGAACTGGTCGTCGTGCTGAAGCGTCAGGGTGAGCCCCATCGCAACAATGTCGAACTCGGTAAGCACGGCCGGTCACGATCAAATGTCTGGCAGTACCGCGGCGTCAACGTCTTTGGGCCAGAGCGTCATTTGCTCCAGGAGCACCCAACCGTAAAGCCGGCGGCGATGCTGGCGGACGCTATCCGCGACACCACTCAGCCCGGTGACACCGTGTTCGACCCATTCCTGGGATCGGGTAGCACGATGATCGCTGCCGAGCGCACGCACCGTCTTTGCTACGGGATCGAGATTGAGCCGACCTTCGTCGACCTGTCGATCCGTCGTTGGCAGGCCGAGACCGGCCGAGATGCCGTCCGGACGCGCGATGGCATGACCTTCGACGAGGCAGCCGAAATCGCCGAAGCAGAGCGCATGGTCGGCGACGCCGAGGAAGGCGAGAAGCCATGAGCGACGACATCGAGGAGAAGCGGACTGGCTATGGCCGTCCGCCCGTCCACTCGCGATTCAAGCCGGGATCCTCCGGCAACGCGAAAGGGCGGCCGAAGAAATCCCGCAACATCGCCACCGAAATCCTTGCCGAACTCAATCTTCCGATTGTGGTTCGAGAGAACGGCCGCGAGCAGAAGCTATCGAAGGGCGCTGTCCTTGCGAAAACGCTCGTTTCCCGCGCGCTTAACGGGGACATACGGGCCTTCAAGATCCTTGTGGATCTGTTGCCGGCACAATTCCAAGTGCCGTCAGACGCCAAGCCGACTGAGCCGGTGAATGCCGAAGATGCGGAGATTCTGGAGAGGTTCTTCACCAGACGACTTCTCACCGAGAACGAGGCCGCTCCCTCGGCCCAACACGAATCCGATAACGAGAATCCGGAGAATGAAAATGAATAGTTATACGAAAGACGAGCTCAAGGCTCTGAGCCGCGCCGATCTCTCCGTCTTCAGTGCCCGTGTTCTGCGAATGATGTTGCCTGACTATCAGCATTTTCCGTACATCGACCTGATCCTGTTGAAGATCGGTTATGCGATGTTACGCAACGGTGGTTGGCGGATTCTCATCAATTTGCCTCCGCGCCACCTCAAGACCTTCATGGTCATCTGCGCCATCGCGTGGTTCCTTGGCAGGAACCCGACTAAGGAGGTAATGCTCGTAACGCACTCGCAGGGGCTATCCAGAGACATCGCCTGGAAGGTCGAGACGGTCATGAACAGCGCGATATTTCTATCCACGTTCCCCGAGTGCCGTGTGAGCGAGGACCGTCGTTCCGCTATGGATTTTCGCACAACTCTCGGCGGTGGCTTCTACGCCGGCAGTTTCGACAGTCGAATGACCGGCCGCGGCGCGGACCTGCTGGTCATGGACGACCCTATCTCGGCGCAGGAGGCGAGCTCGCCAGCGGCACGGGATGCGGTTGAGTTGAGCTATCAAACTATGATCAAGACGCGTCACAATGATCCCAGGACGGGCGCCACATTGATGGTCGCGCATCGAACCCACCCCGATGACCTGTCTGAGTTTCTAATGAAGGAGGGCTTTGACCGAGTGGTTCTCCAGCTAGAAGCGGAAGAGGACGAAGAGGTTCACTTCGGCAATTTCCATTTCAGCCGCAAGAAAGGCGAGGTGCTGCAACCGACCATTTATACCCCCGATGCCCTAGCTCGCCTTAAGCGCGAAACCGCATCGCACGTGTTCGCAACACAATATCAGCAACGGCCCGTTTCGCTCCAAGGCGGCCTGCTAAAACGCAGTGACTTCCCGATAGTGCCCAGCCTCCCAACGGGTGGCAAGATCGTGGTGTCATGGGATGTCGCTTCGTCCTCCAACCCGCGATCGTCCTTTACGGTTGCCCTTGTGTTCGTACGGCATCAACACGTCAGCTACCTCGTCCATATCCTTCGCGAGCGGTTAGATTATTCCAACTTGGTCCGACGAGCGGCGGACCTTCACCTTCGATACGGTCCTACCCATCACTTGGTTGAATCAGCGTCGCTCGGCCCCGCACTTATCGCGGACCTGCGCAATCTGGGAGCGAACGTTCTGTCGATTAGCGCCACCACTTCGAAAGTGGACCGAGTGAATGCGATCATGAACCAGTTCAACAACCAAGAGATTCAACTGGTTCAAGGGACGCCCGGTCTCGATTTGTTCCTCGACGAGTTGGTATCCTTCCCTCATGGATCCAACGATGATCAGGTTGATGCCTTGACCCAATATTCGAGCTGGAACACCCAGGACTTGCCCGAGCCTGAGAGAACGTTCAAGAGGATGGGACCCCCGCGCAGCAAGAGAGGGTTAGGCTTTCGGCTCTGAGGTCGCCAACATTTTCCGCTAATCCTGACTGCGATCGAAATACTTTTCATGAATAAGATCGATGGCCAGCAATATAATTTGCGGGCCATCGTTTTTCTAGTTATCGTAATCGCCAGTTGCTCCAGGTAAACGATATTTCATTTCGACTGGACTTCTTTTGCAAAGGAAGCATTGGTCATGGGACTTCGGTTTGGAGCAAGTCATGGCCAAGAAGCACGACAAAGCTGCCTTCGAGACAGAGGATAAAGGCGCCCTCGCCGCTAACCTCTACGGGTGAGAGCGAGACATCAGAGATCCGCTAGCCAGGAGAGATTGGATGGATCCTAACGACGCCAACATCACGCCTCCCAAAGGTGCCCCCGGTGGTAAGGTTGGTTTCTTCTGGATCGTTCCCGACCGGCTTGGGCACGATGCGATTTTGGGCGAGGCATTCGACCTTGCCAAGGCAGAGACCTATGGCGAAGCCCTTACCCATCCACTTGGACATTACGACTATTGGACTTTGATGAAAGCGCGCGGTCCGGCCTGGCTGCGCGCCAGAAACTTGAGCGGCAGCCTTCTCACCACCGAATATGAGGATTGGCCGCGGGGCAGGCTGGTCTTCTTCCCGGCTCAAGAGAGGTTTACCCTGCTTGCCGATCGCAGGATTTTTAGGTCTTCGCGGCTCAACTTGGTTTGGGCGATGTTTCAGGTGGCTGAGCATCGCGTCGATCTCAGACGTGATGGCCATTACATGCCGATCGGGCGAAGCGCTTCCGCCTGACTTTCCTCGATTGCGACATCATCCGAACAGCCAAAAGAATTATACGTAACAGAAGTCAGTTTATCTCGCTCGGGCGAGCGTCCTTTCGTCGATCACATCAGCTTCAAACCTTATTTTATATTCTTTTACTGCTTCGACTGGACTTCCCCCGCAAAGGAAGCATTGGTCATGTGACTTCGGTTCGGAGCAAGATATGGCCAAGAAGCACGAAAAATCTACCTTCGAGACAGGGGACAAAGGCGCCCTCGCCGGTCACCTCTACCACATGGAACCTGAGCTCAGAATGCTCGAGGGCGTGGTGGCAGCGCTGCAGGCGATGAGCACCACGGCAGACATGGTCGAACCAATCGCGCTTGCTGCCCTTGCCTACGTCGGTGGCGAGTCATTGCAGAAGGTCCTTATCGCCTGGCGATCGGCCTTGGCGACGCATCGCCAACAGCAGAAAGAGGGGACGCAGAAGTGACCGCGACCGTCCCGGTGGTTTCGACGATCAATGTTCACGCGAGCTCTAATCAGCTATTGACAGGCCACGCTTTGGCTAAGTTCCAGCGCGTCGGGCAACGCGGATCACTTGCTAGTCGCGGTATTTTCATCCTTCGCCAGCAATTCGGCAGGCTCCACCTTCAACACATTGGCGATCTTGGCGATCGTGTTGAGGCTGGCATAGTAGCGGCCGCGCTCCAGCGAACTGATGTAGGTCCGATCAAGCCCAGCCTCGTGGGCGAGATACTCCTGCGAAAAGCCGCGCGCTTCCCGTGCCGCCAGAAGGTTCCTCGCAAAAAGCTGCCGTATGTCCATACACACGACCACAATTGCTTGTCGTGTATATTACAACGGAGTATACTCTACATGCCTCACTCAACGCCGCATTTCCGCGGTCCCATCCCAACCATTTTTGAACGCAACCCCGGAGGAGCTTATGACTGACTGGTACTATGAAGAGAATGGAACGCAGCGCGGACCGGTCGCAGAGGCCGATCTCGCCAGCATGTTCGCTAACCGCTTTCTGCCACCAGAAGCGCGCGTATGGTCGGCGGCCCTTGGCTCGCAGTGGAAACCGGCAAGCCAAACACAGTTCAAGGATAGCTTCACGCTTAGCCCCCCGCCCCTTCCTGTGCCTCGGGAAGCCCAGGCATCGGTGATGTCGGCGCCACCGCTGCTTAGCCGCTTGGGCGCAGCGTCTGGAGTCAAAACCATCTATGCCGAGCTGCTGGCCTATTCGCCGCTTGCGATGCTAGCGGTGGACGTCATCGCCAAGGCAGCCGGCGCCAACCCCAACGCTCCCACCTTCAGCAACGCGACTTCGGTCTGTCTGAGCATCGTTGCCCTCATCTTGTGCATCGCCGACGTGAAAGCGCTCAATCGCAATGGGCTCAACCCGAACAAGCAAAGGATTGTCCCGTTCGTCCTTCTTACCCCTGTTGGCTATTTTTGGCGGCGGGCCGCAGTCGCGCGCGCCGGCTGGGCGTACCTGTGGATCTGGCTGGGCTGCATGGTGGTCCTCTTCATAGCCGAGGTCGCGTTCATCATCGACATGTGAGAGCCAGCCAACCTCGCTCCGGAACCCGCAACACACCAAAGATCTGCAAGGCTGACATGAACGATCCGGAATCCAACTTCCTGCTGCTTGTGCTCGTCGCACTGGCCATTTTCCTGATGCCGGCGCTGGTGGCTTTCCTGCGCCGCCATCCCAACCGGTGGGTGATCTTTCTCCTCAACGTCTTTCTGGGGGCTACCGGCATTGTCTGGTTCGGCTGTCTGATCTGGGCATTTAAGGCCATCCACATCGCCGCCGCGCCCAACAGGAGCAATGGCGGCGAGTCTGGTCTCAATCTCACCGCCAATGATGTCGTGCGCATTCGCTTCGATGAAGGCGCACGCCTGCCACCATCCCTCGCCCCGCCACTACGTGCTGACGACGTTCTGGTCCGGCTCGAGCGTCTCAAGAAACTGCATGATGACGGCGTCATCGACGCCGAGCAATTCGGAAGAATGCGCGATGCCGCCCTGTCGCATTCATCGTGACGTCCAAATGCATCGCGCGTCCACAAAATTTATCGATCTTCTCAGAGGTGTTTTTGATGTTCGAACGGCAAATGATTACTCTTGCGCTGATTCTCGGCGCACTCTCGCCCGCCAATGCCGCAATGCGTCCGGACACCAAAGCAGACGCTCTAGAGGCCGGCCAGTTTGTCGGCGTCGCTGAACAATGCTTCACGGACTCAAAATCGGTTCTGACAAAAGCCGCCAGGCGCTTCGCTGAGACGGCCCAAAGCAAGACCCCAAAGTGGTATTATGAGGCCTACAATGCAGAGGTGAAGGGCGATCCAAGCGTGTATGATGAGGCCTTCTGCAACGACCTGGTTCGTAAGGATTACGGGCCGGATGGAGCGGTCAGTCGGCGACTCGGCTTCACAGTTTTGGACGTCGCCAACTTTGTTGAATAGCGTCCGCAAGCAATTCATACGTCTCAGCGAATACGAGTAAAAGTCAGAAAAGTGCCAGAAGCGGTTCTCGGGACTATGCCCTCGTATGGTTGCCAGCAGCGCTTTTTCTCAAAACGCGCTGTTGAGCGCTTTCGCGAGCGAATCTGGTTAGACGGTCCCACGAAAGTACCGCGATGCGGTTAACTTTTAGTAGAGCCATACCGAGTGGGCGATGATCTGCCGCGGGAAGCGATGGCACTGGTTGGCCCAACGGTTGCGGTGTTCAAACCGGGGCACGTCTCTAAACGATCCCTGCCAACCAGTTACCGAGACATCGCCAGCCGGCGAGATTGCTATAGACGTCTGTCTGCTCGTCGTCGGCAATCCTTCCGCGTCGGCTAGCTAGACGCCCCTTTTGTTTCCCCAGAGCAGAACATGAAGCTGCGGCAGTACACGCGCCTCGAACCACCTGTCACAGGTCACCTTTTCGACCAGCCATTCCATGCGCTTCATCACACCGGCCATGTCGATGAAATCGTCCTCGTTGCCGGGCCGCGGCGGCGTGTGATTGCCGGGCTGGAGGTAGACGGGTAATTTCGGGTAGCGCGCCGCGGCATCTTTGGCATAGGCATAGTCTTCATCGTCGAAGACGACGAGCTTGAGCGCCATCTGCGGCTTGTCCCGCGCCGCCTCGACGCAGGTGTCGAACGCGGCCCAATCCGTCGTCATTTCGCTTGAGGGCGGCTTGGGGCTCAGCACCAGCACGTCGAGATCCGCGAACCATTGCTTAGACACCGAGCCTTGGGTTTCCAATGCAAAACGGTAGCCCTCACCATGCCCGCGGTCGATCAGCGGGCCAAGCGGCTGGATGGCCGGATTGCCGCCCGACAGCGACACCATCACTGGCTGGCCGCCGGAAAGCGCAATGACCTTTTGCCAGACCGCGTCGGGAGACATCAACTCCCAATCATGGCGGAAGCGACTGTCCACCGCATGCAGGCTGTCGCACCAGGAACAGCGATAATCGCACCCGCCCGTTCTTACGAACACCGTCGGCAAGCCAATCAGCATGCCTTCGCCCTGAATGGTCGGCCCAAAAATCTCGCTCACGCGAATTCCGGGATGCAAGGCACTGGTCATGGCCGGTATTCCGCCCAGGTTTTCGGCGTCTCGCTCACCCGCACGGCGGAGGTTTCGGGTAGCCGCACCTTGCACCAGTCGTAGAAGTGCCTGGCCAGACATTCCGCTGTGACACGGTCATGCCCCAGCACGTCGTTGAGATGCCGATGGTCGAACGTCCCATCGATGTAGTGCTTGAGCGCCGCTAAGTCTTGGTAGTCGCGCACAAAGCCATGCTCGTCCAATTCGCCATCTGAAAGCTCCACTACAACGATGTAGTTGTGGCCGTGTAGACGCGCGCACTGATGATCGGGTGGCAAGGAGGTGAGCTGATGCGAGGCCGAGAAGTGGAACTCTTTGGTAATGCGGAACATCACGCGCTCCTTGTCTGGATAGCGTGGAGCCAGAAGTCTGCGTCCTCATAGTCTGTCGGGTCGGCAATGCCGGCCAAATCGAATGCTTCGCGCCGTTCGACGCATGTCCCGCAGCGGCCGCAATGACGTGCGCCGCCCTTGTAGCAGGACCACGTCGCCTCGAACGGTGTGGCATACTTTGCTCCCTCGCCGACGATGTCGGCCTTCGACATATTCACATAGGGAGCGTAAAGGCGGATATCGGCATAGCCTGCGAGCGCATGGTTCTGCATCGCCTGAAAGGCATCGATAAAAGCGGGCCGGCAATCGGGATAGATGAAATGATCTCCGCCGTGGACGGCAGTGGCCACCGCATCGGCCTTCCGGGCGGCGGCAACCCCGAAGGCGATAGCCAGCATGATGGCGTTCCTGTTCGGCACCACTGTGATCTTCATGGAGTCTTCGGCATAGTGCCCGTCGGGCACGTCCACACTATCAGTCAGCGCCGAGCCGCTCAGGCTCCGGCCGACATCGCGGATATCGACTATCTGGTGCGGAACACCCAGCCGTTTGGCGCACATAGAAGCAAAGCCGAGTTCCTTTTTGTGCCTCTGGCCGTAATCGAACGAAAGCAGGCCAATGAGTTTCTGCTCGGCCGCCATCTTGTGAGCGAGCGAAACAGAGTCCAATCCGCCGGAGCAGATGACGAGGGCATTCATGGTTTAAGTCCTTGTTTTGACCGGGTAAGGCTGCGACCGGAGATTTCTCTGCGTCCCCAGTACTCCACGGAGCCGGGTTTGTGAATGGGGTGGACGCGGTTGAGGCGCACGCGCCTTAGCGACCTCGATCCATTGGCCCGAAACATCGTCGGGCAATTGTCGAGCGCTGCTGTCCTGGTGGTTGGCTCGCCGACGTTCAAAGGCAGCTACACTGGGCTAGCGCCCGGCGGGAAAATCTGACGATCCGCCAGCTCTACGAGACGATCGCTGGCGCGCGCGGCCATTGTCGCAGGATCGAAATCCCTTCCTACGCGGCTGCAGAGATGTTTGGCGGCATAGAGTCGCCCTTCACCCGATTTCGCCCGCTGTTTTTTGCCTGATAGAGGGAGCGGTCAGCTTGCCGCATGACGGCCTCGACGGTTTTTGAGACGCTGCTCGAAGCGGCCGCGCCCGCGCTGATGGTTATAGGAAGGCCCTGGACATTCGAGGCGGCAAGCTCGCGTTCCACCCGAGAGCGGACGCGCTCAGCCATGCCGATGGCCACGACGAGCGTGGCATTTGGCATCAGCACTACGATTTCCTCACCGCCGTAGCGGGCTATTAGGTCGGTGCTGCGCATCGACGTCCGTACGATTTGGGCAATTCGCTTCAGAATCTCATCGCCAGCCTGGTGCCCCAATGTATCGTTGATGCGTTTGAAGTGATCGACGTCAAACATCACAACTGAAAACCCTTCGGAGCTGTCACGCCAGCGTCTTTCAACGACCGCTGCACTTTCGTCGAAGCCTCGCCGGTTGAGCAGGCGCGTGAGCGGATCGACACTCGCGTCCAGCACCAGCGCGCGCACCAAAGAGAGACGATGTTTTTCCCGAACGAGGAATTCCGCCAAAATCATCGTCCCGGCGATGTTGCCGAAGAGAAGCGGAAGAGCAGCAGTGTGAAGAATTCTGATCGACAGATGATGCGGCAGTACCGCGAGTGAGCCCAGTGAGCCTGAGACAGCCAGCCCGAGCAGCGCATTGCGCTTCCACCCATAGCGCAGAACCGTCTTGGGAATGCGACCAAATGCGATCGTCACCATCGCCGCTATGCAAATGCCAAGGAATCCGGACTCGGCGCCGGCACCTCCAAGCCATAAGCGATAAGCGCCCAGGCAAATCGTGACGACAAGCGTTCCCAGAAGGCCAGCAAAGGGAAACGAAAGGCCGATGACCACGGATCGAGCATCAAAAATCACGCCTGGCGCAAACACCAACGGATCGCTCATCGACAGGACGCCGCCCATGCTGAAAAGGAGCCCAACGGACAATCCTCGCGACAGGCCTTTTTCCGTGCCGGCGATTGCCCAGCCGAACGCCATGGCAATCAAGGCCGCAAGGCCGAACGTCCTTGCCGCACCGACAATGAAGGCCGTCGTTTCCATCCATACCTCGCTGGCACAGACTTACGGCGAGGTTCATAAAGCCCGGTGTAGGAAGAGCGTTAACAATACGTGAAGTAGCGCTCCACACAGGCAACAGGACGCCCGGTCGACGACCGCGACGAGCTGAAGTCGGGGCTAATCATTTGCGCAGTCCCGGCGCGGCCCACTCGCGCAAATTCATGTCAGCTTCATAAATCCGTTGCGACGGTTTCGTACATTTAGGCGACGGCTTTGTTTTGAGGCCGCCCCTGGAAAAGGATGGAAAAATGTCCAAGATCCCCGGCAAGACCGAAACGATCGAAAACGTCGAATTCCCCACCTTCGACCCGTCCAAGGCTACCGAGCAAGTCCGCGCCGTCGCCGAGCAGGGCGTTGAGCAGTCGAAGGAAGCATTTTCCAAATTGAGCTCGGACGCCGAAACCACTCAAAAGGCTCTTGAGTCGACCTTTGAAATGGTCAAGACCGCCGGCAACGATGTGTCCCTGAAAGCAGTTGCGGCTCTGCGCGCGAATGCTGAAGCCTACTTCACGCACCTCGAAGCACTGGCTGCCGTGAAGTCGCTGTCCGAGTTCGTCGAATTGCAGACCGCTTTCCTGCGCAAGCAGATGGAAAAGTCCGTCGAACAGGCCAGAGACTTTCAGGCTGTGACAATGAGAGCGACCCAGGATGTATCCAAGCCGATCAAGGACGCCTTCGAGAAAGCCTTTAAGGAACTCAAGGCCGCCTGATTGCTTCAGGCAGCCCGAGACCGAAGTTCAGTACCTCGTCCCGGGCTCGGCCGCCGGCAACGTAACGCCGCTGATCCCTAACTACGGCATCGCGGCACTAGGTTCGCGATCATTGCGTCAATGCTCTGCTCACCACGGCGGATAGTAGAAATGCGCGGGCGGGCGGGGATACGGCGTTCCCGGAATCGCGCCATAGGTTACTTATCCATGGTAGGAAGACATACGCATGTCGTGCTTCAGAAGCTGGCGGCCTGAAGCACCGTGTGCCCCTCCGCCACGGTCATGAAGGTATCGCCGTCGTCATGCTGCGACAAACGGACGGGAATCGGCTTCTGCCCGGTCCGCCGCCGGCCGAAGCGCGGAACGGCGTCCAGCAGGTTTCGGGTGTAGGGATGCTGCGGATTTTCGATGACGGCTCTGACAGGTCCGCACTCTACGAGCCGTCCACGGTGCATGACGGCGATGCGGTCGCAGAGACGCTCGACAACGGTCATGTCGTGGGAAATGAAGAGATAGGAAAGATTTTCGTGCTTCTTCAGGTCCGCGAGAAGATCCAGGATCTGCGCCTGAATGGTGACATCGAGTGCGGAAACCGGCTCATCCGCGACCACGATCTGAGGATTGGGTGCCAGCGCCCTAGCGATTGCGATGCGCCGCCGCTGGCCGCCCGAGAATTCGTGCGGATAGCGTTCCGCGAACTCTCGCTTTGGGGTTCCTCCAAAGCGCTTGATGAGGCCGGTGCAGCTCAGCACCGGTGCCGCTTCTGCCATTCCAGCGAAATCAATGTCGGTCATGGCTCGCGTACTTTCGTGAGGTATGGCTTGAGTGCGCCCATCTGGACTTCGGGGCCTTCTTCAGGCGGAAGGGGATGAAGGCGCGCCACAGCCGCAGCCCGATCAACGTCGCCCGACTCGGTCGCATCGACGATGTCTCGATGCATCTTTAGGATTCTCTGGGGGCGGTCGCTGACGGTGCCGTGGCTAAGTTAGCGAAGGCACCGGCGTCAGAACTACCGCCGTCGCATCCCGGCAAACGCGGCTCAACTCGCATGTCTGAGCGAATATGGCTGCCGAAGCTCTGCCAACATCGGGCGTCACGATCTCGGAGAGGTCTTTCTACGAGTGGAGTCACGGCTCGCCGTTAATCGAGCGATTGCACTGTAAGCCGCTGAAATCCTTAACGCGATTTTCATCCCACTGGTCTAGCGATTTGTCACTATGAGGTATTCCAAGCCTGTTCAAGGTTCAGTCTCTCAAGGGCAAAGTGAAACCGTGGAAGCCGGGATTCTCCGAGATCAGTTCGCTGATCTAAGGACGGGGATCTTCATTTCGATGCCTATCGGCACGATCCTATCGGCGCTGATCCTGGCCGTGCAGATGCTTTCGGGCGGCGGCCTTGCGGCGGTGCTGTGGTTTGCAGCGGTCGGCGTAATAAATGGCGCACGCATAGCGCTTGCCCTCGCCCAATCAGGCAAAGCCGACAGTAGGTTGAAACCGGTCGGTGCACGACTTTCTTCCTATGGGATGTTGGCTCTGGCCTCGGGCATCGCCTGGTCTTTCCTGGCAGTGCTGACCGATGGATACACCACTCACCAAGCGCCGATCTATTTAATCGTTCTCGCAGGCGCGTCGGCCGGTTCGGTCACCTACGGAACATCATACGCCCCGGCCTCGATCAACTTCATGACGCTGCCACTTGTGGTCACCATCGGATGCCTTTTGGCGAAAGGCGATATCGAAAATTATGTTCTGGCCTTCACAGTCCTGCTCTTTCTCGGTGGAATGATCAGAAGCTCGCTTATCGGACAAGCCCGCTTCCGCGAGGCGAGCCGCCTCAAATACGAGGCGAAGGCGTTCGCCACCGAGATGGAACGAAACTCCAGACGGGATCCGTTGACGAATTTGCTCAATAGGTACGGGCTTGAGCAGGCTATCCGCCAGCTCGGACTCACCGACGGTCCGTTCGTGGCCATGCTGGTCGACCTGGACGGCTTCAAATCCGTCAACGACACCTATGGTCACAATATCGGTGACGAACTGCTGGTCACGGTTGCGCGCAGAATAGAGAACCATGCGCCGCCAGGGGCAACTATTTCGCGCATCGGTGGAGACGAGTTCGTGCTGCTCTTTCCCGCCAGCAGATCCGTGCATTCAACCGACGAACTTGCATCCTCGATCATCGCGGCCATTGCAAATCTGGATCCGGCGTTGAATTCGGTGCGCGTCGGCGCTTCGATCGGCATCTATGTGTCAGAGAGACCCCGATTGACGGAGATGCTGCTGCGGGCAGACTTCGCGCTTTACGCGGCCAAGCGCAGTGGCAGGAACGAATACCGTCTCTTCGATGCCGAACTCGATCGCGGGCTCGAACGTAAGCACTGCATTGAGCGCGATCTGCGCGGAGCCATAGAATCCGGCACTCTTTGCTCATGGTTCCAGCCCTTGGTGCGACTGGACACGAATGCGGTCGTCGGCTTCGAGGCGCTCCTGCGGTGGAAACACCCGGTTCATGGGGCTATTTCCCCGCCTGAGGTCGTCACCGCAGCGCGTGAAACCGGGCTGCTTTCCTTGCTATCGGAAACGGTATTTCTCAACTGCTGCTCCATGATCGAAGAGCTTGTGAGAAATGGACGCCAGCATGTTCGGGTCGCGATGAATCTCTCGCCACGCGAGCTTGAAGCAGGCGATGTCGATGAAATGATACTGGACGGCCTCAGGGCGAAGAATGTCCCGGTGGCGATGCTCGAGATAGAGATCACGGAAGAAGCGCCCGTGGATCGCGACAGAGTTGACGAAAAGCTAGGACGCCTGGCGGACGCAGGCATATCAATTGTGCTGGATGATTTCGGCACCGGCTTTTCGACGCTGGTTTCGCTGAAGGACAGCCGCATCCGCAAGATCAAGATCGACAAGGACTTCGTCCGCGATCTAGCCAAGTCCTTGGAAGATCAGGCCCTGGTCAAAGCAGTCATCGATCTCGGGCGAACGCTGGGAATAGAGGTGGTGGCCGAAGGGGTCGAAACGGACGCGGATCGCCTGATCCTGCGGTCGCTTGATTGTGTGATCGCGCAGGGATTTCTCTTCTCGGCCGCGCTCCCCATGCACGATGCGCTTGCCTTCGACGCAGGCCGTTTCGACAACTCTGCCGCCGCCAAGGCCTTCTTTGATACCGCGGCGGGCTTGTTACGCAAATCCCAAACTGGCAGCGCCGTATAGGCAACGGCCACAGGTCGGCCATCGGCGCCAACGCCAAGGCAATGGCCAATCTGTCCACTGCGGAGCAGGGGTGTATGTGTGAGTAAAGGGCAGCAAGCAGTCGGTTTGCTAATACCGCACCCATCCGAGGCGAAGCGCCTACTGACTGAATGTCACCTGCCAACGCTCACCGCTAGACAATAGGCGTCCTGTTTGGGCCGAGAGGGGGACTGACTGCTTCCGGCGTCCGTCATTTGAATAGCTGACATTCAAACGAAAAGGCTATGTCTCGGATTGTTTCGTGGCAAGAGCTTTGGAACAAGGTCACTACGACGCTTATAGTTAGACTGGCCGCCTTATCAGCAGGAACGATCGCTCCTGCTGATTTTGTTGGCAGCCGTCTTAGTCGCGGTAGCCGATGAAAGTCAGCGCCGCACTGGTTTCCTAGAAGGAATGCTTGTAGCCGATCGCGAAGCTGATCTTGTCGGCGGCCAATTGATCATAAGGAGCCTTGGTCGTCTCGGCTTTTTTCCAGGAGTATCCGACGTTGGCATAGACAGCGTTGTACGTGTCTATGTTGTATGTAACGCCGGTTGTCACCTTCGGCGTCTCCCAGGTGGCATTGAACGCGTTGCGATAACGCAGATTGAAGACGTTCCAGGTCCACTGCTTATCCAATTTCCAGTCACCGGCCAGGTACAGAGCGTAGTATGGAAGCTGGGCATTTGCGTCCGAGCCTTTGACAATGCCAGTGTCATGCCAGGTGTAGCCGAGGCCCAAACTCGGGGTCAGCGTGAAACTGTCGGTGAGCTTGATCTTGTAACCGAGCGTTGCCTCGCCGTAGAACTGTGTCTTTCCACCGGTCTTGAAGGTTGGCTGGAAAAATACGCCGCCGACAAAGTTGTTTTCAAAAGTGTGCGAGACGCTGAACTTGAAGTAGGTGTCGGCAAGCGACCTGGCGGCGTTGCTGCCGTTGTTGATCGCATAAAACTCCGGGGCCCCTTCGATTCCAAGCGTCCAGGTTGGGACGGCTGGCGGTGGCGTTTCAACCACATCCGCCGCGAAGGCCGGCATTGTCAGCAACAGGCACATGCCGAGTGGCACGGCAGACTTGACGTTGATCATAGAGTCCCCTTGAAGAGCGTGAAAGCGCAGCGGCTTGCTGCGCTGGGGGATGCTATATTTTTATATTAGCGCAGACAGATATAGCTGCCTAATTTTCAGCCGGGCTGTAAGACGAAAGTGCGCGGCCAATCGTGCTCGCAAAAAAATCGGAGCAACCCCCGTCCAGTAGCGATCGAACGTTCTCCCTATCTGCGCTGTGGGTGTGTTCATGGCCGATGGACAAGCCTGGCCTCCGCTTCTGGTTCTATCAAAGTCATCGGCCACCGGAGAGTTCTGCGTCTCGCTATCAGACAATCGCTAGTTGTCTCAACTAGCGCCCCGTCAAACTCCGGCACCGCCGCCGATCTGATGCGCCAAATCGAAAACATCTCTCCAACTGCAACGAACGGAGGCTTTCTCAGCGGAATTGCCTGAAGCGGTAGCGATCTTGCGCGAAACCTGCAACTGGGGATGTTCAGTTCTGAAAAATTCAAGGCAGTCGCTAAAGACTGTTTTGAGGCGCAAAGCCATCAAGTGCCCCTTTCACCAGAGAGAAGCTGCTTTCACATGCCGACCTGACTGAAAGTCAGAAAAAACTTGCTGGTCCCGAAAACCTTTGATTCAGCTGCAACAACGGATCCCATACGTGTGCTTCTCGAGTGCGCCATCAGCGACGATCGAATGCAGTCAAGTGACCATAGTTCAAATGTCCGACGAGATCGGAGCCACTCAACTGCATTTTGGCGCCGATTCTAAGCATAAGGTAATCCTAGGGACACCCGCTGGGAAACGCTAAAGTTGGCGGGCGCTATCGGCGACTAGCAATCCGTTTTCCGACCTCAGCATACCCTTGACAACAAGATCCGAGACGGCTGCCGAGATCACTGATCGCAATTGTGCGCTGGTAGCTTTGAACCCGAGCATCCGGGCAACCCTCACGGCGATCTCCTCTTCCGTCGCCCCAAGGTTCGATGTCACTATCTCGATCGCACCTTCAGCGATCTCCTCCTGGGCAATCATTTCGGGCTTCCGCAAGCCGGGAGACATCGTCTGACTTCGATCCCTTAGAGAGACCGATGCACCAGGCTTGAAACAAAAATTTCCTCGCCGGGCCACTGCGCCACGGCTCTCAGCTATGATTAACCCTCGCTCAATGGCATCCTGAATCCTACCGCCCGCGCGCTGCAAACCCCACGCATCTCGGATTCGAGAAACCACCTCGTCAAGATGAATTGGCGCTTCCGTCGCTACGACTTGTTCGACCAGTCCGGCCATCATGCCGGTTGGTGTTTCATGAAGCTCGAAGGGGCCGGGTCGCTTCAGTTCAATCTCCTCATAGGCTCGATGCGGTTTCTCGGCTTCTTTTGCGTTTTCCAAACCGATTTCCGTCACGTTGCCTCGGTCGACGGTAACAACCTCGACGGTCACAGCGCGATGCCTCTGGAGACCCAACTCGAGGCGAGCATCAAGTTCCTTCCTCGCAGCCTCAATAGCCAATACGGTGCGCTCCAGCTGCTCGCGAGGTCGCTGGAACCAGTCAGGGCTCCAAATGCGGTGGATGATCCAGCCATGATCCTCCAGGACTGCTTGCCGGAGACGGTCGCGGTCCCTAGCCGAGCGTGATGAGTGATATCCTATCCCGTCGCATTCGATACCAAGAATGTAACGCCCTGGCCGGTCTGGATCGGCAACGGCAAGGTCAATAAAGAAGCCTGCGATGCCCACTTGGGCGTGAACCTGGTAACCTTTCTCGATCAGGGCGTTGGCTACCTGCTCTTCAAAGACGGAATCCATCTCCCGAGTAGTAACCTGGGCGAGCGACAGCCGTCCCGTCCTTGCATAATGCAGGAAGAGCTTGAAGGCGAAGACGCCTTTTCCCTTGCCCCGCTCTAGGTCGATGTCCTCGTCGGTTATGGAAGCAAAGACCTCGCAACTACGCTTTGCACGACTTATCAGGACATTTAGCCGTCGCTCACCGCCTTCCGCTCCAAGAGGGCCGAAGCGCATAGCCATGTAGCCCTGCGCATTCTTCGCGTAACCCACTGAGATCATGATGACGTCACGCTCATCGCCCTGAACATTCTCGAGGTTCTTGACGAAGAACGGTTCGCTCGGATGAGCGTGGAAGAACTCTTCGGTGTCAGGATTTAGCCGGCGCAGCGCTTCAAGTTCATCCTGAATCGCACGACGTTGGCTCACTGAGAACGTTGCAACACCAAGGGACTCGTGAGGATTCGACTTAGCATGGCGGATGATCGCCTCGGCTACGGTTCGGGCCTCGACAGGATTTGTTCCTGTGCCGCCGGAGTCGAAGACTCCTTCCGGCACATGATGGAATCGCAAACCCATACCTGCCTCTTGGGTATAGGGGCTCGGGACGATGAACAACCGGTTCTCGTAAAACTGGCTGTTCGAGACGGCGATCAGGGACTGGTGGCGGCTGCGGTAGTGCCAGCGGAGCATACGCTGCGGCAGGCCACGGGCTGTGAACAGGCCGAGGATGCTTTCAATGTCGGCAACCTGAGCACCTTCCCCGTCGTCGTCCTCAGATTGCGATCCCGTCATCTTGGCGAAGAATGTCGTGGGAGGCAGCTGGCGTTCGTCGCCAACGACAACGACCTGTTTGGTTCTGGCTATCGAGCCCAGCGCGTCCACGGGCTGTATCTGCGAAGCCTCATCCATTACCAGCAGGTCGAAAGATATTCGCCCAGGTGACAGGAACTGTGCCACGGACAGCGGACTCATCATGAACACAGGTTTGAGCGCCTGGATCGCAGGACCTGCCTTTTGCATTAGCTGTCGTATAGGCATATGGCCGCGTTTGCGCGCCATCTCCGAACGAAGCAGTCCGACCGGTCCAGCTCCGCCATCTCTCGGAGGAATTTTTCGATGATGGGCGGTTACTACCTCAATGGCACCAGCCTTGATTCTTTGTCGATCCAGGTCAGCAAAGTCGCGCACAGCTCTAGAATGTAGTTCACCGTCGAACCTCGCTAGCTCCGGCTGCTCTGCCGCCATCGCCGTTAGTACCCGTTCGTAGTAGGCCATATCGAACGTCGAGCGCGCCGATCCAGTGGCCACCTGACCTTTGGCTAAGGCATCTACCAACTCACCGAGCCCCGCCTTTCGCGCACTGTCGGATCGTTCCCGGTAAGCAACCCATTTCGAGAGCTGTTCCAGATGCTCAAGCCAGGAGTTCAGCCTCGAAATGACCTCGGATATTTCGACCTCCGAAAAGTCCTGTGCTCCGAACAAGGAAGTCGCATCGGCGGTCAAGTCTCCTGCAAGGGCCTTGAGTTCCCCGCCCACCGCCTGGGCCACTGTGTGCGCCGCACGAGCCGATGCCGCGAGCTCAACCCGTTCGGGCAGCCGCGCAGCTAGATGTCGTAGCGCGCCATTCTGCCTGAGCCACAGTTCGCCGTCGGCCAGCGCGGTCCAGTTGGACATACGGCCGGCCCACGCCGAGCCGAACGCCGAATTCCCAAGAGCGTCGGCGGCGTCAACCGCCTGAGCAAGCTCCTGTAGTTGCCCTAGACCGCGGACGAGTTCCAGACGATCTACGACCAGATCTGGAGCAGCTGCTAAAACTTGCCGCGACAGTTCGTCCGCTCGGGTCACGGCTCGCGCCTTCGGTTCCACTAGGTCCAATACTGCACGCTCGGCGGAAGTCACGTTACCCAGCGTGGACGAAGCGAGATGCCCTAGATCGTTCCAGAAACCTTCGATGATAGGCCGGCCGATTTCGATAACCTTGCGAACCCGCTCTGCACGCGCGCCAGCCTCGGAGCGTTCCGCCATTCGGCCCGCGATGAGTCGAGGTTCCGAGCCCAGCCCCCGTAACGTCCGCATCCACTCGACCAATGCCAGGAGCGGTGCAGAAGACGACCGCTCCCCGCGCCAATCCCCGCCAAAGGCAGATCGGCCAAAAGCGTCGCCCTCGCGTATCCTTGCAGCGGCCGCCTGTCCCTTCATCAAAAGGTCGAGCAGATGAATCAAGTCAGCCATAGGAGCTTTGGGATCGACTACAATGGAGCGCATAAGTGCTGTCGCCCGACGGTAGTCGCTGTTCAACGCTTTTAAGATTCCCGTGTGGGTGGCAAGCGCCTGCCGTGTCGTGGCCACGTCGGTGCTCCACGCGGCGTCTACGACCTTCCCTTGGAGTCCGGCGCGAACGGCTTCGAGCGTCGCAACACTGTCCGCTAGATCGCCAGCCTGCTCAAGTCCGGAGTCCCAGACGGTGGCCGCGAAGGCCTCAGGACTGGCGTCAGGAGCAGCCGCTACTCGTTCGCCAGTCACGACCAGTCTTAGGAGACCTGTCAGCGTGTCCGGCAGGACTGTCGATCCTAGCTCCTGATTCAGCCGTTCAGCCTCTTGCTTCAGCCGCGGTAGCAGAATGGTGAGCTGTCGTGCGCGGACGAATCCCTCTTTGGGAAACTCCGAGGGGAGCTTTGCGAGCTCAGTCTCAAGACCTTCGATGGGAGTGTCTACAGCCCCCATCGCCAAGTGCTCAGAGAGTCCCGCGGACTTGCGCGCGTAGTCGGCACCTATCCATAGCAGTGATGAGATTTCTTTTGCCTGGTCATCCCATGAGGACGAGGCCAGCGCCTCGGGAGGAAACGAAGGCGCCGCCGCAAGAAGTTCGGCGCGATCCCGCACTGGGCTGCTGTCATGGAGGATCTGCGGAGGTTCCGATTCAATCTCCTTGGCGATGGTCGCAAGGTGTTCCCGGAGCGCCTCCGCCTGAGACAGTAAGGATTCAATGCGAGGAACCAGCCTCTCGACGGTGGTGGAGAGCACGCCGTCGAGACCCACTCCTCGCCAGGGATGATGGATCGGCAGGCCGATCTCGTCGATTCGCTGAGAAACCTCGTCCAGCAGCCGTCGACGCATTGAGACAGCGTCAGCCGGCCAGTCGGTAGCGCCATCAAGCTGGATATCTACGGGTCTTTGCCCCTGCTGCTTGAGCCGGATCAGTTGGCCAAGAACCTGGTAGGGGGTGAGTTCGGACGCCCCATGCGAAACGTGCATGAGGGCAGCATGAGCATTCAGCTTATCCCGTGCCTCAAGGAGGTGGTCGGTCAGCGACGAGGGAAACTGTCCCCGAGGTGATCCAAGATGCCAGGTGCGGCGCAGTTCCTCCAGCATCATGCGTTTGTTCGCTTTGTTGCTATGGAGCTCGAGGCAAGCGTCCCCCACCCCGGCAGTGTCAAGCCGTCGCTTCACGACCTCCAGCGCGGCCATCTTTTCGGCCACGAACAGCACGGTTTTGCCGTCAGCCACCGCCGACGCGATGATGTTCGCGATCGTCTGCGATTTTCCTGTCCCTGGCGGACCTTGGATAACAAGGTCGCGGCCATTCCTCACGTCGTGGATCGCGAGTGTCTGAGAACTGTCGCTGTCGACGATATGCAGCATGTCGGCCGGCGCGATATGCGGATCGATCGCGATGTCGTCGGACATCAGCGGCTCACGCGTCTCGAAGCCATCTGAAAGAAGCGAGCGAATCTTTGGCTGGTCGATAATCTTTGCGCCGTCCGGCCAAATGTCCGGATCAAGGTCACGGTACATCAGGAACTTCGCGAACGAGAAGAACCCAAGCACCATGTCGTCGCGGAACACCTCCCAACCTTCCTTGGTCGAGACTGCTTGCGCGACAGCATCAAGATAACCCGAGGCATCGAAATCGTCTCCCGCTTCGAAAGGAGGCATGGCGAGCTTGTGCAGTCGGTCGAGATAGGCCTCAAGGGAGAGATTTGCAGTATGATCCTCCGGTCGAGCCCTTAGTCGGAACCTTTCCCCGGCCGCCCCTCGTTCGAGCCGAACCGGCACAAGTATGAGCGGAGCGTGCCGGATATTCTCTTTGTTGTTCGGGTCCACCCACTTCAGCATGCCGAGCGCCAAGAAGAGGATGTTAACCCCCTGCTCCTCCTCAAGTGTCCGGGCATCGTGGTAGAGGTCGAGGAGACGTCGTTGCAAGCCAGTTGGTGTCATCCGCGTTTGCAGCTTGGTGTCCGAATGCCGCGCAGACACTCCTCTGTCGTCGCCTTCATCGTCCTCAGGTTGGGCAAGGGTAACTGGGGAATAGTCGATCTCTTCGTCCGGAACCCCGCTATCTTCCTGACCGGCCTTCGACCGGTCAGGCTTCCCCGCCAGGAATGTGAACGCCTTCCCTTCGTTCACCAGAAGCCGGTAGATTTCTGAAGACCTCTCATCGACGACATCGATTGTCTTCGCGCTTTTTGAGAACCTAGGCACATTCAGAAGGCGATTGCGGGCTGAAAGGTCCAGCAACTCCATCCTGGCGCGCTCGAGTTTCTCCTTTAAAGGGAGGTCACTTTGGAAGACAGATTTTTCGACGTCTGACAATTGTGCCCCCTGTAAAACGAAACAAATAGAGCCTACGCAAGCGCCACCTGCAAGAAAAAAGCGGTCTATTAAACTTCAGACGACTATGGGCTCACACCGCAGTTTTTATATTGTGCAGTGCGGTACAATGACAGGAAAGCCTCTGTCGGATTGGGACATCATGCGCGGCAAGCGCGTGCCTAAAAATTTCGTTTGCAAGAGTGTTGAAAATCAGCCGGACATTGGCCGCGCAGCTATCCAAGCTCGTGGATCATGACGCCAGGCACAACCGTCCTGGCGATCTCGCATAGGTGCTGGTGATGCGGGTGTCGAGGCCGACGGCATTCAGATCAGTATCAGTCCATGCCTCGACATGCTGACTCTTCGAAGAGGGAACTGAGATCTTACTAAGGTTGCGACCCGGTCTGGCTACTTTTTCAGTAGCAAAAACATCTTGTTGTGCCGTGTCCATGTAATCTAAGCGCGGGAGGCAGAGAAAGATTCGTATCTTTTTCTGAAGCGCTTGACTGCGCGCATCACGCGAAAAAGCCGCCAAATTCCGGGAGGCGCGCCGGTAACATAAGCGTTTCGGACAGCAAGATCGATCTGAACACCAAGCGCCTTACCGTCTGCTAAAATATGTGTCGCGACATCGGGAGCAGGCTTTGCGTGTCCTAGCCAATCCGGCAAGCGCGCCAAAGTACGAAAGGCCTCGTCGAGTCCCCACAACGTATAGCGAACATCAAGCCGCTTTTCTTTCAGGCGCTTCGCTGCTTCAGCTGCGGCACGGTATCTTTCCGCATGCTGAGGACTACCCATTACTTTTCGTTGGATGGTTGATAACGCGATTACTTCATGTACTGCTTTTCCAATTGATTTAAGATCCTCTGCAATTACGTCGCGTTGAGCCGTCCTATATTCCTCGCCACGCTTATTCATCACGGTTAAAATTAGCGTAATGACTGTTGCAGCCGCGGCGATGATGGCGGCGAGCATTGTGGCTTCTGGCTGACTCATTGCTACTCGCTGTGATTGACGGGGCGAGCGCGATGGAATTCTGCTCGTATGGCTGATACTGGCCCTAACAACCTCATTGCGCAACGACCGCTTCTTGACGGACCGGGATGGCTTGGGCAAGGCTAGCTTGGGTCGTTTGCCCAATGTCCACTTCAGTCGAATGTGTGTCGAAAGCGGCCGGCAGATTTCGGCCCGTCCCGGCTATTCAGAAATGCGCATCCGAACGGCCTCTTTGGGCGCAAAGCCTTCATGTGTACTTTCGCCAGGGCGAGTCCGCTTTTCACAAGCCGACCTGACTGAAGTTATACGCGAGTGGCACATACTGCGAGCGTGGTGCAAACTGCTTACATCATGCGGAGGTAACAGCGCTATGGGCTCGCTGAAGTCCCAGCCTGTCTTTAAGCCTGCGAAGTGTCGATCGGGAGTCGCCGAGTTCGAACCTGTCGTTCAGTGATATTTTTGGCCACGATTGTTGAAGGCAATTTTGGTGCCTTCCAGGATATCGACGACTGCCTTGTTGATTGTTCCATCTTCGATCGACCCTGCATTGTAGGAGATCGAGGGGCCACTCTTTCGATCAAATGTCGCGTGGATGATCTGCTCCGCATCGCAGACAACAGCGAGATTGGGATTGTGGGTCACCATAATAATCTGGCGGGATCTCTTCGCCTCGTTGAGCACGGGGACCAGGAGACTAACCACCGTCTCGTTGTCGAGATTCTCCTCAGGCTGGTCAAGGACAATTGGATTCCGTCCTTTGTCAACCAGTAGATAGAATATAAGGAGGAGCGCGCCCCGCTGCCCAGGGGAGAGCTGCTCGATTGGTGTGTCCTGGAACATCAAGGTATATTTCGGCTCCAGATACTCGAGGCCGAACACATAACTGTAGACGGAAGCGGGCTCCCGATCCTTGCGCATTAGGGATCGGATGCCGGGGGCGTTGCCCACCTCACCCGCGCTGGCGGTCAGCAAGGAATCGATATCATTGGCAAAGCCCACCGCATCGCTGGGTTG